>PBLX01000009.1 GCA_002722435.1 Legionellales bacterium | reverse complement strand
TAAGGACAACAAAAAACCAGATAATGTTAAATGGTATAGAGGCACGTTTAATGACTACACTAGGATTTCAGCAACTAGATTTGATGTACTACTAAGTTTGGCGGTGAGTATACAATTACGTGACTTTGGTGGACTTAGTGAAGACCAGATTGCAAAAGCATACTGGCAACTATTGGCGCCAGATGGTATAGTTATACACGAAACACAGAAACTTGCTAATCGTCCTAACAATCAAGAACATACTGAGCGGATGCTGGAAGCATTTAGTAAACATTTTAAAATTATTGAACACGGACAAGCAAGACCAAGTGGCAGTAGAGAATACTATCACCTATTAAGATATAATAACGACAACTAATGCAACCCCTATGTCTCATACCCTGGACAAATATTGATATAGCACCACGTGGTAATATACAGCCTTGCTGTAAGTATGAAGTGCCTAATAGCGAAGTCATGAATATTACTAAAAACACAATTCATGACTATGTAAAGAGTAAAAATTTACAAAAAATAAAACAGCAAATGTTAGACAACCAATGGCCAGAGGGTTGCGTAAGATGTAAAACAGAAGAAGAAAGTGGCATTAAGAGTAAAAGACTATTAGACTATGAACGTTGGCAAGAAGCCTATGATAATTACACAGAAGATCAAGGATTTATAACAGCAAGTATTGCTTTTGGCAACACATGTAATCTAAAGTGCATTACTTGTAATCCTGGTCCTAGTAGTCGTTGGCGAAAAGAATACAGAGATTTGTATGGTATTGACAAACCTCCAGTCGAAGTAATAAACAATATGACTAGTGAGGACATATATAGGGCATTGCCAAACGCAATTCATTTTGACATACCGGGCGGTGAACCTTTCCTAAGTGAAGTAGATAAGCAACTTGAACTATTGCAAAGATATGTTGACAGTGGACAAAGCGAACATATGGCACTGCATTATACAACAAACACACAGGTATATCCTGACAGTAAATGGTGGAGTTTGTGGGAAAACTTTAAGGAGATAGATATACAACTTAGTATAGATGGCGTAGGTAACAGATATGAATACATAAGATATCCAGCAAAGAATACAGTTCTATTAGAAAACGTTGATAGATATTTAGAACAGCAAAATATACACAACATTAAATTGAGTGTTAGTCACACTGTAAGTGCTTACAACATATATTATCTTGATGAATTTTTTACATGGTGTAGTGATATAGGATTACCCAAACCCTGGTGTGGTAGAGCGCACAACCCTAGCCACATGAGACCCTGTGTTTATACAGATCCTGTACGCACAAGTATAGCGAAATATTTAGATACAAGCAAGCATGATGATGTTAAGACTTGGGGCAAATACATGAAAACAAACAACAGTAGCGAACACTATCAACGTTTTTTAACAATGAGAGACAAGCATGACGTATATAGAAATACAAATTTTGCAAAAACGTTTCCAGAAGTAGAGGAACTTATCAATGGCTTTTAATAATATTATGCAACTTGCAACAGCAGAACTAGCACGTTGTGATTGTTTTCCAGTGGGCAGTGCAACAGTTGTTGAATGGGGAAACCAGAGATTCAGATACAACGAACAGTGGTTAAGTGAATGTGAAAAGATATCCGGAAGAATACACAGAAGACCAACGGAGTTTGTATGGCAGTACTTTGAAGATTTAGGATTTGTAGACTATCTTGCTATTGATATTAACACTGAACTGCGTAGTATTGCTATGGATCTTAATTTTATATTAAAGGACAAGTATAATTATACAGAACAGTTTGATTATGTCACAAACAACGGCACTGGTGAACATATATTTGATCAGCGCACAGTGTTTGAAAACATGCACAATTTGTGTAAAACAGGCGGTACTATGATAAATGTCCTGCCGTTCGCACCCTGGTTCAATCACTGTTTTTATAGTTTTCATCCACAACTGTTTAGAGATATTGCAGCCGCAAATGGATATCGTTGGCAGTTCATGTGGTTAGCACAGAACACGGGCAAGTATGTGGATTGCCCTACGGACTTGGAAAGTTGGACATACTATGAACAAAAGAAGCCTCGCAATCCTATTAGTGATCTGGAAAAGCATTTTGATGCCCTTCATAATCGCGAAGGCAAAGCTCATAATGTTAGTATTGTTACTGCGTACACTAAAACGTCAGATAAGCCGTTTCAGATTCCGTTCCAGGGAAGATATGTAAATGATATAGTGGATGATCTAAAAGGCGAATATAGTCAAACAAATGTAGATGTGCGACAGAAAGATCACACTAGTGCGACTTATTAATGTTGGATGTAGTTTTAGTTATGGAAACATTATCAGCGAATATGAAACATTTGCTGATAAACACATAAGTCCAGGCACCCTAGTTGCTAAATATATGGGCATTGAAGAACTTAATATTGCTAGTCCAGGATTAAGTTTAGATGGTGTACTACGGAGACTACACAGTTATAAGTTTGAACGTGACGATATATTTCTTATAGGATTACCGCCCAACTTAAGACTACAGGCAGTGCGCACTGAACCACGCAATCAGAATAAAATACGCAAAAAATTTAACAATCCCAGCGAATGGAGACAGAACGCATTTAACCAAGGTCCTAAAATACCTGAGGATTGGTTTATTACAAAAACATGGGATAGTGATTTTGAAAAGGTTGATCTATTAGAAACAACTGCATACTGGAGTTTTTATAACATACTGTTAATACAACTTACAATGACTCATAAACTAAGTTATCATTTGCCAGAAAATCGCTACTGGCTATATAATAGTGTGCATGGACACATGCAACAAACAACTGACAAGCCAGAGATACAACGATTGCGAGATCAAATTAATATGTTGAACTATTACAAACCAGACACTGGCATGCATGACGAAGTACTCCTAGATCAGAAGTATCAGATTGCACGGGACGATACGCATCCTAATCATATATACTATAAACGCTGGGCAGAGGAGTTTTGCACATGGATGTCGCAGTCTGCATAAGCGGAGAATTTAGGGGCAATACAGAACTTTGTATGGAAAGTATACGCAAATATCTGCCCTATGATCAGTTTGAACACACCTGGGCAGACACACCCATACCCGAACTACCCAGTATGGAAACATTTATACTGGCATTTAATACTTGGATAGCATGTTTGCCGCCAAACAATCCTACTCGTATATGGTTTACACGTAAACTTGATAGCGGAAAACGTTTTCACGAACGAATATATCAAGTGTATAATCATTGGCACTGCATGCAACAGGTACCTGAACACTATGATATGATAATTAGAGTACGTCCGGACGTTGTGCTATATGAACACAACTGGCAACGTGATCTGGAAAGTGCCCATTTTAATGATTTTGTAATAGGTTATGGAAGTGGACAGGGTCCACGTGTTGGTGTAACTGAAAGATTTGCTGCGGATCATGTGATAATGCATAGAAGATATCGCATGCGTAATCCTTACGAAACTCTATTGCCCAGTAGTGGACATGTTGCATGGTGGGTGTGTTTACATAAACACATTGACGAACAGTTCATAAACAATGACAGTGTATGTAAACTGGAACGAAACATAGATACCCTTCAATAAATATAGAAGGGAATACTTATGTTTGAAATAGATAGAGCAGTCATTGAAATAAATGGAGGATGTAATTACACATGTGCAATGTGTCCACAAACTACATCTGAAGGTAAAACTGGCGCTAGAGGCAAAAACTGGCTAAAGAAAATGCCGCTTGATCTTTTTGAAGAAGCAGTAAAGCAGTGTGCTAGTGCTGGTGGACTCAACGTTGTAAATCTTGAAGGCAGTGGAGAAGCCACACTAAATCCAGACTTACCACTTTATATTGAAATAGTTAAAAAATACAAGGCTAAAGCATACATATTTTCCAACGGATTCAAAATGCATGGCAAGTTTATGGAGGATTGTGTTGATGCTGGACTTGACTTTTACAGATTTAGTATAATAGGATACAATGCTGATCTATATTTACAATGGATGAATAGCACAAACTTTGAAAAGGTTGTGGACAATCTACATCGCATGCAACAATATGTACGTGATACAGGCGCAAGCACTGAAGTTGCAACTTATCATCTTGTTTTGGATAATGATAACATAGAACATGAAGTTTCAGAATATAGGAAAATAGTTGAAAGTGCAGGAGTACACACAGAGATATGGAAAATGCACAACTGGAGCGGAATATATAATCCGGAATATGAACGTTCCGGAAAAATTAAGACATGTGGAAGACCTTTCAGTCCAGATATAGTAATTCGTGCAGGCGGTACAGATGGTAAGGCAGGTGCAGTGCATCCCTGCTGTCAAGTGCTGGGCAGAGACGACGAAGCAGTACTTGGACATTTTAGTGAAAATACTGTGGAAGAAATAATGACCGGTAAACTTTATGAAAAATTACGAGAACAACATAGAACTGGTAATTATCCAGACTTCTGCAAAGACTGTGACTTTCTAATTGACGATCCTGAAACATTAGTGTATACTAATAGTGGAAGATCAGAAATGCATATGAATGGCACAAAATTTAGCCTGAATGATTTTAGATAATGGAAATACAAAAATATACATATCCTTTTGAACATCTTGTAATAGATAATTTTTTTACAGATCCCTTAATAGAAAAAATACTTAATTTGTCTAGCAATGATAAACGTCTTAATCGTGTTTATGATAAGGAAATTATTAATTATTTTGAAGACAATACTGGAATAGATTTTATTAAACAGCATTTAACATATAATAAAAATGAACCTAATGGTAGTAGTTACTGTGAAATAGCAAGATGTGTGCCAGATCCTGAACGTGGATACATGTTTGGCATACATGATGAACATGCAAAGAAGAAAGTTAGCACAGTTGTTTACATTGCACCACAGTATGGCAGCGGAACATTCCTTTACAATGAAAACAAAGAACTAGTCAAACAGGTTGCATGGAAGCCAAATCGTGCATTTATATTTTCAGGAATACCCGGAGTAACCTGGCACGACTATGGACACTGGGAACCTGAAAAAAGAATAACTGTAAACTATTTTATAAAGTAAATCAAGAGGCGGCTAGATGCCTGAAAGACTTAACTGGAATACACTATTAGAAGTAGAGAAAAAACTGCCAGCATTTATTGTAGGCGGTAGTCCCAGTTTATTAGATGAACCACTAGATTTGCTGTCTGGTCAAATAGTTTTTTTGTGTAATAAAGCCTGGAAAGCATTGGAGATGCAATTATTATACAAAGCAAATGGCATTTGCTATACAGGACTTTCAAGTTGGATAGAACATATTGACGAAATGAAAGCATATGGATTGGATTATATACCTAAATTTTACAGTGATCTAATCTGGGATAGTAGTGAATATAAAAAATATGCACCACATCAGGACAAAGTTTATGTTTATTCTAAACGTAAACTACAGGGCAACAATGAACGAGGCGGAAAAAGCGGATATATTCCGGACGACTTGCAGGAAGGAATAGGAAAAACTGGCAGTGTTACACTGGACATGGCGTATCTGTGTTACTTTATGGGATATAAGAAAATATATTTACTGGGCATGGATCTAGATTACACTCGTAATCCTTATTTCTTTGAGGCAAATGCTTGGGACTATAAAGTAAGTGGCCCTAAAGTACAACAGGGACAACGCAAGGGCATAAACCAAGCAATGTGTAAATTAAGTGAATCCTTTGCTACAAAAGGTGTTGAACTTGTTAATCTAAGTAGAGGTTATAAATCCAAATATTATCAGGAACTTCAACCACATATCTCTGCAATGCCTACGGATAGATTGGAAAATATTCTTTCTGGATATGTAAGACCAAAAACTATAGGCGTAATACACGGAGACTTTTATCCTCTAATTACAGAACATGTTGAACTTATAGCAACAGCGAGACAGAAATCAGATAAACTTGTAATAAGTTGTTCAGAATCTAGCAAGTCAGTAGATATGCAACCAGTTTTACAGGCACTTAAATTTGTTGATTCAACTATTACTGCAAACACAGTTACACTTGCACTAGAACAACTAGCAAAACAGTATCCAACAGACAACTTAAGACTGTGGAACAATAACGGAACTTTTATAGACTATCAAAGAAACAATGACGGCACACTTATATTATAATACTCAAAATGTTGAAAGTAAATGTAACTGGGTAATGCGTTGCCTCCTAAAAGGCTGGCCCAATAGTTTTCCCTATTATCGCAAAGAAGACATACCCCTTGACACTAGTCATTTTTGGGGGTTTATTGAAAACAATGAAGAGGCTATTAATACTCTTAAAAAAAATAAAAAGGATTGGTACTTCTGGGATATGCCCTATTATGGACGTTGGAACGGACTAAAAGAAGCAGTGAATCCAGATCAAGACTTTTACTGGCGTGTTAGTAAAAATAGTGTACATTACAAACACGTTAAGGATTATCCAAGTGATAGATTTAGTAAATGGCAAGTAGAACCTAAACAGTATAGCACTGGCAGTAAAATATTAATATGTCCAAGTAGTGAAACAATGACAAGATGGATTACTGGCATGGATGTAAAAATGTGGGTGCAAATGATTACACTAGGTTTGCGTAAAAACACTGATAGGCCTATTGAAGTTCGTTACAAACCCAGAGGTAAAGGCACTAGTGGCCCTGCTGCCGCACTTATTCCTTTTGCGGAACAAGCACAGGATGCACATTGTGTGGTAACCTGTATTAGTTTATGTGCATTAGAAGCACAACTACTGGGCATCCCAACCATTTGTCATCCAGATAGTTTTGCTAATAATATAAGTAGTACGAGATTAGACGAAATCGAAAATCCAAAACGTATAGACACACAACAATGGTTTAATAACCTTGCATACAGTCAGTTTACACAGGATGAAATTGCATCAGGATTAGCATACGAGATATTACATGCCTAAATTATTTGTATATGATACCAGTAGAAGAGTAACAACGAACTTCACAGTAGCATTTGCTAGGGGAGCAGTAAAAGCAAACAATGATCCTTTCTTTGAACATAGGCCCAAGTGGGAAGTAAAACATAGAAGTATTCAACACTACATTGAAAATGGAATGCCAGACGAACTAGAATCGGGTGTAGATGCAATAGCAACACTGGGCATACTACGAGGAACAGGACTACTACTTAAACAAGCAAAACTTCGAGGACTAGATTATTATTACATGGATCATGCATATTTTAGTCCTGGCTACAGCGGTAAAGGCTGGATGCGTATTACAAAAAACGGACATGCATGCACTACAATTAAAGATGTCAAGCCTGTTAGATGGAAAGGATTTCATAAAAACAATGGTTATGTTAAAGAACCATGGAAATCCAACAGTGAGAGAGGAAGTGCAATTGTAGTTTGTCCTCCTACTCATGCAGTAAGTTGGTTCTACAATGAAGAACAGGACTGGGGAGAACAAGTAGTAAAAACACTAAAAGCAATGTTACCTGAAAGTGAACACAGTCGCATAGTAGTTAGACGTAAGCCTAAAGAACCTATAGTTGACGGCAAAGGAAACCTATTAGAATTACGTGAATACAGTCAAGACGGAACACTAGCACAAGCACTGGAAGATGCACACTGCGTTATTGCTTACAATAGTATGGTAGCACTTGAGGCAACACTAAAAGGCATTCCCGTAATAACAAGCGAGCACAGTTGTTGTACAAGAGTTAGTTTTAGTTTAGCGGATTTTGTTAATACTGTTATGCCTAATTGTTTTAATACTGAACCTCAGAATAGACAAGCACTACTTAACTGGTTAGCATATAATCAATGGAAAATGAAGGAAATAGAGGATGGAAAGGCCTGGGTAATGCTACAGGAGAACTACAGTGGATACTAGAACAGATATACTTTGCTATGAAAATGTTCAGGATATTCCTGGATATATAGATCTTGTTAAGGAAGAACGTGATGATGTTATAACATACGTGCAGAATTATCTAAGTAAACCAAGTTTAGCACTGCAAATTGTTACATATAAAGTAGCAAGTAAAGTTGCAAAAGATGATAATGATCAGATAATTGCTGCATATGGCTGGCATGTTGTTGAACATCTTGGACAAGGTAAGGATGGATATACATTTTTAGGACACAAATTTATTGAACGAGGAACAAATAATACTAAGAATCATATAATTAAAATACTTAGTGGTTATGCACAACACTATGTAGAGAACACAAAAATTTTCAATTTTCTAGTGCTTCAGGCTAGAGAAAATGGTATTGCTACACACCCACTTATTAAAGATCAGACTGTTAAAGATACTTTCTGCTACTACTATTCACGTAAGCCTTACAAACATGTAAGGCCAGGACTTAAAGAACTACACCACATGTTGGCTAGTATTTGTAATATGAACTACTGGTGTATTCGTAACACTGGTATGGTTTTTTGGGACCTGGGATACAACAACGGCAGAAATTTTATGAGCGATAATAAAAAATTAAGATGGGTAGACTATGGTGGTGCAGGCATGTTACGATGTCCTAACTTCGATGAGGTTGTTAGCAAATATAAAAATGCACCAGTGCTAAGCCTAACGCCTTTGCAAAATAAGGAAAATTTAGTAATTGCTAATAGTGATTTTATAATGTGTCAGTTTTTATTAAACTACGAATTTCATGCACAGCCTGATAGCACAGCAGATATATATGCCAGCATGTTACAAGTAAGAAAGCAAATGGTTCCTGAGATTATGTACCTTATGCCACGTTTATGTAAGAGTAGATTTACACAGGATATATTTGAAAATTTTAAAGATCGCCGCTGGGACGATCAAACCACTTGGAAAGAACTAGGGAGATATATAATTGCTAACCACACTTGAACGAGCAGATATAGAGAGTATTACTTTTGGTGGACATGATAGTAGCGTAACGCAGGTGCGAGGTTATCAGAACTATGATATTAGTGATAAACAAGTTTTGCCTATCAACAACCCTGGGCATAAACGTCCCTGGGTTGATACACGAGTAAAGTTCGAGGATTTTAATCGTATATTTCATAGTGTGAGTCCCAAAAGTTATGCAGACTTTGGCAGCAATCTAGGATTCTATGTGTTTGTGTGTGCGCAGGAATATGACATACCTGCTGTTGGTGTTGACTATAACATGGAATACATAGCAGTGTGCGAGAGTATTAAAGCAAGACACAGTGCAAGTCTAGCAACTTTCAAACACACAAACTTGGAACAGTGGCGGGACGGTGTGTATGAGTTTATGACAGTGTTTAATGTAATACATCATCTATACAATCGCACAGAAAAATACATGGACATGTATAGGCTAATTAAAGACTTTGCGGACAAAGCAGATACAATACTGTTTGAAGTGCCCACTGAACAGGACAGTAAAGGACACAAGTGGACTATGGATACTGGTTATACTGAAGCACTGTTCTATGAAAATGCACTTAAATTATTCAACCAAGTTGAACGCATGCCCGGACAGACTGAACACAGACCCTATTATTTGTGTGTCAAATAGTTTTTGCCCAGTTATAAAACTCCTGGGTGTTAGCAATTAACCAGGGATGATTGTAACCTTTTACAGGTTGTGGATCTTCAAAACGAACTTCTCCGGGATATAATCTTATTCTACAATTCTGCATCCAGGGTTTTTGTGCAACAATATGTCTGTTGTGATCCTCACTGGGAAACGGAAAACCTGGTGTATGTATTCCTCCTACACTGAGAGGTTCGTTTATTCGCCAGAGACAGTTAGTAACACCAGCACCTGCTGTACTAATATATTTTTGCATTTTGCTAAACATACTGATCTTTTCACCTAAATTGTAATTCTCACCAAACACTTCTGTAAATCCTATATCCTTTAGAATATCCACAATCAAATCTTCATTTACTAATCCACGTTTTACTGTGTTATCTTCACCTATAATGTGTGTATTGTATTGCGGATTAGCGTGAGCACGTCTGCTTAAATATACACTGTCATGCACGGGCACATCAGGATATCTTATTCTGCTTATCCCTACTAAGCGTTCTATCATACTGTATATTCTATTATCAGGCGGTTTACGTTTGCCTGTGCCACGTTCGTTACACAGTGTATCACTAAAGTATACACGTTCATATTGCGCAGTCTGATCTGAAAATTCATAGGGAATATCCAGGAGATCTAGCAGTTCAGTAACAAAGGGAGGATGTTTTTCCACTTTGCGAGGACGAGCATTTAAAATAAATTTTATATCCGGTATACGATCTTTTAGTAAAAAATAGTTGTATAGTGGACCTACACCATCATTAATACAATGATAGTAGTTCATAGTGGGAAATGTATACCAATAAAAGAATGTACCAGGTATAGTGCGTGTTACACTGGGAGGTGTTGGTTTTATTTTGTTACTTAGAAATGTTAGGTTTTTTCCGAGATGATAGGGTATAACATCTTCGCCCTGCACAAACCATTCTACTTTACTGGTAAAGTCCAGTATCTGTAGGTTGTTGTATACACCTATACCTTCAGAATCAAATGCTTCGCGTACACTAATCATGAACTATAAAGATTAATTACTTCCTTTTTCCATACATGATCATATTCACAGTCACGCATGTTTTCAAACCATGGACCACCTTCTGTATAGTGTAATACTTTTGGTGTACCGTCAGTGGGCTCTGCGTAGTGTCCTACAAGCCAGTTCCATTCACAACCCAGTTCACCTATTTCACTGTCATCACACCATTCAAAGCGATGTAGGTATGCGCCTGTTTGGCTATTAACAGTTTCCAGATCTAGGTTACGACAACTGGGATGTTCACAGTTGAATATCATGAACGAACTCCAGTTTTTACGAGGATACTGTAGTTGTAGTTGTCCATCCATTTTTAGCCCTTCAGGAGGATTATAGTCATGCTTTACAACCCAAACTGCTTTGCTTTCGTCCCTGTATCCGTTCTGGAATAGATTATGTGCATCAGTTAGAAATACCATGTCACTATCACAAAATACTGCTAGGCCTTTGTATCCATTTAGATGTGGAATAAGAAAACGTGTGAATGTAAATTCTGTACTAGCAAGTTTATCAACTTCACGCCAGTAAAGTTTTTGTTCTCGTAAGTCATTTTGTTTGAGGGGTATGACATTTACAAATTCTCTGTATGTGCGTCTTAGTATTGAATGTTCGCATACCTGGTATGCAATATCTTCTCGGCTATCCCAGCCAACGTATATATTGTTCATTACTCGAAAATCCTGTATAATAAATAAAGTGCGTATATTATTTATCAGGTAGTTCTATGAGCAAGATAGTTTTAGTAACAGGTGGCTTTGATCCACTTCATTCAGGACATATTAATTATTTTAAAGCAGCTCGTATACTTGGCGACAAACTTTGGGTAGGATTAAACAGTGACGCTTGGCTTGCTCGTAAGAAAGGTCAACACTTTATGCCCTGGGAAGAACGTGGTATGATTGTTAGAAATCTATGGATGGTAGATCGTGTTATAGAGTTTAAGGATACAGATGACACAGCATGCGATGCTATACACAAAGCATTAAGTCAAGGTGCAGAACATATTATATTTGCTAATGGTGGCGATAGACAGCAAGACACTACACCCGAACAAAATTTTTTTATTAATGCACCCAATATACAATTTGTATTTGGAGTTGGAGGCACAGATAAAATAAACAGCAGTAGTTGGATACTTGGAGAATGGAAAGCACCAAAGACTGTCAGAGACTGGGGACACTATCGTAACCTATACAAGGGCAAGGGCTTTCAAGTAAAAGAACTGGTTATTGCTCCTCATAGTAAACTAAGCATGCAACGCCATAAACACCGTTCAGAAACATGGAATCTCGTAAGCGGAAGTGCATATGTTAAAACTCACACAGGCAGTGATCCACACAATAGTTGCAGTATACTTAATCTAAGTATACATAATCCTGTGGATATTCCTGCTAGAACCTGGCATCAAGGATGTAATGACACAAATGAACCTGCACATATTATAGAAATATGGAAAGGCAAAAGCGAACTACTAACAGAAGATGATATAGAGCGTTACGAATGAAAGAAGTAGCACTAGTATGTGCAGGTGATAAGTTTGATCCTAACGTGCATGTCAAACAAATATATACAAATCTACACCAGTATTGTACTGACTTTCGTTTAACAGTATTTACTGATCAGGATATAGGACTTCCGGGTGTTAGAATAATTCGTTTGCCAGACTGGCCTATATCTCGAGATCCAAGAAAACTATGGTGGTATAAAATAGCAGTTTTTCAACCATATGAATGGACTAGCCCTGTGCTATACATGGATCTTGATACAATCATTATTCGTAACATAGATAAATTTTGGGACTATGAACCTGATAAATTCTGTATATGTCAGGACTTTAACAGACAGTTTCTACCTGATTATCCAGTGAGTAACAGTAGCATCATGCGTTTTACGCCCAGCGCAGTGGCAGATCTATATCTTAAATTCATCGAAAATCCAGAAAAGATTATTAGATCCTATAGAGGAGATCAGGATTTAGTAACAGATTATTTTAAGAAAAGAACTGATAGTGTTTGGTGGCCACACAATTGGGCAATGAGTTATAAATGGGAAATACTACATGGTGGGACTCGTGTAGGAGGGCCTGATGTTAAATACCCTGAGGACTATTTACAACCAAACGAAAAACATGTTGTGCCCAAAGACTGTAGTATTGTAGTATTTCACGGCAAACCTGATCCCTATGAGACTAATTTCGGTAAAAAAAGGTTGACAGTTGTCTAAAACGTGCTATATTAATATAGTAAGTTGAAATTGAGGAGAGACAAATGCAACAGCAAATCGAAAAATTGTTAGAAGATATTGTTAATGATTATGATGTTTGGCAGAATCGTTGTGCAAAAGGTGAGCCAAAAACCCAAGTTCAGGAAGATATGTTTACTCGTTTTAAGTCGCGCATTTCTTTCAAAGAAGGTAACAAGTACATTAAAATCTTTACTGAAGGTGGAAGTGTTTGGGGATTCGTTGTTAATACTGACAAAGACAAAAAGTTTCGTAAGGGAGATATCCTAAAAGCCGCTGGCTGGAATGCTCCTGCTCGTAATGCCGCTCGTGGCAACATTCTGGACGGTGGATATTGCATCCAGTGGACAGGTCCTCTTTATTTGTAGAAGGAACTATAATGGATACTAAAGAAAAAAAGGCGTATGATGACGCCATTGCAGAATATTTTGCTAATGGCGGTAAGGTTACAGTTTGTCCTGTAAATGAACGAACTGAAGATTTGGTTGTAAATGTTTGGAAAAGAGGACCAGGGCGTCCTAAAAAAAGTGAGGAGAGATAAATGGGTATAAAGATAAATGCTGACAACATCACAGACTTTGAAGTTACATGGTATAAGTTGAGTGATATAGAACCTGTCTTTGAGAAGGGTTACCCATCCTATGAGGCGGTCAACAAAGAACATCTGGAAAAAATCAAGAAGTTAATACTCGATGAGTCAAATGAAAAGTAAACTGAAGACTTGGTTTTAAATGTTTGGAAAAGAGGACCAGGGCGTCCTAAAAAAGTGAGGAGAAATAAATGATTGCGTTAATAAGTTTTCTTATTGTTGGAAATATTGTACTTAGTGCCTTTCCAATGCAATAAAAAGGTTGACACATATCATATATGTGTTAATTTAAAGAGTAAGTTGTTTTTGAGGAGAGATAGATGTCAACATTAATTGCAAAATCCGGACCACAGATTTTTTCAGTTTATCAGATTGTTATTGACAATGACCTTAGTAACCTTATTAACAAAGAAGGTTGGGATTGTCATGTTAAGGCACTAGCCTACAAAGAAGCAATGTTTGGTAATGTTGTGATTGGTATGAAGCATGATTGTTATACTAAGGTAGCAGAAATTGTTGCTGATGATCTAGATCATGTGTTTGAAGTTGGTAACATTGGTCCTGAGGATCGTATTACACGTTTTGAAAAGATGAACAGCATTAGTGTTGGTAACATCATTGAAGATGAAAATGGTAGTCGTTTTGCAGTTGCTGATGTTGGATTTACTCCGCTTGCTCCTAGTTTACAACAGAAAGAGATAGCATAATGTTAGCAAAAGCACCAAAGGCAAATTTCGAAGTATTTCTTGTTAATTTTCATTACACCTGTGCAACAGCAGTGACACTTGAGGAAGCAGTTCGTAAGGCAAAAAATACTGGCTTTACTTGTAATATTTTTCGGTCAGACAATCCGTTTCAGATTTTAAAAACAGTTTGTCCAGTACAGGGAGTGCGTTAATGGAAGTAGCAATTACGCCTGAAGGCACATTTGAATTACTGTATGATAAAATGGATTTAATTATCCATATAGCGGCATTTGCTTTTAGTGTTGCTATTTTTGTAATGATTATTAGTAGTGCCTTTAAACTTGGTTGGAAACTTTGGCCCTGGGTATTCGGCATTGGTTTGTTAGCATTTTTAATACAATGAGGCGAAATAATAAAAAAGATCCCGCCGCCTATATTCGTGTACGCATGGGACAATTAATAGATGAATCTAACAAGTGTCATGATCCGCATGATGCTCAATGGTACAACAGGGTTGCAGAAGAACTGCACTGGGTGCTTACAATGATGGAGAATAAAGATGGAACCAATGGATCCAAGTCGTAAACATTTTTATATTAGCATTGCCAAAAGTTTGCTTCGACTGGGCGGAGTTTATTGTTTATGGAGTGCAGGAACATTTATGGTTGATTATCCTATATTTGAAGTTCCTGGACAAATGATTGTATTGAGTGCTTATGCACTGGGTGCCGCAGAAATTTTAGGCATTGTGGAGGAATTGTAATGGGTCCTTACAGTAATTATGTGCAACAAAAACGTGCGGAACGTATTGCAACTATAATGCTTCGTGTGCAAGATCCAGACGCTAAACGTATTTGGAGATGTCATCTAGCAAATCTTGCAAACAACGAAACTGATTATAATGCTAGAGTTGCGGCACTTTATGGAGAAAAAACATGGAACCAATATATTGGTATGTAATTGCCTATGTTGTAGGCACTGGTTGTGGAGTATTTTTTGGATTCAAGTATGGTGTTGCAAACGGAATAGTAAACACTATTGAATTGCTTATTGAAGGTGGTTTTGTTAAGACACGCGATAAGAATGCAGATGAAGTTGAACTTGTAAAATTAACTTTTGAGGAGCGGCTTAATGATACCGCAAATGCCGAAACAAAGGATAATTAATTTTGGTCCAGACTACAAATTAAGTATTGTAGATGAACAAAATAAACCTGACAGATTTGAACTGGCAGTATTTTACAAAGATCGTTTAGTAGAAATGCCTGGTATCACTGATCAGGAATCCACTGTGACACGTTTTAGGACTACTCGTGATGTGCAATGCATTATGAAAAAAATGTTCTTAATTACAGGAAAAATGCCAGAAAACAGTTGACATATATAGTATCTGTGTTATCTTAAATTATAAGATGAATAAGGAGATGCAAATGGGAATGTCAAGTTACGTTATGGATTGTGAAGAAAAGTTTGATATGGTAGTGTATAATGCTATCAAGGAAAGCGAAGATGTTTCTGAAGCAATGCAGAAAGTAGTTCCCCATAAACGTTTAGTTGCACACTGGACTACTAACGAAGTAGATGAATATGTTAGTGAGATGTGGAACGAGTTTTGGTCAGAATATGCAAGTCAGGTGTAAGGAGAGAATGATGTCACCAGAATTACAGAATGCTATTGATGCAATGAATAAAATTATGTCCAGCGATGAAATGTGTGTGTTAGCGGATCGCTTTAACAAGCACATGACCTATATAGGTAAGATTAAGGCCCGCAGTGTTGTAGTGGGCGATACTGTTGTTTGGGAGTATGGCGGACTTAAAAAGACTGGCAAAGTCATTAAAGTTAACCGCAAGACCATGGAAGTTATGGATCCTGGTGCTACACCGTTTGGTTCAACACGCACTAAGATTCAGAAGTCAATGATTGTTGGAAAGGTTGCGGCATAATGTTTAGTCACAGCAGTGATACAGTTAACACATCTGGACATCCTTTTATTGGTGTCCAGTGGCCCGTTACTGGCAGTAAAGGCGATCGTTATACAGTGGAAATGACAGATTATGGCTTTAGTTGTAACTGTCCTGCTCGTGTAAAATGCAAACACATTAAGGGTATCGAGGCAGAATTTGAAGCATAAGTATTGGCCTGATATTGTTCGGGAAGTTTTTCCAAGGGCGGAGATATTTGATGCCGCCCTTAAATTTCCTATCACTGAATTCGGATGGGATGTTCATGCACCACGTAGTACAATGTTTTGTAATTTTGCAGATCCAGAATACAGACTAGTACTTAATTTACAGGATATGCTTACTGCACACCATAGGGATAGTAAATGGCCCAGTGAACTTGTAAAACTTGAACAGCATTTTAAGAAAAATGAAT
Organism: Legionellales bacterium; assembly: GCA_002722435.1. Classification (GTDB taxonomy): domain Bacteria; phylum Pseudomonadota; class Gammaproteobacteria; order Comchoanobacterales; family Comchoanobacteraceae; genus UBA7916. The sequence goes on along the minus strand of PBLX01000009.1, from coordinate 25,812 downwards.
TTCCCCTGGATCAGATTATTGTGCTAGTTTGGCCACTGGGTATTAAGAAGGATTGGTCTAAAAACAGTTTTAAATTAATAGAATTTAGCAGCCACCAGTATGAAACTTGGTGCAGTTATAAGGACGCTGAGGATGTACTGCGAGAAGCATTTTCTTCAGAACACAAGGACTTCGAATATAATTTTGTATGTCCACAGCGTATATATAAGCCACATCGCGCGGCACTGCAGAGCAGTTTAGATGATCGATTAGGTAATATTAGTTTACAAACAAAAGGCATAGAACTTAAATATCCAAATTTAAGTGTTAAAGAATATGATGATACATATGATAATCTAGCAAATTTACTTGCTATGCGTAAGAACTATAACAATGCTCTGTTTACTATTATAAGTGAAAGTCAATACTCTGAAGAATATGGAATAATTACAGAAAAAACTTTTAATGCAATTGTTGCAGGACATCCTTTCCTAATGTGTGCGCATAGACTAGCACTTGAACACGTTCGTCATTATAATTTTTATACATACAACTCTTTATTCGACGAAGCATATGATGAACTTGACAATGTAGTTCGTATGAAGGATATGATAGACAGTAATTATGCGTTTACAAGTAAACCACTTAGTGCAGTTGAAATGCAAAAAATATGGGAGGACACAAGGGGCATAATAGATTACAATAGAAACTATTTCTTTGAACAGTTTGGTTACCAGATGATTGATGAACTTAGAATGGATCTCTTAAATTTGTGGGGGAAATAGGTTGACAGTGTGCGTATATATGCTATTGTAAAGAGTAATTTGAGGAGAAGAACATGGCAGTCGCAAAACAAAAAGCAACACTGGATCAGAAAGCCGCAGAATTATTTGCGGAAAATATAAACATGATGGTGCCCTACTACTTGATGGCAAGTTATGCATATTACAAACAAGATGATCCTATCTTTAGTGATGACTTTTTTGATGCAATGGCAAAGACAATGCTTGAGCGTTGGGACGATATAGAACATATGCATAAAGTGTACATATCTAAAAATGATTTACAAGCAGGCACATTCCTAGGTGGATATCCCACAAGAGTAGAAGGTGCCCTAAGGAGTTTGAGAAGTGGACGAAGCAAAAGAACTTAGCCAGCGATTATCAGTTGTGTTAACTGAAATTCGGGATATAATGGAACAACGTAAACAGCGTGTGGAACAACTACGCGAACAGATTGCGTTTATTGAAAATGAAAATGAAGATTTAGAACGAAAAATTAATGAATTAATTCAGGATGCTTTTTAATGGCTATACATGGTATGATTGATCTTGAAACACTGGACACAAAACCAGAAGCAGTTGTGTTAACAGTGGGTGCAATAAAGTTTGATCCTTTTACACGGGAGAATCCACACAGTGAAATGTACTATAGATTGGATGCGGATACGCAAGCAATAGCAGGTAGAACTGTGGATGATAGAACAGTAGAATGGTGGGGGAAACAACCTCCAGAAGTTTGGCAGGAAGCACTGGGAGATGACAATAGAACCTATGTAGCAGATTTTATTCGAGATCTACAAAAGTGGTTAGTGGGCGTAGAAGTTGTATGGGCACAGGGTTATGGATTTGACATGACTATACTGGAAAATCTCCTGCGTATGTTTGGACACAATGTACCCTGGAACTTCTGGAACATTAGAGATTCAAGAACACTGTTTCAACTTATGCCACAGGATCCTCGCAAGGCTATGAACTTTACTGCACACAATGCACTGGAGGATTGTCGTGCGCAAGCACAGTGTGTGCAAACCTGTTATGAATATTTGCAAATAAAAGGTTGACATATATACTATAGATGTTACCATTAAAGAGTAAGTTAATAAATGACACGGAGAGAGACATGTCATACGTTCTAGTAAAAAGCGGCAGTTACCGCAACCAAGCAGTAGAAAATACTGTATTCCCCCTTATTAAAAATTTTACACCCGCTAAAGGCAAAGACGGTGGCTTTGTTACTGTTGACGGCACATGCCGCTTTGGTCCTAATGCTGGCAAAGTTCGTGTAAGTGTAGATAATCCTGTATACCTACAGTATGTTGAGCGTGATGCTTTTGTAAAACAGGAAGGCGCTAAGGCAGATATAGTTGCTAGTGCCGAACCAAAGTTTACTGCACAACAGGATGCAGTGCGTATGCGCGAAATAGGCACACGTTTTGAGATACTGGATCAGATGACTAAGAGTCTTGTTAAAAGTGACATAAGAGCTCTTATAGTTACAGGCCCTCCTGGCGTTGGAAAGAGTTTCGGTGTAGAAGAAGAACTTAACAAGAGTTCACTTTTCGGCGATATGGCTGGTAGCAAGCGTAAATATGAAGTAGTAAAAGGCGCAATGACTGCCCTAGGACTTTACGCTAAACTATATGAATATTCAGACAAAGGCAACGTGCTTGTGTTTGATGACTGTGACAGTGTCCTTATGGACGACCTTGCACTGAACATTCTTAAAGCCGCACTGGATAGCGGCAAGAAGCGTATGATATACTGGAACGCAGAAAGCAACAAACTGCGCAGTGAAGGCATACCCGAGAAGTTCGAATTTAAAGGCAGTGCCTGCTTTATTACAAACATTAAATTCGAAAATGTTCGCAGTAAGAAACTGCAGGATCATCTGGAAGCACTACAGTCTCGTTGCCATTATTTAGATCTTACACTGGATACAATGCGTGATAAGATACTGCGTGTAAAACAGATTGCAAGTGCAGGAACACTGTTTACAGAATACAACTTTAGTAAGGAACAGGAGCAGGAAGTGATTGACTTCATAGCAGACAACTGCAACAAGTTCCGTGAAGTTAGCCTGCGTATGGCACTTAAGGTTGCAGACTTGCGTAAGATAAGTGAAAACAACTGGCGTGCTCTTGCAGAAAGCACTTGTATGAAACGTATTTAATAGAATTGGACCGCGGCTCCTCTCTCCTCTCTCTCCTCCGATCGCGGTTCATAGGGCGGGCAGTTTAGAAATAGACTGCCCGCTTGTTTTATGTTATAATATAAATATGATTATTCCATGACATATATAGTAAATGAAAAATGCATAAACTGCAGATATACTGACTGCGTTGAAGTTTGTCCTGTTGACTGCTTTTACATAGGGGAAAACACAATAGTAATACATCCAGATGAATGTATAGATTGTGGTGTGTGTGAGCCTGAATGTCCAGCAGAAGCAATTCAACCAGACAGTGATATGGATGAAAACTTGGAATACTGGTTGGAAATCAATCGCAAGTTTAGCGAAATATGGCCTAATGCCACACAAAAAAGACCTCCTTTACCTGATGCGGACAGTTTAAATCCAGCAATGGGATATGAAGAAGATAAAACAAACGATTTTAGTGAAAATCCAGGACCTGAAGAATGAGCAAAATAGAAAAATGGCGAGACGAATTTAGTTTTTTAGAAGGCAATGATAGATTAATGTATATTATTGACCTTGCTAAAAATAAAACAAGTTTACCTGTAGAATTACGCACAGAAGATAGACTAGTAAAAGGTTGCATGAGTCAAATCTGGATCGACGTAGGATTAGTCGAGGACATAGTGCGTGTATACTATGACAGTGATGCTATGATTACTAAGGGTATAACAAGTGTAATATGTGATTGTTTTAGTGATATTAGTTTATCTGAAGCACTAGCCATTACCCGCGATGATCTAAATCAACTAGGTATAAAAGAGCTACTTACTGCACAAAGGCGTAATGGACTTAGTAGTCTAATAGGAAATATTCAGACAAGGTTACAAAGACTATGATCCTATACACAATAGGGGATAGTTTTACATATGGACAGGAACTTGAAGATCCTAGTACACAGGCGTGGCCAATACTACTTGCTAATCAGTTAGATTGTGAACTAATAAATGAAGGTCGCCCTGGAATAGGCAATGAGTATATTGTTAAGAAAACAATACAAGCAGTTGCTAAACACAAACCTGAACTAGTAGTAGTGGCCTGGACAAGTTGCGGTAGACAGGAACACGCAGATGAATGGGGTGCCTATGATATCTGGCCAGGCTGTAATAGCAAAACATTTAGTGGTGATCGTTCAGGTAAATTACTTTATAGACACGAGCTTATTAAATATATCACACTTCACAATAATCCAGAACATGAATATAGACGTTGGTTAAGACAGGTTATTCTACTACAGAGTTTCTTGCAAAATCGCGAAATAGATTATATAATGTGTACAGCATTTGATAATCAGGAACGCTATACTGATAGTGAACAATACACAACACTTGTTGATTCAGAAAAATTTGTTGGTTGGCCAAACACTGGTTTTGTAGAATGGACTTGGGGAACAACACAAGGCACTGGTGGACATCCACTACAAGAAGGACACAAAAGGATAGCAGAGAAATTATATGAAGCCTGCAATACTACACGTTAAAGATGAAGTAAACGTAAAGATTGAAGGACTTGATCTGGATACTAGACGCAAGTTAAGTAACATGTTCAAGTATGAAGTACCCTATGCTCGTTACTTGCCCGCAGTAAAACTGGGACGCTGGGACGGCAAAAAAGCATTCTTTCAACTTGGAGGGAGTACATACATTAATCTCCTCCCGGACATTCTTCCTGTACTACAGCAACAGGGCTATGATGTTACGCTAAATGACTTGCGTGAATATCAGAACGAATACACATTAGAGCCTGTACAGGAAGATAGTTTTAGTAATGTAGCGTGGCCAAAGGGGCATCCTGCTGAAGGAGAGCCTATTATATTACGTGACTACCAAGTTGAAACTATAAATCAGTTTCTAGCAAATCCACAGAGTTTGCAGGAAGTAGCAACAGGTGCTGGCAAAACACTAATGACTGCGGCACTTAGTGCTAGTGTTGAACAGTATGGTAGAAGCATTGTTATTGTGCCAAACAAAAGTTTGGTTACACAAACGGAAGAAGACTATGTTAACTTGGGTCTGGATGTGGGTGTTTACTATGGTGACCGTAAGGAGTTCGGTAAAACACACACCATATGTACTTGGCAAAGTCTAAACATACTGTTAAAAAATACAAAGAATCATGTAGCACCCATAAGCATAGGAGAGTTCCTAGAGGATGTGGTGTGTATTATGGTTGACGAAGTACACATGGCTAAAGCAGATGCACTGACTGCACTGCTAACTGGTGTAATGAGTCACATACCCATACGCTGGGGACTAACAGGCACAGTGCCCAAGGAAAAGTTTGAGAACGTAGGCATAGTGTGTAGTATTGGGCCTGTAATAAATCAGATCAGTGCAAAAGAACTACAGGACAAGGGTGTGCTTGCACAGTGCCATGTGAATATTGTGCAAATGATTGATGTGATTGCACATACAAATTATCAGAGTGAGCTTAAATACTTACTGGGAAACAAGGACAGGATAGACTGGATAGGCAGTTTATGCAATAGTATTAAGGACAGTGGCAACACACTTATACTTGTGGATCGTATAAGTGCAGGAGAAGCACTACAGATTGCAATACCAGACAGTGTCTTTGTATCAGGGAGTACAAAAGGTGCAGACAGAAAAGCAGAATATGACGAGATATCAACTGCTAAAGGAAAGGTCATTATCGCAACCTACGGCGTTGCGGCTGTGGGTATCAATATTCCTCGCATCTTTAATCTGGTGTTGGTTGAGCCTGGTAAAAGTTTTGTACGAGTCATACAGAGCATTGGCCGTGGCATTCGTAAGGCTAAAGACAAAGATTTTGTACAGATCTGGGACATAACAAGTACAGCAAAATACGCTAAAAGACATTTAACAAAACGTAAAGCATTTTATAAGGAAGCAAACTATCCATTTACGGTAGAGAAAGCAGATTGGAACTAGTATGAGTGATCAAGAAACAGAAGACATGCCCAAGTTTGGGCAAACTATGTACAATTCAGGCATGGCATATTTTTGTGAGGGATTCGATAACAAATCTACTTCACCACTTGTAAAGTGGATTATCGAAATGAATCTATTGCCTAAACGCCAACGTCCTAAGGAACTAACACTAATTATTAATTCACCAGGTGGCAGCGTTCATGCTGCATTTGCACTAATTGATACAATGAAAGGCAGTGCTATTCCAATTAAGACTGTGGGTATAGGACTTATAGCAAGTTCCGGTGTGCTAACATTTATGGCTGGTAAAAAAGGACGTCGTGTAATAACACCCAACACAAGTATCCTAAGTCATCAATATAGTTGGGGCTCAAGAGGCAAAGAGCATGAACTTTTTGCTACAATGCGAGAATTCGAACTTAGTAGTGAACGCATGCTGGAACACTATAAGAAATGCACTGGACTTACGGAGAAAAAGATACGAGAAGTATTATTGCCGCCCGAGGACAAATGGCTTAGTGCTGAAGAAGCAATTAAGTATGGCATTGCGGATAAAATCGTTGAGGTATACTAATGCGTATTCTTACCCTGGATAATACGGCATATGAAATGAATGATATACCTGACGAAGTTGATGATCTTCGTTTTGCAATACTGGATAACAGCAATCCAGCGGATCCGGATTACTTTTTTATACCCTTAATATTTTTAGAAAGTTTTAATTCGCCTGCTGTTGTGTTAGATGTAGGCGGTAATAAAATACGCATGCCTGTTGATTGGAAAATTCTAATAGGTGATCGTGAGATTGGTGATTTAGAAATGCTTAACTTTTCAAGTTTGAATGATAGAGGATTTGACGCATTTGTGTTTAATCCGCTTGGAGATTTTAGACATGACTACATGCCAGTAAACATAGTGGATATATACAGTGATGTCAAATGGTTCTTCCCGAAACTCAAACAAGGACAGATCCTCGCTATTCCAATTGAGTCTGAAGTGGATAATCCCCGTTGCGTTTTCTGCGCAAAAGAAATCAACAAACAAAACGAGATCGTCTCTATTGATAGAGCCTGGTAAAATACTACGCACAGATTATCGTAAGTTTTGTTTTAGTCAGAGCATGGACTTTTATGGTGCAGTCAAGTATGGTAAAAAACAACAGGATTTACTGGATCGCATTAAGAAGTATTTGTGGATGCGTAGAGATCTAGACTGGGATATGCAAAACGAGGATAAACTTGTTTGGATAGAGTTTGCTAAACTTGACGATGCACATATGTTTGTGTTATCATTTGCTGATGTAATATACACAAATGGAGTGAATTTTGAGTAAACTGCCATTAAACACAGTGCTTGCAGCCATAGACAAAAAAGACTATGGCTTTTATGATAGACTTACACCCGAACATCAGAAGCAACTAGCACCCTTCCTACTGAACCGTTATGTAAGTTTAGTCAAAGGTTCAAGTGAACTACAGGCATACTACTTAATGGCTGGCAACCAGCGTGTTAACTGCACTTACTTTGAACTGGCACGACATCCAAAACTTGTGTGGCAGTTGCTATGCACAGTATCGCCTGGCATGGGTACACAGTTTCATCAATGGGTAGGACACAAACAAAAAGACAAAAACAATTCAAGTAAAAAACGTAAACAGATAGCAGATTTACATCCGCTGGCAAAAACAGATGAACTAAACATACTAGTGAACATGTACACTGACAAGGACATCAAAGAACTGCAAAGGTTGCACGGTGACTAAACTTATACTTGGATGTAGTTATACAGACAGAGATCAAGCAATTTGGCATGACACTATGTTTGACGAACCTTATACAGTGTTTGCTAAAGGCGGTGTTGATAATGCATGGATTACCAGAACAGGTTTACATGTGTTGCCAGATTACGATAGTGTATTTGTAATGTTTACAGGATTGAATAGAATCAGTGTGCCGTTACCACAAGATCAACACCCAGCCAACTATTATTTTAGTTTTCCTATAGGATATGATATGGGCCCGTATGGAGATGTGAATCTTGTGCAATCAGGAGGTCCACTGGGTGCTATTGATAAACTAACAGGGCCTGTAAAAGACATATTTAAAACAGTATATACCAGTGACTGTACTAAGTATTTTAGTCAACTTAATATGTATCACGTAATAATGTTCATTGAATATTTGAATAGTAAACAGATTCCATACAAATACACATTCATATATGATATTACAAAAGTTTATTCAGAACAAAGCCTAGGACAGTGTACAGACTACTTAGATAGGCTCGATCGCACACACTATGTTCCTATAACACCATATGAATTTGCTATAGAGAATAACGGGTTTTCGGAAGATGGATTTCATTTAAACCATAACTGCCAAAGCTCATGGGCCGAGGAAGTGAAGAAATATCTATGAATCACTTTACAGCAATTGTAAAAGATGCTATAATTAACTATAGTATGGAACAAAAAGATTATATATGCAAATACTGTGGCAAGAGTTTTCGTAAGGAAAGCACACTGGCTGCGCATTTGTGTGAGCCCAAGCGACGTGCGCAACAGGAGGACGAAGCAGGAGTAAAACTGGGTATGACTGCATACTTGCGTTTTTATGAACTTAGTCAGGGCAGTGCCAAGTTTAAGACATACAGTGACTTTTGTGAGTCTCCATACTACAATGCATTTGTAAAGTTTGGAAGACACATGGTTGCTATTCGTGCAATTAACACCCAAAAGTTTATTGACTGGGTAATCAAAAGCAATAAAAAATTAGATCACTGGTGCAAAGATGCTGTATATCAGGAATATCTTATGGAACATCTGCGAAAAGAAGCAACACAGGATGCACTGGAGCGTAGTATCAAGACTATGGAAAACTGGGCAGAAGAAAAGACTAGTGTGTTCAACCATTACTTTAACTATGTAAACAGTAATCTTCTTGTGCAACACATAGTAACAGGACGTATCAGTGCATGGATTGTTTTTAACTGTGACAGTGGTCAAGCGGCACTGGATAAACTAAGCACGGAACAAATAGAAATGATATTTCCATACATTGATCCAGACTTCTGGAAGCGCAAGTTTGTAGACTACTTTGCGGACACAGAATGGGTAAAACATATTCTTAAAGAGGCAGGGCTTTGACATTACCAATTTTGTTATTCCAGGGTGCAACACATGGTAACTTCTTGACAAGATGTTGTCATGTAGCGAGTGGTGAAATTGAAGATTTTGATTTTTATGGAAGTAATTACGGTGCACATAGATCTATAGGATCAAAAAGAATAATTGATCATCATCACCCACATGATCTTTCACTTAGTGATGAAAATAACATTTTTGTTTATATAAGTATTGACCACTCAGATCTTTACATATTGCTATGGCATTGGATGCTTGCGTCTGGAGAATTTGGATTAGATTTATTAACTATTAAAGATTTTGCTGATATAGAAAAAGTATTGAATAAGAAAACAAAAAATGCGCAAACTATAAAAAATAATATCAAAAAACAAGTTGATATTTTTAAAAATGATCATATCCGAGGTATGAGGGAATTCTTTAAAAATTTAATTAAGGTAACAGAAAAAACTTTTTTTGAATGTCAGGAAGATATATTAAATAGGCAAAGCATTGAAAATATTTTTAAATTTGCCTGGTTTTACGATCAGGAAGTTTTTTGTAAACAAGTAGAAAAATTATTAATTAAACTTGGATACACATACAAAATAGATATCGCACATCATCAACAGACATTTTTAGATAGAAAACAAAATACAATACAATCTAGAAAACTTGTAGAACTTGCATTTCAATGTTATACTAGTAATACTAATATGGATATTAGTAATTTTTGTTTATATGAACAATCATACTTGGATTTTTTGATCGAACAGCATCTTGGATACGAAATAGAAATTTCTCAAGAATATCCAACGAACACACAGGATTTAAATCCTACCAAAGTATGGGAAGGCGTGAGATATGAACTTTGATATGCCAGATGTAGACATTGACTTTGGTGATCGCACACAATTGACTAAACACATCAAGGGTGTTGGTGCAAGACTGGAGAACGGTAATAAACATAACACGGGTGTATATTTTACAGATATACCCGTAGCTCATGATGGACTTGCTACACTGGATCATAAACATGCGGAACAATTAGGTTACTTTAAACTTGATCTACTTAACGTAGGTGTATATGAACATGTACGAAACGAACTACATCTAGTGGAACTTATGAGAGAACCTAACTGGGCTCGGTTACAGGAGCAAGCATTCTTTGAACAACTAATACATGTAGGAAAACATTTTGAGACAGCGGCTCGTATGCCTGAGGACATTACAAGTGTTCCACGCATGGCTATGTTTCTAGCAGTAATACGTCCTGCAAAAAGACATCTAATAGGATTACCCTGGGCAGAGGTTGCAAAAACTATATGGCAGAGTGCGGGACAGGATAGTTATAGTTTTAAGAAGAGCCACAGTGTGGCTTACGCACAACTAGTAGCAGTACACATGAACATACTGGAGGAAAAAAATGGCGGATAATAACAAGCGTTTGAGTGAAATACAGGATAAGTTAGTTAAGCATATACAACAGGAACTTCACAGTGATGAGGATTTTATGTATATGGCAACAATGCTACTAAAACACAGTATGGTTTTATACAAAACTTTTTTAGAAGATGATCAGATTAAGGAAATGTTAAAAACTGTTGGTGATACACTGAGCGATGATCTTCACAATGCTTACAAATATTTTGACATGGATGATTCAGACGGAGGCCCGACGGTACATTAAATGATTGAATTATTTTTTGCTCTAGTGATTAAACATGTCTGGATAGATTTAGGATTACAAAACTATCTTACAGGTAGGAAAGATCAATATATTGGCCCTGGACACTATCATTATCTGCAACATGGCTTAGGAACATTTGTAGTTGTTACACTATTTGTAAATCCATATGCAGCATGGTTTGCTGCAATGTTTGATTATGTACTACACTGGCACATAGACTATAGTAAGCAACATGTTAATCGAAAACTTAAATTGGAGTACCGTACTAAAAACTGGTGGTGGATGCAGTGTGTGGATCAGACTCTACATCACACTACATATTTTGCTATTGCGTATTATTTTACTTTTTTAACCAATTGAATATTTCTACGTTTACTGCGTTTCTTTGCAAGATCTGCAATGCTAACACTGGGTCCTCGCACTACTTGTGTGTCTCTAATATTAAATGTAATTAAAAAACTTGCAAACGTATTAAAGTCTTTTTTCAAAAAAAGGTTGATAGGAATCATTCTGTTGCTTTCCCACCACCACGTATCCCCCAGTGCAAGAAAAGTCTCTTTTAGTTCGACAGGCAGTCTACTATAATCATACATGCTGAGTACAGTGTCGTCCTGATTTTGTACTATCCCGACATATTCTTGACCACCATAGGTAACCAAACTTAGAAAAGGATACTTTTCAAATATTTCTTCCGCTAACGGTGGCATTTTACTCTTACGATAAATACAGTATGACTGTTATTACTGGATATTTATATGCACAAAGGCACACTGCAGTTGTAACTGATACTGGAGTAAATAATATTATGAGTATGTTTTACACACCAAACATTAAAGTATATCGCGGAATAGATAATTTTATCCGTATTGAATTTAAAAATCGTGATCAGAAGCGAGTAAGTATGACAGATCATACAGCAAACATTGTAATTCTGGACAAGGAAAACAATGTAGCGTTTTTGGAACGTTCTCTAACACCTATTGATCCTAGACGAGGTATATTTGAAGCATTAATTAGTGAAGCAGATTTGCTAAACTTGGACAGTAAGTTCTTTAGTTATGGACTAAAAGTAACTAACGGAGAGGATAGAACTACACCTGCATATGCAGACGATAATTACAGTGCTAATGGTGTCCTCGAAATAGATGAAGGAGTTTATCCAACGTTTGTTGATAGCACCAGTGAAACATTTACAAGTGGTGATACTGGCAGTAATATATCTATCAAACCATATATCAATCGCAATACTGCACAACACACAGCGCAGATTTATTTCAGCAGTGCATTTACAGGCACACTAACCATACAGGGCTCGATTAATCCAAGTAATAGTATTCAAAATGCTGATTTTACAGACATTACAAGCAAAACATATACTGCACAGGAAGACAATGACTTTATAAACTTTACTGGTGTATTCAGTGCAGTGCGTTTTGTTCGTGCAACTACTACAGGGACACTAAGCGAAGTATTATATAGACCGTGAAACTAGTAGGATTCGGTTGTAGTTTCACATACGGAAGTGAACTTATTGCACCTGACGATACACACTGGACAGCATATCGTAATGAACACTGTTGGTTAGGACAACTAGCAAAATTATTCAATTGTAAATTTGACAACCTTGCTGAACCTGCAAACAGTAATCATGCTATCCAACATCAAGTGGCAGATTATATACGCAACAGGCTTGATCCAGAAGAACAGATTATAATTTGTGTAGGCTGGACAAGTCCTGAAAGAATGAGCTGGTACGATGATCACTGGACTCACAATGGATTTGTTAACAGGAAACATGGCTGGACACAGAGCGCAAAAGAATGGGTAATGAGAACTGGCAATCGTCCTCAAAGTCATAACATGTTTACGGAAAATGCAAAACTATTTGTTAATAGTGTTTGCAAAAACTATAATATAACTATACTACAATTCAATGCCCTTGGACAACACAAAACTACAGTATATGAAAACTATTATGCGGACGGTTATACAATGGACAGCATGTTAAAACGTGCTGAACAGGATGACAATAGTAAAATACTATTTGCAAATGACGGACATCCAAACGAACAGGGCCACAAATACTTTGCAAAACGGTTGCATCTTTTTGCAAAAGAGCGTATAATACTATAGATGAATGGTATACAACAAGCAGTATTAGATAGTTTGCCCGGCAAGCAAAAACGAACTACCAATGGCTGGATTTCGTTCAACGCTGTATGCTGTCATCATAATGGTGAAAGTCAGGACAAGCGAAGCAGAGGCGGTATCATTACAAATGGTGATGCAGTGAGTTATCACTGTTTTAACTGCAACTTTAAAACAGGCTGGCAACCTGGCAGACACATTAGTTTCAAAATGCGTAAACTGTTAACCTGGTTAGGTGTGGATGAAAATACACGCCAGATGTTAAACATAGAAGCACTACGCATTAAGGAAACAGTGGTTGTAGAAGACGTTGAAGAAGAAAAATTTAAAATAGAATTTAAGAGTAGGCCTTTGCCTGAAGGAGCAACATCAGAACTTCCGGACAACATTCGTGAATATGCACTAAGGCGTTGTATCCCTGTGGATAAACTTATGTACAGTAACAGTCAACCTGCAGGTATGTGGAAGCGTGTAATTGTTCCTTTTAAATGGGGAAGGCGTACAATAGGTTTTAGCGCAAGGAGTATAGACGATGCCGGAAGACCCAAATATTTTACTAGTCATGATAATGGCTACTGTTATGGGATTGATAATCAGTTGCCTAATGCTAGGTTTGTAGTAGTAACTGAAGGATTATTTGACGCAATGTGTATAGGTGGTGTAGGCATACTAAGCAATCAGTGCAGTGAAACACAAGCACAGATTATAGATACACTGGCCAGAGAAGTAATACTAGTGCCAGACAGAGATATAGCAGGACAAAAACTTATTAATGATGCACTAGAATATGGTTGGAGTGTTAGTTTTCCTGACTGGGAACCTGATGTTAAGGATGTTAATGATGCAGTTATACGCTATGGAAAACTATTTACACTTAAAAGTATTGTGGATGCACGAGAAACCAGCAGCCTTAAAATAAATTTAAGGAGAAAACGCTGGTGAACATATGGCTTAACTTTCAAGTGGGCGGTGGTGCTAGTACTATAGAGCACATATTGCGTAGTTGTACAAACTTGGATTGCAAGCCAGTAGAGGGGGGTTTTGACACAACTAGTAGTGCAGTAACCAGTCATGCTTTCAATAAACAGTGGCATCCAAAAACTAAAGCAGGACTACTTGCACATGATTATGTAGAGTATCCTGATAATGTGTTCACACCCAATGTACCCATGATTGATATGAAAGGCAAGGAAGTATTAGAATATTGCAACAGTCAACCCGGGAAGCAAATATATATAGGTCCTAGTAACAATATTAGTAGTGAATTTAGTATAATAACACTACAGAAAGTACCGGACTATCCTGATTGGTTTTTGCCAAAACAAAATAGTAGTCAATGGAAAAATACTGGTGAACTAGAACGCTGGGAACTAAGAGAGTATATTAGTATGTATCTTATGGATTGGTACTTGCCTGAAATGACTACACAATGGGAAACAGCGGATAGATTAGACATGTTGTGTTTAGACACAATTACGGATATATTCAGTGACTTTGAACGCAGTGTGAGAATTATAACGGAATACACAGGATGCAAAATTACAAATGAAACTAAATTCAAATCCATGTGTGAACACTGGAGTAATGGTCAGGAAAAAATTTGGCAAGACTGGAATAATTATGTAAAATATAAACGTGAAAAACCTAGTAAACTAGCGGGCGACGTTGTGCATGAAGCAATGATACAGTATCATTTACGCCAACAGGGTGTGCAATTAAAATGCTGGGGATTAAATACATTTCCAGATAGTGAAGGACTTAAACAATATTATGAGTAAAGAATACACAGCAGATTTACAAAAACTGTTTTTAGAAATGATGATGAATGATGCACAGAACTATGTTCGTGTGCAAAATATATACAATGTAGAAAACTTTGACAGGAGTCTCCGAGACACAGCGGAGTTTATAAAAACACACAGCGATGATCACAAAACACTGCCCACATATGAACAAGTGCAGGCAGTAACAGGTGTTGAACTAAAGCCTGTTCCGGACATTACAGAACAACACAATGACTGGTTCCTTGATGAATTTGAAGGCTTTACAAAGCGGCAAGAACTAGAACGTGCGATACTTAAAGCAGCAGATCTACTGGAGAAAGGCACATATGATCCTGTAGAAAAACTAATTAAAGACGCTGTGCAGATCAGTTTAACAAAGGACATGGGCACAGACTACTTTGAAGATCCTCGTGCAAGATTGATGGCACTAAAGGACAACAATGGACAGATTACAACAGGCTGGCCCGCTATGGATCGTAAACTGTTTGGCGGTATGAACAAAGGCGAACTTAATATTTTTGCTGGTGGAAGTGGCAGTGGCAAGAGTTTGTTCATGCAGAATCTAGCAGTAAACTGGGTAACAAGTGGATTGAATGGTGTATATCTAACGCTTGAACTTAGTGAAGGACTAAGTGCTATGCGTATTGACAGCATGCTAACTAATGTAAGTACAAAAGAAATATTCAAGGATCTTGACACTGTTGAAATGAAAGTGCGTATGACAGGCAAGAAGGCTGGTAATCTGCAGATTAAATACATGCCAGCACAGAGCAACGTTAATGATGTTCGTGCATATCTTAAGGAACTACAGATTAAAAATGGTTGGAACCTGGACTTCCTACTGATAGACTATCTAGATTTGCTTATGCCTGTAAGTGCAAGAGTAAGTCCTAGTGATTTGTTTGTTAAAGATAAGTACGTTAGTGAAGAACTACGCAATCTAGCAAAAGAACTGAACTGTGTTTTTGTAACAGCATCGCAACTTAATAGAGGCGCAGTGGATGAGATCGAGTTTGATCATTCGCATATTGCTGGCGGACTTAGTAAAATTAATACAGCAGACAATGTGTTTGGAATCTTTACAAGTCGTGCTATGCGTGAACGTGGACGCTATCAATTGCAACTTATGAAAACTAGAAGCAGTTCAGGTGTTGGACAAAAGATTGATCTTGAGTTTGATGTTGAAAGTTTACGCATTCGAGATTTAGGTGATGATGAAGAATATAAACAATTTAAGAAGCAAAGTTCAAGTATATATGATCAACTTAAAAATAAAGACAGCGGCATAGTTGAAGCACCAGATGAGGAAGCAGGCAAAATTACTGCTAGTGTACAGAGCAGTAAACTAAAGGATATGTTAGCAGGATTAAAGAGTGAATGAACGTGTATTAGTAATTGGTAATAATACTCTGGATACAGATTCAAGAACAGAAAATCTCGCAAGGAAAAACTCTAGTAAAAATTTAGGTTTAATTACTGAGGACAGTAATGTTGACCAGTCAGGTTATTATCATAGTAGCATAGCAGACGCAAGTAGTGGATATCTTATCAATGTTGCAAAACAGTTTGATAAGGTAATTCTGCTTGATCAACCACTAGAAGAATGGACAAGTAAAAAACTATTTCTATCCAGTCTTAAAATATGCCAGGAAGTTGAACGTAATAGTAATTACTGGGGAACTAATGTTCAGTACAAGGACAATAAAAATATTCAAATATATACTGAATGGATGAACTTCTTCAAAACAAATAAAAGTTTTTGTATATATCCATGGATCAATTACAATGATGACGGCGGCAATAATATATTATGTGCTAGAACAAAAACTAAGATCGCTGACGTAGGCACAATTGAAAACTGGCGAACACATCCAGAATATGTGGACATAAGACAGCGTATGTTGCGTGGTGAACGCATGCCTGAAAATTGTTCAACTTGTTACGAATATGAAGACTACGGCATGGACAGTTATAGGGTGCATGACAGTCTTGATTTTATAGCACAACTGGGTATACGCAATGTCAAGGATCTTGAGCAGATAGATAATCCATATTACTATGAAATACGCTCCAGTAATAAGTGTAATTTAATGTGTCGCATGTGTACTCCGCTATACAGTCATTTGCTTAAAAAAGAATTTGAGGAAAATCCAGATCTTGTGACTGATCAACAGTACTGGAGAGACAAT
Source organism: Legionellales bacterium (assembly GCA_002722435.1). GTDB lineage: Bacteria > Pseudomonadota > Gammaproteobacteria > Comchoanobacterales > Comchoanobacteraceae > UBA7916. The sequence continues at coordinate 9,012 of PBLX01000009.1, read as the reverse complement.
TATGAATATAGTAACAAACTTAATACTATAGATGTAAAAACACTTACTCACAAACACCTAGTATATCTTAATGGTGGTGAACCCACTGTAATGAAGGAAACTTATCAGTTTATGCGCAAGTGTATTGATACAGGACACACGGATTTCGGACTTACTATAGGAACCAATGCAAACTTTTTTAGTGAACAGTTTTGGGATCTTGCAAAACATTTTACACAGTTACATTTCAGTGTTAGTTGTGATGGATATGGAATAGTAAACAACTACATACGTTGGCGTAGTAACTGGGATAGCATAGTAGAAAATTGCCACAGAATAAAACAGGAAGGACATCAGTTTACTTGGAACCATGTGCCCACTATCTGGGGGATACACAGGACACACGAATTCTTTGAGTTTGCTAGTAGAGAATTTCCTCAGGAAAGTTTATACTTGCAGTACAACTTTGTGGACTTACACAGTGCGTTTATTAGTCCAATGATTGAAGAAGTCAAAGAAAGTTTAAGACTAACACAGGAGACTAAACTGTACTACAGTGATGGCAAAGACTGCAAATCAGGCATAGACGGATTGCTGGAACACTACAAACACTATAAGACTGAACCAGACAAAGTAGAGAAGTTTTTTAAATGGAACGACATTATGGATAGTGCAAGAAATATTATGATGGTGGACTATATTCCTGATTTAGATGCTTATAGGCCCTACTAGTTTACATACTTCTCTAGTCTATAACCCTGTGCATCTACACAATCAATATACTGGCTGCCGTTGTTATAACGCACACGTCCTGATCCCACAACTACATCATGATCCCTGTAACTAAATGGACGTTTGATAGTTACATCAACATATTCACCATTGTTTATACCCAGTGTAACAAACGTAATATACTTACCCTCTGCTCCTCGGAATACACGACCATTAGCAACTAATCCTGCAAAATTTACTCTATCGCCCCAGGTCTCCTGCACAAACATATTGGGCATGAACTCCGGTTGTGTCCAGTAGCCATAACGTTTGTATTGTGTTTGTGGTGACTCTGTTATGCCATTTGGATATCCTAGTTCACGCAAGTCCCAGCCAGCAAGTTTTGCTTCTGTCTTGTGTACCCAGCGGCGCCAACTTCCCTGGCAGTGTTTCAGTGCGGCACGCCAGAACTCCTTAGGATTGTGTGCTTTCTGATATGCAAGTGCCCAAATCAGTCTTCCAAGATTTACGGCGTGTGCCCTGCACAATCCGAAGTTACCCAGTCCATATAGTTCGTTGATGATCTCTTCTTTGCGTTCACTGTCGCCCATGCGTTCCATAAACTGCATAACACGTTCTTCGTCACGTTTTGCAAAGGCACGACGATACATGTCTGCTTCATACATATCACAGTCAATTAGTTTTGCTATTTTACGGATAGCATCATCTTCATACACAATAGTATCCTCTAAACGTTGTTCTGTCCAGTCCTGAAAGAACGCGGCTTTCTGTCTGCCCGTTGTTGCAACAGGGCGTATAAGTGCAGTAGCAAATACACAGTCTGATTTGCTCTTAGGTTGTATAGCACGAAATAGTCTGCGCATTGCTGGCGACTCTGCTTGTGTTACACCAATAACGTTACCACTGCATAGTAACTGTTCTGTTTCGTAATCCTGTTCCGGATATGCTTCTAGTGGAGTCTCCGGATCTATCTCCAGTAGTTGACTGAGTCCTCGGTTAGCAAGGATATCTATTTTAAGATGTTCCAAGTCCTCAACTTCGTTCTTGTCCAGTAGTATCTGGTTGTCTGCGTTTACTAGACTCTTGGGTAGTTTGTGTTTAAACACAAGTACGCCTCCGCAGTGTTTTGATATTGCCTTCTTTTTGCCTATAAGTTTTCTTTCGATTCGCATTGCTTCTTCCTTGTCTATATCTAAATCTTCATACTTGAAATTGCGAGGGAGTTTACCAGATGCGCCAAGACGGCGTGCCGCTTCTCTGCGAGCACCGCGCTCCTTGTAGGTAACATAGTTGCTAATTCTTGCGCTATACCCGGGCCATTTATCAAATATCCGTTGCATAACAGCAGTCTGTTGCCAGTGCGGAAAGTCTATGTCCACATCTGGTAAATCGTCTCTCAAAGGATTTAGGAAACGTGCAACCGGTATTTGCCATCTTATGGGATCAACGTCTGTAATACCCAATAGGTAACAGACGAGACTAGACCCTGCTGAACCGCGAGTCATGTGTGTTATGTCGTCGGTTAGCGTCAGTACATCGCAAATTGTGAGGAAGTAATCGACAAAGCGAAGTTTGAGAATGATCTCCAGTTCTTCGATAAGCCTGTTATGATACTCGGGGGAGTCCGGAATATGCCTTATGAATCTGCCAAGTAATCGTTCTAATTGAGCCTTCGCGTCCTTAGGTACTTTCATATGTGCCTCTTGTTTGCCTAAATTCTTTTATGTGCCAAGTGCCGCATTTCTGCGACACATTTATTTATTAAGGAAACAAGGTCATATTTAATTTTTTTGGTTTAGTAACGTAGAACAAGATCCCAATCGCCTTCACTGCGCACACATACCCAGTCGCGTTTTAGTGTATCAAAATCGTATTTCATTTCTTGCTGAGTAATGTTGAAATAACAATCAGCAATCCTTTCATACGTTGCAATACTTTCTGCTTGTGGTATACCATTAATAATAGTTACCATTACTAATACCCAATTAGTTATTGGCTATCTTCCGTTCGTAAGCATCCATGCTGTGATCTCGAGCACCATCAAATAACTCCAGTTTACTCCAGGCTTTCATACGGCCGCGCCAACCATCTTTTATGCGTTGCCAGGGAGTAAGCGCACGAATATTTCCGTAATAATTAACGTAGTGTAGTTCGCCATGGTGGCGGAATCCCATAAGCCAGAGCGGAACCTTGGGCACTACATCATTATTGTTAACATATCTATAATGTAAAAAATGTGCTTTGTCTCTCCATACACTGCCGCCTACACGTGGTGATCCATATGTATAACAAGCAACTACTCTATCCTCTAGTCTACTTGCGGCAAGTGTTGCCATAGCACCTCCCAGACTGTGTCCACATATATACAGTTCTTTGTTCTCTCTGTCACCATAGTTAATGTGTCTTACAACACTATCCCATATACGTTCCAGGTAATCGAAAAAGCCCTGGTGAACCATGCCATCAGTTTCACTGGGACGTTTCCATGCTTTTAAATCTGCTTTGATATCACTAAACTCTTTGGGCTCTGTGCCTCTGAATGCAAGCACAATGCGTTCGTTGTTTTCCAAAAACAAACACTCTGCACCCTTGTGATCAATAAGTTTTATTTTTGTGTAACCCATAGTGTGTGCAATAGGTTTACTGTCTTTTTCGGTCATGTATGCTATTTTAGCAAGGGTTGCAAAATGCAAGCCAGGTTGCTCGATAGTTGACATATGCTCTCTCCGTGTTACAATATGTAATAGTGTATTTAACCGATAAATACTAAAAATGATAGGATAACACTGTGAAAAAACAAACTAGAAGTATATTACACGAACTTAATAGTATGATTGTTGAACGTGATCGCAAACATGTTATGGAAAGTCGTGCAACAAATGTAATAGAAAGTGCTATTAATCTTATCAATGAAATGCACAAACACTATGATACTGAGACTGCGGGCGATCTAGAGCGTAGATTAATTAACAGTATTCGCAGTCAGGATAGTCGTAAGTTTGTAAGAGGTATTAGACGGGTCAACGAAAATAAATGCGCTTCAGGGAAATAATAGCCGAGGCTGACGAAGGTAAAAATACACACCTCGAACACATTGAAGATCTAGTGTTTCTTCAAGGCAAAACTGGTGCCCAGAGTGCGCTACAATATATCAACAGTGTGCGTGACATGTTGGAAAATGGTGGCGAAAGCGGCAACCTAACAGTTAAGTGGGACGGTGCACCTGCAATATTCACGGGTATTGATCCAGCAGACGGCAAGTTCTTTGTTGCTAAGAAAAGTATCTTCAATAAAAAAGGCAAAGTGTATAAGACTAACGCTGATATTGACGCAGACATAGGCTCTGAAGATCTAAACAGAAAAATGAAAATTAGTCTTGCTGAACTTAGCAAGTTAGGCATCAAGGGTGTACTACAGGGAGACCTAATGTATACTGCAGACGATCTAAACACTGCAGAGATTGATGGAGAAGAGAGTTACATATTTGGACCTAACACAATTACATATGCTGTGCCAGTAAATAGTAAACTGGGTAAACGTATTGGTGCAAGTAAACTGGGTATAATATTTCACACAACATACACTGGTGATAGCATACCAGACATGCAGGCAAGTTTCGGTGCGGATGTTAGTGGCCTAAACAAGTCCAGTAGTGTTTGGTTTGATGACGCTACATACAAGGATCTAAGCGGAAAAGCAAGTTTATCACAGAGTGAAAATAGACAGATACTAAGTGCAATGAACACAGCCGCAGGTGCGCTGAATAGTGCAGACTTTACAGCAGTAAACAATCCAGAATACAAACAACTGTTCATGCAGTATGTAAACGCTCGCATCAAACGTGGTGATACACAAGTAGCAGACGGAACAGCATTTGCNAATGACTTTGCTAACTGGTANAATGATTANATNCAAAAGGACATAGCAAAACTAAANAATCAGGATCCAAATGCACCCGCAGTAAAAAGTCGTACAGATAAGATTGCTGCACAAAATAAATTTGTGTCTGATAACATAGACGGTATAGCAGGTGCTCTTGCAGTGTATAAAGACATTATTGCACTAAAGAATATGCTTATAAATAAACTAAACAAAGTGGACAGTATTAAGAGTATGGTACGCACAGACAAGGGCTATCAAGTAACAAATCCAGAAGGCTTTGTTGCTATTGGCACTGAAGGCGGTGCAGTTAAACTAGTTGATCGTATGGAGTTTTCCAAACAAAACTTCGACGCAGTAAAGGCCTGGAGTAAGGGATGAGAGCCAGAGAGTTTATCTACGAAGATAAAAAGCGAATTGACGAAGTACCAGCAATTCCTGTTGGAAAAGTTATCTCAGGCGTTGCTACAGCAGGATTTGTGGGTTACCAAGCGTACGAAACATTTAAGGATTTTGAGAAATATAATAATAGTGCTAAAACGCAAGCGGATGTAGATGAATTAGTTGCTGCAGTAGGTGAAGATATTGCTTGGATTGCAGCAGGAGCAGGAATAGGTTATGCTGCAAGTAAAACTGCTCAATTCGTAGGAAAGGTTATTCCTATTAAAAAAGGAATGCAAGGCATTAGACAAATATATCGCGCAAAGCGTGCTGCAAGTATGGCCAGAAAAGCACAGAAAGCCAAAGAAAGAGCACAACAATTATCCACAACACCAGGTTCATCACCGTATAATATTAGACTAGCAAAAAAAGCAGCACAGAGGTACCAAGACAAGGCTGATGATTTTGCAAAAAAAGCAGGTATACAAAAAGTCCCTCCTATTAAAGCACCTGGATATAATGTAACAGGTACTACTGTAACAAGCAAAGGCATACAACAAACAAGCAAAGGTGCACAACAAACAAGCAAAGGCGCACAACAACCGGTTAAGAAAAAGCCTGAAACTAAAAAACCTGAAACTAAAAAACCTGATGATGTTTCAGTTCCTACTGCAGTAACTACTGCTGGCGCAACTAAATTTATTCCTAAACCGATTAAGGACAAGATAACGGACAAGTTGTTTGGAAAACCTAAACCTAAAAAAGATAAAGATAAAGATAAAAACAAATTCCCTACAAAAACTACAGGCGCTGGTGCCGCTAAAGTTGCACAAAAAGGCAAAAGCAAGGCAGGATTTAGAGGTGCAGTAGCAGGTGGTCTGGCTGCTAAGGCTATACAAAAAGCACTAGACTTTGATAAAGATGAAACAGCAGCAGATCGCAAGAAAGAATTTGATAGGTTAAAGGGACAGGTTGTGTATACAGGATTCGAAAAAGATCCACCAGTCAAACGTTTTGACGCTGGAGGTCTTGGTACAAAATTTCCTATACGTGGAGAACGTCCTAAAACTATAGACAGTAAAACTATGGCAAAAAATAACGATAGCAGTAGCACTGTTGGCAGTAATACACCTAAACTTCCAAAACAAAATAAAGATCCACTCAGTCAACAGAAAGCAAAATAATGGCATTTGAATTTATAAGAGAAGAAATAACAGAAGCACGATACATCCGCAGTGCTAGTGATACAGTAGGCAGAGACATGAACGATGTAGGCGAAAGTTTCTTTGAACAACTTATAATGCTACAACAAATGCGTTTTGAAAATCCTGCGTTTGCAAAGAAGTATGCAAAAGACACACTAAAATTTATGAACTTTACAAGTGTTAAACCAGGAGGCACAGATCTACATAACCTGGCTGCTATTATATCTAATCCAAACAAATATCAGGGTGTTACTAGTGGAGGTAAAGTAGGCATTGATGAACTAGGTTTTAAGAGATATCTCCGTGATATTGCCGCTGGTAGAAGTAACACTGCAATGGATAGAAGTTTTCTAATGCGTCAACAAAAAAACTTGGGCATAGACAGCAGTTTTCTAAAGGCAGCAAGACGTGTAAGTGGCGATTATGGCAGATCAAACGCAGGTGAACGCACAGCATTAAGTGCAAGAATGGTAAACAGTCAGCGTGTAGACGGTAAGTTTAGAAGTGATATTAGTAAAAACTACATGAGTACTATAAAGAAAAATAAAGTTGTACCTGTAGATAACAAAAAGATTCCTTTCGGTGCTAAACTAGCCGCACTGGGTGTAGCAGGATATGCACTGGGCAGAACGCAAGCATTCAACTAAATTTTTACGTTTTCTTAATAAATACTTCTAAGCAGGTATTAGATGTCCTGCAATGGAGATAGAAAATGGCGGAAATTACCCGTACCCACGGTACTGCATTTGGTGTAGTATCACATAATCGTGGCGCTTCAGGTTCAGGTGCACTTGGTGCAGATGAGCCAGTAATTGCAAATGGTCCAGTTCTTGACTTCTTTAAAGTAATTATTAAAGACGTATCAGGAAACGTAGAAGATCTACGTAACGAACTAGATGCAGCAGAAGGCGTAGTTGCAATTTTTAGAGAAATTACTAAGAAAGCAACAATTGAAATGTATCAGATTGAAGGTGACACAACTGGTCAAATCAGTTTAGCACTTTACCCGTCAGGTGCATACACAACAACAACACTACAAACAGCAATCCGTACACTTACAGCGGCAGGTTCAAACAACCTTGACTGCTCAAGTAGTGATGTAACAAGTCCAGGCTTTGAACTAGTATAATAACAGGAAAGGATTAGAACAATGGCAGGAATTACACGAATACATCCAGTTAGTACACCTACTTTTCCAGTTAATATGGGAGGAGGAGCAGAAGATATTACTTACTTGGAACTAGATTATCTAGCAGCAGTAAATGCTAAGACTGGCCCAGAGTCAACACTAGCAGTAGTTTACACTATGTTAGGTACATTTGGCACAATAGTATATCAAGGCCCACTATTTGACAGTAATACACGTCAAATTGTTGGAATTGAAGGCCTAAGTGGCGATGATGAAGATGTAGCAAATTTTGCTGCAGCAGCAGTTATCCAGGCTGCTCTACAGGCACTAGGAACAGTGGACTCAATTAACTTGGGTTCAGCAACAGCAATTATTGGTGGTCCAAGCGCGAACCATCAAGATGCAGTAGTTTAAGGGAGATAGAAAATGGCTGAAATTACACGAGTACATCCAGTTTCAACACCAACATTTCCTGTTAACCTAGGTGCAAGTGCAGAAGATGTTATCTTTGTAGAGATTGATTACCTAGCAGCAGTGAATGCAAAAACAGGCCCAGCGTCTGCTATTACAGCATGCACAAACATGTTGTCACGTTTTGGAACAATTGTATATGAAGGTCCTCTATACGACTCAAACACAAAGCAATTATTTGCTCTTGAGCGTTGTACCACAGATACAGCAGTAGCAAACTTTGGAACAATGACAGTTATCCAGGCTGCTCTAAGAGCACTTGGTACAGTTGATTCATTGAACTTTAGTAGTGCAACAGCAATTAAAGGTGGACCAAGTGAAGCGAAGCAAGACGCTATCGCATAATTGGTTTAGTAACTAAATCTAAAGCGGTGTTTTTTAGCACCGCTTTTTTTATGATTAAATACTAATACAATGCGACACTGTGATAGCCTATGGCAGGACCATTCTGGAATACATAGGGTGCAACTAACAAAGTTATCACCAATGGGTTGGCACGCGGATAACAGGTGGTACTGGCGAGATTTGCCTCGTGTTATGGATGACGGTTTGTGGTATCCTATCCTGTACTACAAGTGTACACTGGCGTGGTGGAACACAAGTTACTATAAACGTAAGGGCACACATCCTATGTGGAAACATATTAATCCTCCTATAGTGAACGAGGACAATATGATATGGGGTGTTTACATGGGCACAAACAGATTACAGTGTTTAAAGTTTATGGGATACAACAGTGTAGACTGCATAGAATGTAAAGGTCAAGCAGAACTAATAGAACTAGGTTTACATCTAAGAGACAAGGATCCATTACATGGCAACGCCACAGATGCAGTTTGAATTTCCAAGTGCAGCATGGGGAGTAAGTTTAGTAGATATTACTAATACAGGCATTACTCGAGGCAACGGAAAACAACGCAATCAACAGCGTAACTGGGAAACTGTCCTACAAACAGCGGGTATCCTAACGCAGATTGTAGTTTTACAACAACCAGAACTACACAGTTTTACTGGCGAGGATAATTTTACAAACTCACAACTTTATAATATTATTGGTGATAAACACAAGTTTCAATTGCAAATGATGAATCCAGATATTAACATCTGGACATTTGCTATAGGCAGTGAACACAGAGATGTCTTCGGACAAAATTTTTCCATACTACACGAAACATTCAACATGATTCCAATTATCCCAGATTTAGATAATACTATACAACTCAATCCAAGTGTATT
>PBLX01000008.1 GCA_002722435.1 Legionellales bacterium | reverse complement strand
ACAAAGTGGATGAGATAGTCCGCGTTCTAAAGGTTTAAGATACTTCACTAGGTCAACCCACAGCTACCTATGCTTTTTCGTCCCTTAGCAGCTGCAGCCGGGCACACTCTTGAACATATTTTTTTGATTTCGAGAAGACTGGACTCATTAGGAAAAGCAGAACTCGACAACCACAGCCCTTTGTTCTGATCTAGTTGTCTGACTTAGTAACAATGGATCATTTAGGTGCCATTGAAGTCGTCTCGGCGATCGCTATGCTTAATCCCCCGGTTTATCTTAAACAATAAACTGTAATAAGGAGATCAAATTGGACTTGAAGGCTATAGTCGGTATGGTGTCGATCATATTAATCACAGCATTCATCATCTACAAAGTTGCCAGCATCTTTATGGCCGATGATTGAATAAGGAGTATTTACGAAGCCTCGAAGTGGAGCGGGAAACGAGATTCGAACTCGCGACCCCAACCTTGGCAAGGTTGTGCTCTACCACTGAGCTATTCCCGCGTAATCTCTCGTTTACCATTCGATCTCGAATGATAATGAACAAAAGATAGTATGGTCAATAAAGACGATCCATATAATAGCATACTTCCTGCGCTGTAGACAAGACTGTTCTTGCTATAGAGGTAGATCGTAAGTAGACATTGTGCAGCAAATAGCATCGTGGTTTTTAATTTTGCTAGTTGCGATACTGCCAGTTGATCGTTTTTATGGTTGTTTTGATACTGTATGATGCGCTGGTATGTGATCATACAATCTCTCATGAATATGGCTATTGATGCAGCGATGATTGATGGACTCATGCTATGTAGACAGATCACCAGTAGGGCGCTCCAACTGATGGCTTTATCGCCAATTGGATCAAGTAATGCCCCTAGTGCACTGGCACATTGCATACGTCTTGCGATAAAGCCGTCAAGCCAATCTGTGCATGCTGCTAACGCCAGTATGGCGACACCGATACGATAGTCTATGGTGCAAGCGTATAGATAAGCTGGAGCTAGGATAAGCCGAGACAGCGATATCATATTTGCTGGGTTCAACGAGAGATGATTCATTTACACATCATACCATTGATGGTTGATCTCATTCAATCAACCAATCGGTCACAGTTTACCAGATGCGTCTATTTTCTTAGCCAGTGATTCCAATGGCCAGTGGTATTCCTGTGTTTTTTTCTAGCGCTTCTTCGACCAGTCCTCTGTCCACTCGTACGGGTTGTCCTTCTCGATTCATCTTGTTGATGATCTCATAGACTTCGATGTCATCGCCGCGGTGATATGGCGTGGTTTTTTCATAGTATAAGTAGCCACTGTCGATACCCACTTTCTCATCTGTAGTGATAAAGTGAACCGGGTCTCTGACCTGCACTAGTGCATGTAGTTCTGCAATATTGCGGTTGTACATGCGGATACATCCAGAACTTACTTCTTTTCCTATCAGCGACTCTTGGTTTGTGCCGTGGATTAAGATGCGCGCTTTGCTGGTATAAATTGCGTAGTTGCCTAGTGGGTTATCTGGTCCTGGTGATACCACTTCTGGTAAGCGTTCGCCATACTTTTTATAGTGGTAGTCTGCAATGGATTTTGGTACACGCCAACTCGGTCCGACTTTTGTCCTTGTGATATAACCTGTGAATTCTGGTGATTTCCAACCTGATCTACCAACTGCAATCGGATAAGTCACTACTGTATAATCATCGACAAAATAGTAAAGTCTTTTCTCAGATAAGTTCACAACGATCCCTTTCCGCATTGATTTCTCAGGTAGAATATGACGCGTTGGTATCAGTAGCACTTTACCTTTCGCCTTTTTAATGTTGCGAATTTGCGGGTTGGCACGACGTAGCTCAAGGTAGCCTACGTCATAGTAGTATCCGATGGATTCCCATGAATCATGATTTTGTACGCGATGGTATTGTATCTCACCGATTAAGTCGCTATATCCGTTGTATCGATAAGTTGCAGCGTGTAAACTTCCGCTCCACAACATCATCAAAACCAGTATGTATTTTAGACGAGACATCCGTGCTCTCCACTATGCTGGCTTGACTATAGACTGGATATGTTTTTTTTGCTGAATTTTTTTCTATTTGTCGTGATTCTTTTGCGATTAATAAATAATGACTATGAATCAGTGCCTTTTATCCATCCTTCGATGGTATGGGATTCTTTAATGTCACCCTAATACAGGGGGTACATCTTTGGTAGATAGTTTACCTGTCTATTAACTATAAGGAATGACCATGACATCTCCACAAAAATCCCTTGAGCATTATACCCCCTGGTCTTCACTGTTGCGTATGCTGAGTCCTGAATCCGGCTTAAGCTTATCTGCCCAGGCGGCATCAAAGCTTTCCCATGCTTCGAACGAAGTAAATTATGGGCGTATGTTTAACCGTACCAATGCTGACTTGGATTCTGAACCATTATCACCTTTGAATGCAAGCCCAATCTTGCCAGCACATGGCAGCAATGATCATGCATCGTCTGTTAACAATAGTATGCTAGTTAGTAGTCCATTGGGTGCTTTTTCTCCTTTTTCTCCTTTTTCTGATAATTGGTTTGGTCAGTCATTTTGGCAGGATGACGCTTTAAGCATTTCAGATGATCTATCAAAAGGTCATGTGGTTACCTCGTCACAACTTGATTCACTAGCATACAGCAAAGATAATGGCTCTAGTGCAACGCAAGCCACTCAGTCCGTGTGTTCACTTCTAGGTACAAAGGAAATGCTGAGTTGGTTATCAGATGAAGATAGCAACATCGCGTCGTCAGCAAGTGATGTTACAACGGATGAGGAAAATTTAGATGTCAAGCCGCTATCAACATCTGCGATTGACAATCATAATCAACAACTGCCAGCTAAATCAGCTTTATTTAAAAGAACGCTCGATCAGATAAGTACTACAGAGGAAGCGGTTTCCAACGATGATGCAAGTTCAACTAACTCATCACAGCGTTCGAAGCGCACGCGATCAGAGTGTTCATCATTATCTAAGATGATTGACTCTGAATTGAGACATGGCCCTTGCGCATAGGTTGATCATGGGTATCGCGATCTAGCATCTTTCGATGATTGTTGCGATGCCCATGCCCGCACCGATGCATTGTGTCGCGATGCCGATTTTCTTATCATGTAGCCGTAATGAACGTGCAAGGGTACCAACCAAGCGTATACCAGTTGCGCCTAGTGGGTGGCCAATGGCAAGTGATCCTCCGTTGATATTCAGTTTGCTGTGTGGCAGGTCGAGCTCATGCATGGTTGCAATCACTTGACTGGCGAATGCTTCATTAAATTCAATCAGATCAATATCTTTTGCTGTTAGATTTGCTTTCTTCATGGCTTTCTTGACAGCAATCACTGGTCCAACTCCCATAATTTGGGGTTTTATACCGCTAACACATGTGGCTTTGATCTTTGCTAGTGGTGTGATTCCTAGTGCTTTGGCCTTTGATGCGCTCATCAGTATGCAGGCGGATATGCCATCATTTGTTGGGCAGGCATTGCCAGCAGTTAGCACAATTTGGTTCTTCATAAGACTTTGTACGCCAGCCAATGTTTTCAGAGATTCCAATTGCTCTGCGGTGGCGTTGGCCCGATAACCTTCGTCTATGTTTAGTTCTATCGGGTCACCTTTTTGACTGTAATCACAGCGAAAGTCTGCATCGAATACTGGAGATTGGACTGTTACTGGTACAATTTCATTTTGGTAGAAACCTGCATTTGTCGCTTTGCCATATTTTTTGTGAGACTCAAGGCTGAAAATATCGCACGCTTCACGACTGATGTTGTACATATCGGCAATGTTTTGAGCTGTCTGGGGCATGGTGCACAGTGGCGGCGACTGGCAAATGGCGTCAGGTATTGGCGTTTTAAAGTATTCACTATGGGTAGGGGATTGTGATGCTTGCCACTTATTGTGGTGCTTGAATAGCTCTGGGTTGATTTTAGTAATTGGTGTTGGTTTATGCATCGGCCATGTCAGTACTCGTTCCATGCGTTCGACGCCAATGGCAAGACCAATATCGTATTCTCCGAGCATAATTGCGTGTGCTATGCGGTGAATGATTTCCATGCTTGATCCGCATTGACGATTCGATTCGAACTTCGATGCTTCATAGGGTATGCCGGCCAGTTGTGCAATCTGTGCTGATCCCATGTTTAGTAATTCACCAGCTTGTCCAACTTGTCCAAGTCCAACTTCATCAATCATATCGAGAGTGATTTGTGGTGTGCTTTTCATAAGTGCGTCGATGATTTCGACAGATAGATTATCCAGTCTCGTGGCAACCAGTTGTCCTTTACCGCCACGTGTGAACGCGCATCGTTTCATGTCTACAATGACGACTTCTTCCATCGTTACTCCGTTTAGATCGCATGCTTATTATAGTTCATATTTCTGATTTTTCATGAATTATTCGGTTGGTGCGTCATTATTTTATAGTCTGTGAAGCATGTGTTTCTGCTCATGTACTTGTGTTCGGCAAACATGGCCTTGTTTTCGGCGTAGATTTGGTTGTATTTACTATCATAACCCCGTTGTCATGTAGGATATGGTTAAAACGTCTTTCTTGAGGATGATTTTCCATCAGTTTACTTGCCTTTAATAGTGATATAATATACAATAACTATCTGAATTATATGGAGACGTGCATGAGCGTTGCAACCGAAACGAAAGTATCTCTTGAGGGTCTTAATCTGACCGCATCTCGTCGTGCCGTTCTTGATATTGTCAAAGGCGCCAAAAAGCCGATGAAGGCTTATGATATATTAAGTGATCTCCAGCAAGTCATTCCTCATGCTAAACCACCGACGGTTTATCGTGCCCTTGACTATCTGGTGACCAATCATTTGTTGCATCGAGTTAACGCGCAAAATGCTTTTGTTTATTGTCAGCATCATGAAAAATGTTTTCACGATCACCCCGAGCGATTCAATGTCATTTTTACCTGTATCACCTGTGGTGCCATTACTGAGCAAGCTCACCATGTGATGTCTAATGTTATGGCTGAAATGACTAAAGCCATGGGCTTTATGTCTGATAGTCATATCCTTGAATGTACAGGTGTATGCAAAGAATGCAGCTAGTTTACCGGAATGCTTTCAGGATGTGCATTGAGCTGGTGTGTCTAGAGCACTTTGTTATGTGCATAAGCTGCATCATTCATCTGGCAGCCAACCTAGGCATGTAGTAGATACTTTTGATCTTTGATTACTAAACACAGTTCAGAATGTGTACTCTTTCTCATTCTTGACTTCCTTTATGTAGGAAGTTGTTTCTGTGTGATAACAATGAACTACTTATCCCTCTCTTGTCTAAGTTTATGCAATTCAATATTACCTATTTTGGTGAAGCGGATGCCATCAGGTGACATCGTCTTGACCACAGCTTGCCGAAGAAGGATGAGCACTCAGAGATCGGCTTGAGATCTACCTGGTTGTTTGACTTGCGCCGTGATATGTATACCCTAATCGAATGACTACGATTTTCTCAACTGAAGCGTCAGTTGTACAAGTAATCTGAGTAGGCGTCTGATTTTTGCTGTGTACTCACTTGTGCACAGGTATTGCTCAAACTATTTTCAGGGCAATACTGGCCGCTGGGATAGCATGGATGCAGTTCAGTGTCACCATTGACAATACGCTGCGTATTGTTGCCATTACCAATCGTGCTGAAACACTGACTATTTGTATTATCAACACAGAATGGACCGGTTTTATGCTGTTGAATGGTCTGGGTGGATTTGCATACAGGATTGGGGCAGGCGCTGAGCAAGACCTGGCCACAACCAGTACATTCCGGTCCTTGATAGGGTGTCTTTTGTGCAATGCCATCACCTAGAGGCAGCCAACACATGTTTTTTGTGTCTGTACAGAATTGTAGGACGCCTGCGTTGTAATGGGGTGTTTGCTCGTTACCACAATGTTTCTTGCAGAAGCTTGGCTCTAGTCCACACTGATAGCACGGTTGTAAGTTGTCGCTCGATTGGCGGTAGCGTTGTTGTTTGCCACTTTCAGGATTTATTGTGGTCTCGCAGACACCGGTGAATTTGTCGTAGCAGTAGCTGATTCCTAGTGTGTAGTCGTGTTTGATGGCTTGACCTTCGCCGCATGTTTGGCAGGCGCCTTCGCTGTAGCGTATTTGTCTACCGTTATATGTCCATGCTTGATAACAGCGGTTCTGGTTGTCTACACAGTAGGTTTTTCCAGTTATGTGATCATGTTCTTCAATTTGTGATGCTGGGCAGGGGGGGCACTGCTCGTTATCATATAGCCCACATAGTGAGCAGGCTCCGCTGCGGGTCTTTAGGGCTTTTTGTTTGCCTGATTTATCTGGTGTAGACAAGCAGGTGTACGGCTTATATCTGTCATTGGATGTCTCGTTATTGACGACACATACCGATAGGTTACCAGCCTTTTTCTCTGTTTGATCACTGTAACATTTATTTGTGCATATGCTATCAGGATATTTGCCACATAGTCGACAGGCACCATCTTTATATTTTGTTTGCTCGCTCACACCTTTTCCGACCATGTTGTAGCACTCATTTGTCTGTTTGTCTACGCAGAATTCACCTGACGGATCTTTCTTTTGGTGTGGTAAACATATCTTCTCTGGACACATGCTAACTGGTTCATAGCCGCAGACGTAGCATGGTTGCCCGCTGTTGTTTGACCTTTCATAAGGCACTTGTATAGAGTTTATCGATGTGAATCCAGTTCCTGTGCTTGTGAATCCAGTTCCAGTTGGCGTGAAACCAGCCCCTGCAGTTGTGAACCCAGTTCCAGAACCTCCTGTGACATATCTTTCAGTAAAGCATTTTCCAGCAGGCGTTACACATACTTTCATGCCATTGACTATCTTCTCTTTTTGTCCTTGGTCACATACTTTTGGGCAGTTGGCTCTACCGTCTCGGGTGACAAAGCCACATTTTGCGCATGCGGGCTCGCTTGTCACAGGTCTGTTGTTATCGGTATAGCTCAAGCACTGATAGCGATTATTCGCAACTTTTTTAAGACATATTTTACTACCTGATTCGCTGGTATAGAGAATTTGCCCATCTGGACAGCAATTGCTTTTACCACAAGGTTGGCAAGCGTTTATGTCAAGTTTCTGAGGTTGAGTCTTGCTTAGTACTGTCATGCACTTGTAGTTATCACCAGTTGTAGCTATCTGACAATATGGCCCCATCGTAGACTTTGATACTGCATTTTTCTGACCATCCAAACACGGGTTACATTGGCTTGTTGGATAGACAAACTGTTTACTGCCAATGCCACACATGCATGCTTGCCCTTTGTAATGGCCTTGATATCCTGTCACAGGGCTCATTAGGTCGTGGCACTTGCTATTATTATCATCCACACAGAACTTTTCCCCATTCTTCTCATGATATGTCTGGGAAACGAGGCAGCGTTCACATACCCCAGTGGTGGACTCTGTCTGTCTACCGTTCTTTAGGGGTGTGTAACATGTCTTAGAATTATTGTCATAGCAGGCTGTAACGTTGCCTGACCCCCCAGTAATACGTATTTGGTTATCTTTACATTTGAGCGCTGCGCATTCAGGACTTATCTGGTTGCTAACACTAGATTGTTGTTGACACATCCACTCTTGGCTACAAATAGTTGATGCTGAGCCTTTCGCTGTGTATGGTTCTTGGTCACCACCAATGCTTGGAATTTTGCTGGTGTAGCATTTGCCAGAGCCTGCATCGAAACAAATGACTTGACCATTATCACTCGGGTAGGCTATCTGGCCCTGCTTACAACAGGCTTGGTTCGCGCCGTTTTCATTGGATGAGGCAGCATAGTAGCCGCATGGGGCACATGGTGACTTTGTGTAAGGGCCTTGTATCATATTAGTACCTGTGATGCTTTGTTCTGTACAGCTACCGTCTTGATTAACGCAGATGCCTTTAACTGCTCTTTGACCACTAGCGCACTTGGGACCGTTTTGTGTACTTGAGCAATAACCACTGGGAGAGCTATTATTTTTTCTTTGTTCATTACATGTCCATGCTTTACTGCAGACTGTGTCCTTCCCCCCGGACGGTTGATAGGGTGCCCCTTTTTTTCCCTCAGTGGCCGTTGCGTCATTGCATTCGTAATTATTCTCACTGACACATATCTTTTTGCCACTGTCTAATGTTTTTAATTTGTAGTCCGAATTGCACTTATTTTTGCATTCTTCTGAGACGTTTCCATTTTTTACTTGTTGTTGACATATCCACTCTTGGCTACAAATAGTTGATGCTGAGCCTCGCGTTGTGTACGACAATTGCTCACCACCTTCGCTTGGGTTCTTGCTAATGAAGCATTTCCCAGAGTTTGCATCGAAACAAACGACTTGGCCAGGACCATTCGGGTAGGCTGTCTGGCCCTGCTTACAACAGGCTTGGTTCGCGCCGTTTTCATTGGTCGAGGCATAGTAACCGCATGGGGCACAAGGTGGATTTGTGTGATAGGGTGGCTTCACAAAAGTACTTATGTTGCTTTGTTCTGTACAGCTACCGTCTTGATTAACGCAGATGTTCTCCCTCGCTGTTTGACCTGTAGCGCAACCCATGAGCTCTGATTGCGAAAACACTGAAGACGATAAAAGTACTAAAAATATAGATAACAGTGATTTAAAATAGCGCATTGATTGGGATTGAATTCGAATGCATTTATCATTTCATATTAGCTTAATGAATTCAACCTCAATTCGTCTGCCGGGCAGGGGTTGCTTCGGTAATTAAGTGATGTTGTGGGGGACTATGACAATGAAGTCTGGCCAGAGGCAGATTCGAACTGCCGACACGAGGATTTTCAGTCCACTGCTCTACCTACTGAGCTATCTGGCCGGATGGCTGTTATTAAACCGTTTTGTGTGCATAATTGCAAGTCATTTGTCATGGTCATGCGATTATTTCGGATTTTTATAGGCAATTATCATGGCTGTCCTCAATCAGCAGACGCACCGTGGCTCTACCCGTCGCTCATCATGTTACTTCTGCTGTATTTCGTCAAGATAGCCTGCTAAGCCAAGATAATGGATCAGCTTTTGTTCAAGCTGTTTTCGGTCGTCATGTTCCAGCGGACTGAGTCTGTTTTCGTTGATCAGTTTGGTCTGTTCCTCGAGCCATAGTTGCCATGCCTCTTGAGAGATATACTGCAAGACAACTTTTCCGATTTTCCCAGGATAGGGCGGTTCATCGAACCGTGTTTGTAAGCTGCCCAAATGCTGACACATTATTTTGGTATGCATAAGTGGGTTACCTCAAGTAAGTTGCTATTGATCTCACGGTATTTGGTGATGGTTGATGTGGTCTCAAGCGCTTTTGTCTCTTTCATGACCTTTTGTGTAAGCTCTTGATTGTTTGTTGTTTTTTTCTGCTCAGCCCGCAACTGTGCCACGATTCTCAGACTGATTGTTTCGATTATGACGTTCAGCTGGGCTTTATTATAGTTCTTGTGGATCGCTTGTCTGGACTCCTTGTCTGTGTTTTGGATGCTTTGCTGTAGTAAGTTGCTGATGGTCTTTTTCGATTCACGAGCTTTGGACGCGCCACCGCTCGCAAGTGAATTGATGAGGTTAGACCGCCCAGGAAACTGTTGCCCGATGTAGGATCTGGCAACGGTACCAAGTAATGACAGCAGACTTTTGACAGTCGCAACATGCACAAGGCATTCCATCGATACCGGAGCGCCTAGCTGACATAGTGTCGAAAATAATTGAAGATGTTCTGGGTGCGCTCGGTGCGCCTTTTGTTTGTTTCTAAGAACATTGCTTTTATTGCTCGACTCCATTTGACACATAAACTCCAGGCACGAGAGTTGTGATGCGGCCTCTTTGATCGCTAATGGGTATCCAGTCTTTGCAAGATGTTGTATGCCGGATAGGTCATGTATACGAGCTAATACATGGAGCGCTGTGGTGTTTTTATCTTGCCACAGTTGATGCTGAGGGTTATTTAACAGCCATTGCTTGAACGATGGGTTTCTGAAATGATCTGCAAACTGTTCCGGTGTTTCCTTGGGGCTATGGTCAGAATAAAAGCAGGGCTGTATGGCTAAGATTTTTTTCTCTATGATTCGTTCTTGCGCGGTTTGTTGCAGGTATTGGTGTTGGAATATACGCTGCATGGTCTCGATGTACACTGCACTGGCGCTTGCAATACCCTGTTTGATTAGGATTTGTAAAGTTTTGTGCATATCTATACCTTGTTATAATGGATATTATACTTGATAAGCTCAGAATCTCAATACAGTGCTGTGGGTTTTACTATGATGTTACTGATGATTTTTGTTGTCAGGTTGGCTGCCATCAAATCATCTTGCAAGACGCAATAGCATCTGATAGCGTTATGATGCTGGTCTAATAGGGTGGTTGCTCACTTGACTCCAAATGATATTATCCAAGCGCGTGCGCGGCGTCTACTTCTTCTTCGAGGCTTGGCAGGCTTGTCTCGTGATCAGATCTTTTCGCGTTACGGCATTGCAAAAGCGACCCTACAAAACTGGGAGAGCGGCCGAGCTGGCGGTCTGACAAAAAAAGGTGCAGATCGTGTGCTCAAGGCGTATCAGCGTGAGCATATTTTGTGCACGCATGATTGGCTGTTGCAAGGTGTTGGGGCCAGTCCGGTATTGATGGATGAATCTAGAGATCCGGCCGCTCATCGGTCTCATGCGGTCTTTTCTGGTCTAGCAGAGGATATTGCTTATCTGCGTTCATTATATGACCATGTTGTTGACCTGCCAATTGCAGATCAGTCCATGATGCCAGACTATCCTCAGAGCGGCCATGTGGTCGGTATTAGTCATTATAAGGAACAGATCTTGTCCTCTGTCGGTAAAGATTGTATCGTCCATGCCGTTGGTCACCCACCCATATTTCGCCGGTTGTTATCGTCAGGTGATGCTCAGCGTTTTCACTTAGTGCCTCTCAACCTCTCTGGTGACTATCCTATTATTACCGATGTTGAAGTCTTATCAGTTGCTCCGGTATTGTGGGTGCGTGCTGATGCATTCACCTACCATTCGGGCTAGCCTAATCAGCTTGGTTGCCATGATGGGAAGTCGGCATTGATGCGTTTGTGCTGATGATTTTTTGGATGCTGACAGACTGAATGTTTCGCCCCTCTATAATTGCCTTGCGGCCATATTTGCTGTTAGGTTCTCGCTCGTGTTGTGTTTGCAATTGGCAGTGTGATTCGAGATCATGCTCCAGTAGGTGCATAATATCGTCGAAATAGGCTGAATCGTCGGTGACAATTTCGATAGTACCCCCGGGCTTCAGTATGCGCAGACAATCCTTAATAAACTCGATTTGTATGAGTCGGCGTTTGTGATGTCTTTTCTTTGGCCAAGGATCAGGATGATGAATATCAATACGGTCGATCTGCTCATCTGGACATTTCGTGATTGCAATGCTTGCATCTTCACAGAGCACATAAGCATTACTGAGTGACTGCTTATCAAACTGTTGTAGCATGCGCGCAACACCCGCTCGATACAAATCAATGCCAATGTGAAGTGTGTCAGGCGTATCAATGATGTTTTGTAATAAGTGCTCTCCGGTGCCAAAGCCAATCTCAAGAACTGTGTTAGCGTACTGTCGGATCAGCGGTTGCAGGTCCTCTGTACTTAGGGAGGCGATTTGATGCCTATCGGAAGCGAGATGCGCCCTTTGTTCTTTGGTTACTCTGCCTGTGCGTCGCTGATAGCTTGTTGCTTTGCGGTTGTGCATCTTGTGTTTATACAAAAAAGCTTATTATAGAAGATCGCTCACGATAAATCCATTGCTTACCGTCTGAATTGATGGTCATTTTATGACTATCTTATTTATTATTCATGCATCTATCTTCAATTATGTCCTTTCAGGCTTTTAGGATAATCAAGATATGCGTTGACGTGTTCGTTATGTTTTTCTTCTGCAATGCTGTCTGTTGTCTTGTGATACATCACAACGGACTCAGCGAATAAATTGATTTTTCTGCTATCGGTTGCTAAGGCCTCTTTTTCTTCACGTAATCGCTTGTTTTTTGACTGACTCTGATTGTTATTGGCTGGTGTGACGACAGCTCGTGTACTCACCTCAGCATACTGATTGCTTTCGGCAGGTGAGGCGACAACTCGTGTGCTCATTTCATCGTCGTCGATGTCGTGTAGTTTTTCATCTAGCTCAGTTTGCAGATTGTCATTATCTGAGATGTCACTCATGATAGATTCTGAATCATCATGATCGCGGCTTAGCAGTTGATTCATTCTCATGTTTACTAAATAGCTATGGACGCTGCTCCAGATTTTCTCTGCGGTAACCAGTCTATGGTCATTTTTTGTTAAATTGCGATATTCGTACTTCATACTTTGTGCAACAATAATGGCAGTTAGTCCATGTGATTCGCTACCTGATCTATCAAGAGTTTCTACTATCTGCCAGGGTTCAATTTTTCTGTGTCTTAGTAACAGCATGACAATATCGTGTCGTTGCGCACGGATCGCAGCAATTAACGGTGTTTCGCCGGTTGTGTGGTTGACTTTGTTGACATTGATGCTATCGGTGCTGCTAATATGAGTAAGCAATAATTCAAGATGTTGTGGATCTAGTTTACGCGTAGATATCACATGTATCGCCAAATGGATCAATGTTCCACCGCCAGGGTTATCCATATGGTTTGTGTTCTCTTCAATGCTTTTGTTAAGTGCGATTTCTTTTTGAAACATACCCGCGTTGTTGAGAATTTGTTCCATCAGTTGGTATGTATCTCTGGCAGTTGATCGATGGGTGTTTTTAAGTAGTCCAGATAAGGCATTGAAATCAACCCCTGCATTATCAAGTACAATGCCTATACTGCAATGCTCATGGTTTAAGATCCTATGCATGAGTTCAAAGTCAGCATGATCTGCTGCAAATGCTAGTACTTCACCAAGTAGACCGCATGCAATTTTATAGTCATTCCAATTGTTTGCCTCTAGTATGGTCACTATGCTGTGGCGTGCGCTGTGGTGCGATGGATCTGAGATGTAAACTCCGCTTGCTCGTCGTAAAGCATCGATTGCTGATTGGTTTTTGTACATCTTGATTGCTTGTTATCTATTACTATCCTAGCTAGCGTTTAAAGTGGTGTCAATCAAAAGTGCTGTCATCCCCGCCAATTATCTGATGTGTCGTAGCCATGTGGTCTTGTGATCGATCGCTATATACGTGACTGGTCTTTAGGTGATGCGTCATACGCTTGCTCACAGATGTTCTGCGACGGATAATGACCGTTTTTGATCTGATCATGTTGGTGTTTGCTCTGCGTTGAGGAATATGGCTTGTAAGTCATTTAGGTAGCGATATCCTTGCTTGGTCACGTTGAGCCATTGCTCATTTCTACGCATCAGCTTAGACGTAATCGCTGTTCTACACTGGCTTGTGATTTCTTCGTGAGTCAGCTCTGTATGATCTTGGATTCTCTGTAAGCTGATGGGCTCATATAAACGTAAATGATTAAGCATAAACTCAAAGAGCTGTTGTGACCGGTCAACGAAGTGTTCGACGCAGCGATGCGTCGGTGCTTGTTGATATAATGCTGGGTTTCGATACTTCTGAAATCGTTGAATACCTTGACGTGTTGTAAGCTTTGTTGAGGCCCCATTACCACAGCCGATATAATCCCCAAATGTCCAGTAGTTCTTGTTGTGTTTACATTGGTGCTGCGGTTTTGCATATGCTGATATTTCATATCGCTCAAGTTGTGATGCTTTGATCAGTTCTTGGCCTAATTCATCAATGTCTGACATGATATCCTCTGATGGCCGGTGTGGTGGATTATTAGCAAATTTTGTACCGGGCTCAATGGTCAGCTCGTACCACGATAAATGATTGGTTTGATAATGGATGGCTCGTTGTAGGTCATCTAACGCCATTTCTTTGCTTTGCTGCGGAAGTCCGTACATGATGTCGATATTGACTTGCTTAAAACCTGTGTTGATCGCTGCTTCGATACTGTCATGAGCATCGCAGCCGCTATGTGTTCTGCCAAGTGCATACAGACTATCGTCATTAAAGCTTTGTACGCCTATGGATAGTCGATTGATGCCACTTGATTTCCAGGCTTTCATTTTTTCACGTTCAAATGAAGAGGGATTCATCTCCAGTGTGATTTCACAGCCTTGGGTTAGTTTATAGTGCAATCGAATCGTATCGAGAATTCGGTCGATGCATTCTTCGGGAAATAGACTAGGTGTTCCTCCACCGATAAATACGCTCTCTAAAGCCCTTGAGTCAGAATGCCTGGCACTGTGTGCGATATCTTTACACAGTGCATCGGTATAGTTTGATGGATCATCTGTGGCCGTTTTTTGAAAAGAATTAAAGTCACAATAAGGACATTTATGTACACACCATGGTACATGACAGTATAGGCTAAGCGGTGGTTTAATCATCTTCGCGTAAGACAAGCTCAAAGAGTAATCGGTCGATAAGCTTTCCATGGTAGAAGCAATCGTTTTTGCAGACTTTGACACGTTTGAATCCAGCTTTCTCAGCAACTCGGTGGGATGGTTCGTTGTCTGTGAGTGTGTATGCTTTGATGGTGTTGATGTTTAGCAGGTGTAAGCGCGCATATTCACTGCAGTAGATGGCGGCGTGTGTTGCAATACCGTGTCCCCAATAATCAGGATGAATTTCATAGGATATTTCAATACTGTGGTCATTGGCTACGAGCGTGTGTAATCCAACTGTGCCAATCAGCATGTTTTGGTGATAGATTCCCCAGTATTTTCCAGAACCTTGCCACTCTTTACTGATCAGATTGGCAATTTCTTTCTGTGCCTCTTCGTAATTCTTTGGTATCGCTTGTTCAGGAAGATAGGGCACCAGTTTTGGATGGGTAAATAAATCGAAAAACACCTGATAGTCATTAGGTCTCAAATCGCCTAAGGCTGCTAGTGGATGTATTTGTTCATGTTCACCAGACATCGATGTTGCATTGATTTTTTGAGGACTTTAGTGTAACATTATCGTTATCAATAAACCACAGTCGTTGATCAAATTCTCTGTGATCTTCGATGCTATGCCGCTTCTATGTCCACATTAATACAACCAACAGATGCTTGTATTCTTGCGATTGAATCTTCATGTGATGAGACGTCTGCAGCCGTGTACTGTCACGCACAGTCCTTGCTTGTACAAGAGACACACTCCCAGGTTGACATGCACGCAGAATATGGTGGTGTGGTGCCAGAGCTCGCGTCAAGGAGCCATTTGGAAAAACTATACNCTGTGATAGANGCAGCACTNGCCAANGCACAGAAATCATTATCTTCTGTTGATGCNATTGCCTANACGCGTGGNCCNGGTNTNGTTGGACCTTTGTTGATTGGTGCGAGTTATGCCGANGCATTGTCTTTTGCACTCAATAAACCACTTATACCAGTGCATCATTTGGAAGCGCATATTACCATACCGATGCATGCCTTTGCAGATCTGGACTTTCCTTTTTTGGCATTACTGGTCTCGGGTGGCCACACTGAGCTTATTTACGCAAACGATTTGGGTGACTATCAACTGCTCGGGAGCACGCTTGACGATGCAGCTGGAGAAGCGTTTGATAAATGTGGCAAGATTATGGGTATCGATTATCCAGCAGGTCCGCAACTGGCGGATATGGCCGATGCCTATCAAGGCAATCAATTGCCTGATTTGCCAGAGCCATTGAAAGGTCGCAAGACGATGGATTTTAGTTTTAGTGGTCTAAAAACTGCTTTCTCGAGACAATTCTCTCTACATCATGATCGCTTTGAGCGCTCAGCATTCGCTTATGCGGTGCAACAAGTCATTGTAAATGCATTGGTCACGCGCTTACGTTATGCCTGTCAAAAGGTGCCTGATGTCCCAATTGTTGTTGCTGGTGGTGTGGCTGCAAATCGTGCGCTACGAGTTGCAGTTCGTGCGTTATGTCAGTCTTTGGATCGCCACGCGTATTTTCCCGATCTGATTTATTGTACTGATAACGCTGCGATGGTTGCGCATCAAGCATTTTTGCAATGGCAGCGATTCGGTGTAGCTGCAGATCTTGACCAGAAAGTTGCCCCGCGATGGCCTCTTGGCTAGGGCAGTAGTGTTGCTCGTGTCTGCAATCAGTCTTGATGATCAGAAGCTTTTTCGATTGCTTCATAGTTTTTGATGAGCTCGTAAAGGTTGGTTGCGTGTCGAATGATAATCAGGGTGCTCAGCGCAACTGCTGGCGCGGTCAAGGGGTAAAGATGCGTGCTGGTCGCAAATAATATGGGTGTCGATAGAGACGTGATGATAGCACTTAATCCGACATTTCTCCAGAGTAGTAGCGTGCTAGACCATATGCCAAAAGCAATTATACCAACCATGCTGTTCAAGCTGATGACAACACCAAAATAGGTGGCTGCGCCCTTGCCGCCACGAAAATTGTGTAGGATAGGGTAGAGGTGACCTAATACTGCCATGACACCACAGCTGTAGGCAAACCCAGTTGAGTAGCCCAGTGATAGTGGAATCACGGTGCACAC
This sequence comes from Legionellales bacterium, assembly GCA_002722435.1. Lineage (GTDB taxonomy): Bacteria > Pseudomonadota > Gammaproteobacteria > Comchoanobacterales > Comchoanobacteraceae > UBA7916. The sequence goes on along the minus strand of PBLX01000008.1, from coordinate 15,662 downwards.
AATCCCTTTGCAGATATCGAAGCAATAGGTTAGTGCTGCTGCATATTTGTTGCTGCGCAACATATTGGTGGCACCTGGGTTTTTTGAACCAAAGCTTCTTGGGTCAGGTAGCTGTAGTGCTTTGGCAATCCATATGGCACTCATGATGCCTCCAATTGCGTAGCTTAAGATTAACAATGTCCAGCCTTGATTCGATATCTCGTTCAACATCATTCACACTTACCCCGTAACTTGTTCTATTCTAGCATCAGATAGCTGTTAAATCTATGCCCCAATCTTATGATCCAATACAAAAAACTTCTATATTTTCGGCTATAATCTCAATTGTGGTCTATATACAGGATAATCGTTATAGGAACTGCATTATGGCAGATAATGTTCTGATTTTTGCATCAGCTTTGCTTGGTGCAACTCTTTATATCAATATGTTACTGGCTACGACGGAAGCACGCGATGCGGCTTTTGCTAGTCTTGAGCAACTTGCACGAAGTATTTCAAATGATAGATTTGCAGAACTGATTTCTGGTGAGCCAACCATTACCATGCCTGATATTGGCCTACGAGCGCTTTATATTGATGTGATGAATCTTGATGATGGTCACCCTGAATTTCCACGCTATGCTGCTGAGCTATACAACCGTATTCGCGGTGTTGTTGGCTACACACCTGATGGCGATGATAATGTTGACGTAAGTCTGTTCGATTCGGATGCTAAAATGATGAATATGGACGCAGATGGCCTGATGATTTTTCTCCTTAATCGCCTACGTGCTTCACATATTGCTGATTTTGAGAAGAAACTCGACACTTATCAACAATCGCTTATGTTGCAATCATCATCGGTACCATCTACTAGAGAGAGCCGTGTTAGTGATTTAACAAAATCGAAAAGACCGTTTGACAAATCAAATAACCAGAATACCTCTCAAGACATAGATATTAACCCAGTGGATGATAAGGCATCACCAAGGCCGAAGTAATCATGCAAATTTTGCGCTTCTCGTTGCCGTTCACTACGATCGTTGCTCCGCCATGCGCTTATAAGATTCTCTTCTCACATATTTATCATATGTTCTCACGAGGGTGATTCGTGCTATTGTCAATTGGTTTGATTGATAGTACGATGATTGGAGTTATTTCTTTGGGTGTGGATGTCAGAACTCTCGATTATTATTACCGGTGGTCTTCAGGGAATTGGGGCGGAGATCGTTGAACGCTTTGCCCAGGAACAATCTCAAATAGCAATCATTGCCAATGCAAAAAGTATTGAGGCTTCTGATTTGACCAAGCGGTTTTCGGAATTTCGAAAAATGGGCAGTGAGGTTCGTGTCATTCCCACCAATATTTTGGATGACGCTGAAATTGCGCAAGCTGTTGATAAAGCTGCCATGCAGGCCAACGGTGTGATTGATGTCTGTGTCAATGCTGCATTGTTATCTCAGCCAATGACCTATGACGAAACAACACCAGATAAGCTTGATTTATTCTATCAAGTCAATGCTCGGAGCGGTTACAGCTTGATGCGTTCGGTACATCAGTATCTGCGAAAATCACATAACCCCCATGTGCTTAATATTGCGCCACCAATCAATTTAGACCCGCGCGTGATGGGGTATCGAACCGCTTACACGGTATCGCAATATTTTCGTAGCATGCTCACGGTTGGTATGGCTAATGCAGAGCAGTGGCGCGGTATTGCATGTAATGCACTGTGGCCACTGAAACCATTTTGTGATGGTGGAAATCTTGGAATCTATCAGTCCCATATCGACGTGAGTAGTGAACTTCGTCGTATGGCGCTTTTTAGCGAAGCAGCATACGGAATCATTACGCAGCCTGCGGACCGATTCAATGGTGAGTTTTTCTATGACGAGGAGATTCTTGAGATGCTATCTGTCCCGCTTGGGCAATTTGATGAGCATGCTCAACCGCAATCCTCAGAGGCAGTAAGCGGTGCTAATTTTAATCACGAAGATCACTCAGCTCATGTTGCTATGATGATGGATTAGCCGTGTTAATGTGCTTCGAATTGCTGGAATGCAAGTAATCATTGCTGGTGATGGTGCTTTAATTTGATAGACTCGATTAGTTCTTGTTTTCTAGACCACAAAATTGATCAGTTTGTTTTTGACGTAGATTGTTTTCTTGATCTTTTGGTGTTTATCAAGCTGCATACTCGTTGCTGGGTCTGATTTTAATGAGTTTACCACTTCAGATTCTGATGCATCAGTATGCATCGTGACCATTCCCTTCTTTTTACCATTGATCTGCATGACAATGGTGATTTGATTAGCGGCGTGCAAAATACGTTGGTCCGCTTGTGGCCACTCAGCCATCGCGATGTTTTCTCCAAGTTGAAGTTTTTGCCATAGCGCGTGGGTGATATGTGGTGTGATTGGATTTAGCACCCGTAACAAAATCGATACTGCCTCACGAAGGTGTCCCTGAGCGTCTTCTTGCTTTTGTAATTTGCCAATCAATTGAAACAGCTTCATGGCGCCAGATGCCACCGTGTTTAAATGGATGTGATTCGCATCTCGCTCAATGACATAAAGTTCTTTATGGAGGTCAATGATGAGCTGTTGTGTGTTTGTAGATAACGAATCAAACGCACCTTGTTGGTCGTTTTTGATTAAAATTTTATAATGTGTGTCAACAAATGTCCAAAGCCGCTTTAGGAATCGGAAACATCCTTCGATGGCACCGTCCGACCATTCTAAATCCTGTGTCGGGGGGGCGGCAAATATGACAAATAAGCGGATCGTATCTGCACCGTAGGTTTTGATTAATGTGTCGGGCGATACCACATTGCCTTTCGATTTCGACATCTTTGCGCCATCTTTTAGTACCATGCCTTGTGATAACAGGCGGGTGAATGGTTCGCTGACTTCTGACAGCTGCAAGTCGAATAAGATTTTTTGCATGAAGCGGGCGTAGAGTAAATGCAAGATCGCATGCTCAATCCCACCAATGTATAAGTCAACGCCTAGCCATTGATCATTTTTAATGGAGCAAATTCCATCCTTACCCTGGCTGATAAAGTATTGGTAATACCAAGATGAATCAAAAAAGGTGTCGAATGTATCGGTTTCTCTAACAGCGTCAGCACCGCACTCAGGGCACGTGGTTTTATAGAATGCTTCGCAGTTTTTTAATAGGGGGTCGCCGTATCGATAATCGATATTTTCTGGAAGGGTTACTGGTAGGTTTTCCTCTTTTTCAGCGACTTCACCACAGTGCGGGCAATGAATGATCGGAATAGGTACTCCCCAATACCGTTGCCTTGATATGCCCCAATCTCTCAGACGAAACGTGGTTTTCTCGGTGCCATGTTTGCTTTTTTTAAGCGATGCTGTAATCGCTTGAGACGCTTGTTCCTGGCGCATGCCGATGTGTGTATCTGCATTGAGCAAGCGGCCTTCGTTGTCATAGACCGTTTGGATTGGAAGATTGTACTTTGTTGCAAACGCATGGTCTCGCTCATCTTCTGCTGGTACCGCCATAATGGCGCCAGTCCCATAACTCATTAGTATATAATTGGCGATCCAGACGGGTATTTTTTCTTGGTTGATGGGGTTGATCGCGTACAGTGGTGTCGCTATGCCAATTTTTTCTGCCGTCTGTATATCTGCCTCGGCTGTTGACTGCTGTTTACAACGGTTTGCAAATGCTTTTATTTTGTCATCGCTTTTTGCCAATTCTAGCGCCAAGGGATGGTCTGCAGCAATTGCCATGAATGTAACCCCATACAGAGTATCTGCTCTGGTCGTGAAAACGGTGAGTGGTTCTGTCTTACCCTCAATTTGAAAGTGGACTTCAGCACCAACGGATTTGCCGATCCAGTTGCTTTGCATGGTCTTCACAGCCTCTGGCCACTGTTCTAGTGTCTGTAGGTCATTATTAAGTCGATCGGCATAAGATGTGATTCGGCAAAACCACTGCGCGATGTTTTTCTGCTCAACAAGTGCGTTAGAACGCCAGCCTCGTCCATTTACTACCTGTTCATTTGCAAGTACGGTTTGGTCGACTGGGTCCCAGTTGACGATTGCGTTTTTCTTATAAACAAGATCTTTTTTGTACATTTGTAGGAATAACCATTGTTGCCAACGGTAGTATGCTGGGTCACATGTTGCGAAATCGCGCGACCAGTCGAAGGCAAAGCCAATGCGTTGCAGTTGTGTGCGCATGTGTTTGATATTTTCACGAGTCCAAACCGCTGGGTGGCTTTTGTTTTTAATTGCTGCGTTCTCAGCCGGTAAACCAAAACTGTCCCAACCCATTGGTTGTAATACGTTATGGCCTTGCATCTTTTTAATTCGCGACTTAACATCGCCAATGGTATAGTTACGCACGTGACCCATATGGATATTACCACTGGTATAAGGAAACATACTTAGGCAGTAGTAATTGTCATTGCGCTTTGCTGGCTGATCGGTGTTGGTTTCGAATGTTTTGTGTTTTTCCCAGAAGCTTTGTGCGTCTTTTTCTACCGTTTCTGGATGATACTGGCTTGTCATGAGGACTGCTGAAACTTGTTATCGTTATTATAATCGCCTCTTGCTGATGCATCAATGTATTTATCACTATTCTTGTGATTTCCGGGATTTTTTTGCGATTTTGTGTACGTCGAACCATTTTATTTGGCGTTCGTTAGCTGATCGTACAGTGAATTTGAATCGATCGATTCGTATTTCTGTGCCTTTTTGCGGTATAAAACCCAATTGTTTGAGTACTAAACCACCGATGGTATCGATGTCATCATCTTTGAGTTGTGCGTTGAAATAGTCATTAAACTCAGCGATTGATGTGGTTGCTTGGACAAGATACCGATCCCGTCCTTCTTTGAGTATTTGTTTTCCGGTTTGCTGTGGGTCGTGCTCGTCTTCAATTTCACCCGTTATTTGCTCGATAACGTCTTCAATGGTGACAATCCCTGTGAAGTCACCATACTCATTGATCACAATCGCCATATGTTGATGCCGCTTTTGAAACTCTGATAAAAGATTGTTCAGTTTTTTATTTTCAGGTACAAACAAAGCTTTTCTAACAAGATCTTTCACGGATTTTTTTCCACGACTCACGACCAAATCTTTTGCCAGCAGTATGCCAATGATTTTTTTATTGTCTTCTGCTATGACAGGAAATCGAGAATGTCCAGACGTTTTGATTAGATTTTTAATTTCTTCGATGCGTTGATCCACCTCAATGAGGCGTATAGCTGAACGAGTGATCATAATGTCGCGCACACGTGTGTTCTCTAATTCGAGAATTTTGATAATCTGGCTACCTTCTTGCGCTCGAATGACATCATCTGCCATAGACTTCATGCACAGCTGTCTAAATGCTGCTTTGTTAATCGGTTTGGATATGTAGCCAAAATAGCTTGCCACATGATCCATGAAACTTTCACGACGTTTTGAGGTCATTATTTATGATCCTTATCATAGGCCTGTATGATCTTCTGAATCAATCGATGCCGGACGACATGGCTGTTATCAAACGTTGTGTGGCTAATGTCGTTTACATTTTGTAGTATCCTACCAGCGTGGCTTAGTCCAGATGTTTGTGATCGTGGAAGATCTACTTGGCTTGGATCACCTGTGATGCATAATTTACTATGGTGGCCAATTCGAGTTAGCATCATCTTCATTTGTTCTATGGTTGTATTTTGGCCCTCATCAAGAATGATAAAGGCATCCGACAGTGTGCGCCCTCGCATAAACGCTAATGGTGCAATTTCTATGGTATGATCTGCAAGAAGTTTCTTTCTTTTTTCGCTTGGCACTAGGGTATGAAGCGAATCATAGAATGGTTGTAGATAGGGATTGAACTTCTCATAGATGTCGCCTGGTAGGAAGCCAATGCTTTCACCTGCATTCACTGCTGGTCGCACGAGTATGATTCTCTTGATGTCGCTGTTGAATAATGCCTCCACAGCTGCTGCAACTGCTAGAAAGGTCTTCCCAGTACCAGCTGGGCCATATGCAAATGAGATGGTGTTGTTGCGAATATTCGATATATACTCGATCTGACGTTTATTTTGCAGAAATATCTTACGATCTGCCAGTTGAATGGCTTCTGTGTCTGTATCTCCATGTGTTTGATTGCTACTGCGGTTGCGCATGACAACTGTATGAATCGTATTCAGATCAAACGTGGTCTCTGTCTTGGTATGCTCATACAGCTCCCTGAGTATTTTGCATGCCAAGCGTACTGCGTTGGCCTTACCGCTTATGCTGAGCTGATTTTCACGCTGTTTGATATCGACAACCAGTTGTTTCTCAAGTGTCGTGATGTGTTCATTACAGACGCCACAGAGTAATTTTAGCCGTTCAGGATCATGGGGTAGGAGTTTGAGTTTTTGTTTGCTGTCCAGCGACACAATGGGTTCCAATCGTCATCTATGCTTTTTATTATAGCATGTTGAGTCAACTTGTCTGGTTTTTTATGCGTGTGCGTGTTGAATTTTCTGCTCGGTACATGTGCTAGTGTGCACATCCATCGGGTCACTGGATTGGCTAGCGATGCGTCCGCGCAAGCTGTTCTCAAGTTTCTCGGTGATTTGAACGTTCACAATGGTGCCTACGTGCGCTTGTGTTCCGGGAAAATTGACGATACGGTTATTCTGCGTTCGCCCTGATATTTCATGCCGTCTTTTCTTTGAAATGCCTTCTACTAAGACGTCTGTTGTGCTACCAACCATCTCATCTGCGATTCGATTGGCATGGTATTTTAGCCGCGCTTGTAGCAGCGCCAATCGTTCCTTTTTAACTGACAGCGAGACTTCGTCAATCAGCTCGCTTGCAGGCGTGCCTGGTCGAGCACTGTAGATAAAGCTAAATGACTGATCAAAGCCGATGGTATCGACTAACTTCATGGTAGCCTCAAAGTCCTGTTCTGTTTCACCAGGAAAGCCAACAATTAAATCGGTGGAAACCCGTAAGTTTGGTCGCTTCTCCCTTAGCTGGGCGATGATGTCAATATAGTGTTCGACGCTGTAGTCTCGTTTCATCTGTTTTAATATCCGATTACTGCCGCTTTGAACAGGCAGGTGTAGATGATTACACAGCTTGGTTTGTGATGGGTCATATGCTTCGATCAGTGTTTCATCAAATGCTTGTGGGTGAGAAGTGGTAAAACGTATGCGCTCGATACCGGAGAGTTGACTGATTGCTTCGATCAGTAGCGCAAGATTTGCCTCGGTAGTGTCATCGATTCTACCAAAATAGTCATTGACGTTTTGACCCAATAGTATAATTTCTCTTGCACCGGTGGTAACGAGGTTTTTGGCTTCATTGATCACGTCTGAGAAATGACGAGATATCTCTTCACCACGCGTATAAGGAACAATACAATAGCTGCAAAACTTGTTACACCCTTCCATGATGGTTAGGTGTGCCGAAACGCTACTACGCGTATTCTGAGGTAGGTGATCAAATTTCTCAATTGCAGGAAAACTAACATCAATTTGTCGTTTGCTAGTGGTTCTGCACTTTATATAAAGATCCGCTAGCCTGTGGATTGTTTGCGGTCCGATGACAATTTGGACGAATGGTGCACGTTTGAATATTTGTTCAGCTTCTTGTGACGCCACGCATCCTGCAACGGCGATGACAGCATTTGATTTGTACCCAAGGGATTTTTTCCATCGCCCAAGTTCGGAAAAGACTTTTTCTTGTGCTTTTTCTCGAATTGAGCAGGTGTTGAGAACCACAAGGTCTGCACTAGATACATCTTGGGTTGGCTGCATGTCAAGTTTTTCTTCGAGAAGATTGGCCATTTTCAGTGAGTCTTCCTCATTCATCTGACAGCCATGTGTTTTGATATAATAAGATGATTGCTTATGGATGGTTTCTGTTGTGTTCATATCTGTATCAGTTATTAAGGTAAATAGGTTGGTTTAGTCTAGATCATCATCATATCGAACTTCACGTAGCCGCCAGATGGCAATGTAGTTAATTGCTAACAAGATTGGTATGATCGATAATGCATGGCGCCAGCTTTTGAGGTCATAGCTATGCTGCGCAACTTCAACGAGTTGTGCCCCGATGTATGGTTGTGCAAGACTGCTTAGGTTGACAATAAAATTGGTCGCTGCAACAGCAGTTGCTGTAAGGTGAAGACTTACTTGTCGTGATGCGTAGACAAATACCAGCGGCTGTGCAGCTATGCCGCTGCCAACGAGAAACATCAGTAGCATAGCGGTAACTACACCTGTCTGTGCACTGAATAGTACCGCGAGCATGCCGATCAGTGATAGGGTGTTGCCAACTAGTAACAATCGTTTTTTATGGGTTATTTCACCTGCAAGCCAACCAAACAGTGGTGCAACAACGCAGGCACCCCAAAACAGCATGCTGGTGATATTTCCTGCAACGACCTCTGTTACGCCAAGATCTTGTTCAAAGAATGGGATTGCCCATGCGATGAAAAGCTGAATCGGTGCAAACATGGCCATCCCTATAATCCCAGCTGTCCAAATCTGTCGCTTGCGTAAGACAGTGTAAATATCTTTCAACAACAGCATTGCATCAAGTGGCGTATCATCATGTGATGTTTTATCTTTGATAGTGACCAGTGCCAATAGTAGAAGGATAATACCAACACCGATGATGACGGAATAAAAGTATACTTGGTGGTACTGATTGAACATCGGTGCTATGGACTCTGAGAAAATGCCCCCTAACATTCCGAATGTTGTTGTTAATCCTGCAAGAAATGGGTAGTGCTTTCGTGGTAGCCACTCGCTGGCTATTTTTAGAACGCAGACAAATGCGAATGCGGATCCAAAACCAATCAGTAGTCTGGCAAATACATACGTGTAGAAATCGCTTGTATATCCTGATATTGCTGTGCCAATAAGGCACAGAGCGATCACACTTGGTAAAATCCGCTTTGTGCCATACTCATCAAGTAATGGCCCGCAAAAAAGCTGCATTGGTGTGTAGATGGCATAGAAGCTAAGTTCAACCATGCCAAAATGGTTTGCGCCGATTTGTAGACGAGACATGATGTTGTTCATCATGATTGCGGGGATGAGTTTTAAGATAAAATCGTAGAAGTAAAAAGACGCCGCGACGATGTACATCAGCCATGCGCGTGCTGAAGAAATGGTTGGTTTCATATTGCTCGTGTGCTAGATCAATGATTTAGTCTACATGAATTGCTTGGTTTTTTCTAGCTGCTTGCATGTCCCGTCTTACTTACGTTTGTCAAGTGCTGTCTTGAGGATGTCGTTAACGACTTTGGGGTTAACCTTTCCTTGGCCTTGCTTCATCACTTGACCGACAAAAAAACCAATTAACTTGTGGTTGCCGTTGAGGAACTGTTCAACCTGTTTGGGATTGGCATGAAGTACATCGTCAATTATGGCTGTAATTTTCTCAATATCATTGATTTCTTCTAGCCCTTCGCTCTTGATGATGTCTTCAGGGTTATCTCCATTTGACCACATCTTTTCAAAGATGACTTTGGCATTATTATTGGATATCTTGTTATGCTCCAACATAGAGAGTAGTTTGGCCAGCTGCTTGATCGTAATAGGGCAGTCGTGAAATGTCGTGCTTGATTTGTTGCTCTGTTCAGAAATAGGCCCAAGTATCCAGTTTGCCAGTGTTTTGGCTTGGCAGCAGTCTTCATTGATGACGGTATCAAATAGCGTCGCGTAATCTTTATCATGGCTGATTACCCTCGCGTCGTAGTCTGATAATTTAAGATCGTCACTGTAGCGCTTTTGTTTTTCTTGTGGTGACTCTGGCATATTTTGTCTAATTTGTTCTATTGTATCTTCATCGATATCAATATAGGGGATGTCTGGATCTTTGTGGTAGCGATAGTCATGTGCATCTTCTTTGCCACGCATGTACTCTGTTTGTCCTGTGCTTTCGTTAAACAATCGCGTTTCCTGGACGATTGCTCCACCGCTCTCAAGAATGTCTGCTTGCCGCATAATCTCATAGTTGAGTGCTTTTTCAACAAATTTGAAAGAGTTGATGTTTTTGATTTCTACTTTAGTGCCAAATGGTGCATCCTCAGACTTTCGAAGCGAAATGTTGACATCGACTCGCATGGATCCTTCTTGCATGTTGCCATCACATATTTCCAGGAACACAATAAGTTTATGAAGTGCCTTGATATAGGCTACCGCCTCTTTTGGACTGCGCATTTCTGGCTCAGATACAATCTCAAGAAGTGGCATTCCTGCTCGATTTAAATCAATACCTGTTGCTGTTGGTGAATACTCATGATTGCTCTTGCCAGCATCTTCTTCGAGGTGACTGTGATGTATGTGGATGCGTTTAGCACCCTCATCAGTATCGATATCAATTTGACCGCCAATCAGTATTGGGCGATAATGTTGTGTGATCTGGTATCCTTTTGGCAAATCAGGATAGAAGTAATTTTTGCGATCGAAGGATATCCGTTCTTGAATGGTTGAGTGTGTGGCAATGCCAAATCGAATGGCCTGTTTGACTGCCTCTCGATTCAGTACAGGCAGTGTGCCTGGTAAGGCACAGTCAACATAGCTTGATTGTTCGTTAGGCCTGGCGCCGTATCGCGTAGCAGCTCGCGAGAAGAGTTTTGATTCGGTAGTGAGCTGTGCGTGAACTTCAAGACCTATGACAACATGCCAATCTGTACTCATATGCTTTCCTGGTTACCTATAGTTTTCTGGTGTCGCTCTGTGCCAGTCTGTGCGTAGCTGGTATTGGTGTGCGCAATTTAGTATGGTTGCTTCGTCCCATTTACGGCCGATCAATTGGAGTCCTACGGGTAGCTTGTCGACAAAGCCTATGGGCATGCTTAACGCAGGAAGCTCTGCGAGATTGACGGGTATTGTGTATACGTCTTGTTGGTACATTTTGGTTGGGTCATCTTGAAACTGGTTTAATTTGAACGCGGTTGATGGTGCTGTTGGTGCCATAACAACATCGACATGTTGCCATGCTTCATCAAAGTCATGTCTGATCAGATTTCGAATATTCTGGGCTTTTTGGTAGTAATCGTTATCATAGCCGCTGCTCAAAGCGTAGGTTCCCATGACAATACGTCGCTTAACTTCCTCACCAAATCCTTGTGAGCGTGATCGGGCGTACATCGTTTCAATCGTGCTGCTTTGTTCGCATCGATGGCCATATATATTGCCGTCGAATCGCGCAAGATTAGACGATGCTTCGCAGGGTGCAATGGTGTAGTACGCGGAGATACAATGCTTCACGTCGGGAAGATCAATTTCAATGAAAGATGCCCCTAGGGCTTTTAGCTCATTGATCGCATCTTGCATGCAGGTTTCGTAACGTTTATCGCCAAAATCACTAAAATACTGTTTTGGTAGTCCAATTTTCAATCCCTTGATGTGCTTGTTGAGCTGTTTGTGGTAATCGTAGCTGGCTTGTTTGACACTGGTCATGTCGTTAGTGGGATCATGACTTGCCATACTGGAGAGGAGAATTGCACAATCTTCGGCGCTTGCTGCCATGGGGCCAGCTTGATCAAGGCTTGATGCGAATGCGATCATCCCATAACGTGAGATTACACCATAACTCGGTTTGATGCCTGTGATGCCACAAAATCCTGCAGGCTGGCGAATAGAGCCTCCTGTATCAGATCCTGTTGCAGCAGGTGAGAGGCGTGCTGCTATCGCTGCCGCACTTCCCCCTGACGAGCCGCCAGGCACTCTCATGTTATTCCATGGGTTCTTGACGACACCGTAAGCACTGTTTTCGTTAGAGCCGCCCATTGCGAATTCGTCCATATTGCATTTACCGAGGATCACCATGCCGGCTTTTTTGCAATTGCTGATGATGGTTGCATCGTATGGTGAGGTAAAGCCTGCCAGTGCCTTTGATGCACAGGTTGTCGGCATGCCTGTAGTGCAAAAGTTATCTTTGACCAGTAGGGGAATTCCGGCAAGTTCACCGAGACTATTGGCGTCTTGGGCACGCATGGCATCGATTGCTTTAGCTTGCTTGATGCTTTCTTCATGACAAAGATGCGTGACTGCGTTGATCGTGGGGTCATGTAGTTGAATACGATTGATGAAGTGTCTCGTTACCTCTTCTGAGGACATCGACTTTTTTTTCAGCGCGTCTGCGATTTCTTGTATACTGTATTGGTGCATCTAGGTGTCGTTGTTGAGCACTTTTGGTACCGTGAAGTATCCTGTGCTGTCGTCGTAGTACTGCCAGCAGCTGCCAGCGTGCTTATCGCTGCTCTGTACGTGCTTATCAGTAGCAAGGTCAGGGTAATTGCAGATTCTGAAATCCGTTTTTTTGGTCGGACACACTTTGATTGCTGCCATGGGATGTAGAACATCTTCTACCCTTTGCAAGTCGCTTCGCAGCTGCTCTTTGAGTTCAGGTGTGAGCTCTATGGCGGAGGCCTTAGCAATTTTCTCGATGTGTGCACAGTCGAAGTTGGTTTTGCTCATGATAGAATAGTGGGAATTTAGACTACCTATCATATTCATAAAAATGCTTGTGTCAAGGGATTTTTTCGGCTAAGTTATTCCTTGAGAAACCCTGACTAGGACTAAATATGGTTATTGCCCAATATCATTCTTTACTTGATTCATTCACGCAGAAGTTTTCGATCGACCTTGGAACTGCTAATACGTTGATATGTGATATCAGAGGTGAAGTTATACTCGACCAGCCTTCAATTGTGGCTGTAAGTACTAATCAAGCAAATCCCAAGGATATGGTTTGTGTTGTTGGCGATGAAGCAAAGCGCATGGTTGGTAAGACACCTGGTCGTATTAAAACGGTACGCCCACTCAGAGAGGGTGTGATTGCAGATTTTCATCTTACTGAGAAGATGCTGCAGCATTTTATATCAAAGGTGCACAACAGCTCTATACTGAAGCCGCGTCCTGTTGTGGTGATTTGCGTACCTTGTGGCTCAACACAAGTGGAGAGGCGTGCGATTAAAGAATCAGCTTATGGTGCTGGTGCTCGCTATGTGCGCTGTATCGATGAACCTCTTGCTGCTGCGCTGGGTGCTAACCTTCCCATCGATGGACCAAGTGGGAACATGATTGTTGATATTGGTGGTGGTACAACAGAAATTGCCATCATTTCCTTGAACGGTATCGTATATGCGCAGTCGGTTCGTATCGGTGGCGATGCTTTTGACGAAGCCATTATTACCTATGTGCGCCGACGCTATGGCTGTTTGATTGGTGAAGCAACCGCTGAGCGTATTAAGACATCTATCGCGACTGCCTTTCCAACAACTGAAGATTTGCAGATGGAGATCAGTGGTAGACTTGTCTCTGAAGGGGTTCCGCGTAGCTTTATCTTACGCAGTAGTGAGGTGCTTGAAGCGCTTACTGAGCCACTTACAGGTATTATTACTGCCATTCGTGCTGCACTTGAGCAAGTTCCTCCTGAGCTATCTGCTGACATTAACCAACGAGGTATGGTGCTCAGTGGCGGTGGTGCATTGCTTGCCAATATTGATCGTTTGATTGCTGAAGAGGTTGGGTTGCCCGTTATCATTGCAGATAATCCAAAAACCTGTGTTGTCAGAGGTGGGGCAAAGCTACTTGAGGTCTTTGATCAAGCAACTGCAAATCTACTCTCCGATGACTGATGCGCAAGCAACATACGATCAACTATCAACTGCCCACCATCTCGCTTCTGTTGATGGTGTCACTATGCTTAGGATTTGAATACTACTCGAAAGGTTTTTTTCGTGACCGTTTGATGGCTGTTCAGTCATCGCTTCAACAGTCGCTGAGTTCGGTTACCGATTATTTTGGCGATCGAGCGTTGTTGATTAATCGTGCTCGTCACCTGAAAGCGCGGAATCTGGACCTGCGTCAATCATTAGCGCAGTCCCGTTTTCAATTGTCTCAGCAACAATCGTGGGCGTCTGAGAATCAGCATCTCAAGCGTATGCTCGGTATCAAAAGTATGGTTCGCGATCCGCTCTTCACACAGCCGATTCGCGTCATTCAATCGCAGTCGGATCGTTCAATTTATGCGAGGCGTCCCCCTGGTAAGGTTAATGTTGGTATGCTTGTGATGAACGAGGATGGCGTTGTCATTGGCCGTGTTGCGTCTGTTTTGCCCGCATCATTACGTATACTCTTACTTAACGACAAAAAGAGCGCTTTGTCAGTGGTTGTCTCAGATCAATATGTTAACGCTGTTGCCATCGGTAATGGTCAGGGTGTGGATTTAATGCATATGCCAATTGATTCAGCTGTAAAGGCTGGTGATGTTGTGAGAACTGTCCAGGTATATGACGACGGTGTTAATTATCAAACGTTGGGAACTGTCGATAGCGTTCAAAACTCTCCTGATCGAACGTTTCTTATCGCGAAACTTTCTCAGACACATGTACTCACGAGTTATCAATGGTTAATTCTCATTTAGCGATTCGCCGTCTCAGCACTGCAGTTGCGCTTGTCACCACAGAGATACTTTTTTCGTCATTTGCAACGTTTATCTTTTTTTGGGGTAGTTATGCGTTGCTTGCTGTGCCACATGGCTTTTTGTCGTTCTGTTTCCTGTTTCTCTGTATTCGCGTTATGCAACTCCTGATGCCGCAGCTCTGTACCCAATTCACCATTGCACTGTTGATTTTGTCTTATGATGTTGTATTTGCTGTTTTCCCTGGTTTTACTACGGTGTTTGCATTTGTCTATTTTTTTATGTTGGCACCAGCATTTTATGCCTACGTTGAACAAACGGTTCCTGAGCCGGTGATACTCGTTCCCTATGTGACATCAAGTTATGTATTGTGTTTATTTTTTGATCACTTTCTAAGCACGATGATTCAACGTTACCACCTATTTTCATTCTAATGCATTTCTGGCTTGGGTTGTCGTCGACAATACGTGCAAGATTGATCTTGTTGTCGTTAATAGGCTTTTGTATTACCTGTGAATGCGCCTCAGCATGCTTTAGTATGTGTTATGCCATATAGGCATAGTCTGCAATCCGTTTGTTGCGTTCCTGTACTTGGCCAAATAGCTGTCCGCATGCTGCATCGATATCGTCTCCACGGGTTTTACGTACGGTTGTGACGATTCCTTTCTTCTGTAGGATGCTTTTAAAACGCTCTATGTTGCTCATTGTGCTCGCTTTTAGTGTTAGCGTATTGATTGGGTTGTAGGGTATAAGGTTGATCTTTGCGTGCCGAGGACCAAGTAGTTTTGCCAGTGCTGTTGCATCTTTCTCTTGATCATTGATCTCGTTAAGCATGACATATTCGTAGGTGATGGATCTTCCTGTTGTTTTTGTGTAGTGATCACATGCTGCGATCAGTTTGCTCAGGTTGTAGCGTTTGTTGATGGGTACAATATGATCGCGTGTTTTATCATTGCCTGCGTGTATTGAGATCGCCAATGCAGCATCGCATGTATCTGTTAATCGGTAGATGGCGGGTACGATCCCTGATGTGCTGACTGTGACTCGGTGCTTCGATAGGCCAAAAGCAAGATCATCTAGTAATATGTTGACTGCCCGAAATACATTCTGCTCATTGAGTAGCGGTTCTCCCATTCCCATAAATACGATATTGGTAATGCGTGGTAGTGCGTGGTTCTCGTGTGTGATGGCTTGAATTCGTTTCGCTGCATAGAACACTTGGCCAATGATTTCTGCTGTTGACAGATTTCGTAGAAAGCCAGCCATGCCAGTTGCACAGAATTG
>PBLX01000007.1 GCA_002722435.1 Legionellales bacterium | reverse complement strand
CACTGAAGTTACAGGTAATAAAGAACCAAAAACAGTCCAGGTTGAAGAAGGTGAAGATAATATTATCCAAATCCGTCAACTTGCTGGCTTGAAATAAAGTACAACAGAGGAGACAATTTATGTCAGACGTACTATTAGAAAGCCGTTGGGACGATACTAAAGACGCACTTCTTGAAGGTCTAGAAGGTAATCGCCGCAACAGCATGGGTGTAGTTCTAGAGAACACACGCAAATACTTGAAAGAGGCAGCATCAACAGGTGCATCCGCTGCAGGTAACGTAGCAACACTTAACCGTGTTATCCTACCAGTTATCCGTCGTGTTATGCCAACTGTTATTGCTAACGAAATCGTTGGCGTGCAGCCAATGCAAGGTCCAGTTGGACAAATCCACACTCTACGTGTTCGCTATGCAGACACAGTAACTTCAACAGCAAGTTCACCGTTTGATACAGACACAGTAGCAGGTGACGAAGCACTATCACCATTTAAGATTGCAACCGCATATTCAGGTTCAACAACAACTGGTCGTGCAGAAACAACAGCAGGTAAAGAAGGTACTGGCGGCTCACAACTAAGCATCCAGATCCTAAAGCAGCCTGTTGAAGCAAAGACTCGTAAGTTGCAAGCACGCTGGACATTTGAAGCAGCTCAGGACGCACAGTCAATGCATGGTATTGATGTTGAAGCAGAAGTAATGGCTGCTCTAGCACAAGAAATCACTGCTGAAATTGATCAGGAAGTTATTGCTTCACTACGTTCACTAGCAGCAACTGAAGAAACTTTCAACCAAGCAGCAGTAAGTGGTACAGCAACATACGTTGGTGACGAACATGCAGCTCTTGCAGTGCTTATTAACCGTGCAGCAAACAAGATTGCACAGCGTACACGTCGTGGTGCAGGTAACTATGCAGTTGTATCACCACAGGCACTAACAGTGCTACAGAGTGCATCAACAAGTGCATTTGCTCGTACAACAGAAGGTGCATTTGAAGCACCAACAAACACAAAGTTTGTAGGTACACTAAATGGCGCAATGCGCATTTATGTGGATTCATATGCAGCAGACGACACAGCAGTTCTAGTTGGCTACAAAGGTTCAAGTGAAACAGATGCGGCAGCATTCTATTGCCCATATGTACCGCTAATGAGCTCAGGCACAGTACTAGATCCAGACACATTTGAGCCAGTTGTATCATTTATGACACGCTACGGCTACATTGAGCTATCAAACACTGCAAGTTCACTAGGTAACGCTGGTGACTATGTAGGTGAGGTAGCAATGTCAAACATCTCATTCTCATAAGTCGACTTACTTACAGAGAGAAATATAAACAGCATCTTCGGATGCTGTTTTTATTTGAAATAAATATTTAAAAGGGACATTTATGTATTATTTTTGTACAAGTTTAGATAAAGATGGACATTCACCGAGTCAAGAAGAATTAGATGCAGGAATAAATGCACTAAGAGACTTTCCAGGCCCTCGTACTTATAATATAGCGTTATGGCAACCACATCTTGCAGGTCCGAAAGTTGTGGATGACTTATACACTTGGCTAGAAAAACACGCTAGTTTACAGTATAATTTTGAAACATTAAGATATGCTGATAAACAGATATGGTTTGTGCTTGTACCTGAACGTAAAGAGTTCGAAAGCGATATACGAATGCCAGAACTATTACACAGACAACACATTGCGAATCAAATTAAAGATCCTGGATATTTGTTTCGAGGTATGAGTAAAGGTAGTAATCAGTCTCTGTATTTTTTAGATTGTTTAGCAAGAATCTTTATGAGTATCCACTGTCTTACAAATTTTATGCATAAACAATATGGGTATCATACTACAATGTGCAGAAAAGTACGATACTATCCACATGAATTTAATGTTGCGTTTGGAAAATACTTTAATAATTTACCTGTACTTCCAATGTGTTTAACAACATTCTATAGCACTCCACATATTATTAAACATCACACTACAAAAAGGGAAATGATTAGCACAGATGATGGTTCTTTAACAATGTTTAAACCAATGTCACAAAACTACAATGGTAATACAAAAACATATCAGAATACACACTATTGGGATAAGGAAAATAACAAGCCAGGAAAATCATTGACACTAGAGGAAAAAATTGACGCTTTCACTACAGCATGTTTTATGCCTAAGGATCCTTCAATACTTTTAGATAAAGAATTGGAGTTCGATTCTGACGCTGAACTATTTCCCGAGGAAGTGTTTAAAAATTATAGCCCACATCATCAGGCTAAAAATTAATAAATACTATGCCAGCAAAGACTGGTTTATGCGGTATACCAACCGCGTAGTGGGCTAGAACCCTCATAAGGAGAAACAAAATGGGAAGACCAATTAAAAGCGCAGAAACAGTAGGTGGCACTTCAAAATTAGCAAGTGTCAACACAGCATTGCCAATCGGTGCAAGTGGACTAAGTGGTAATCAGATTATTATGAAATCACAAATTACAGGAGGCACTGTAAGAGACACAACTGAAATTAAGCAAAAAGGCAACAAGCGTTTCCGTTGCACAAATGCAGATGGCACAGAGACATTAACACTAACAGCAGTAGTTCATGGCTCACTAAGTGAAGGTCAATGCCAGATTACTGGTACAGACAGTGCAGGTGGAACATACTTTGCAAGTCAACTTACAGGTCGTCATTTCGTAGTAGGTGCTTTAGGCACAGGCTCACAGTTTGCAGTAGGTGATAAACCACTTGTTGTGGCATCAGGCCCAGTTGAAAACGTAAGTGTTTCAATACCTAACGGTTAATACTTGACAACAGAAAAGGTTACAACTATAATAAGTTGTAACTTTTTTTGTGACTGATGAATAAAGATTTTGCATTTATATTAGGTAACGGTGTAACACGGCTAGAAGTAGACTGTGTAAGTTTGCTTGATAAGGGCATAGTATATGGATGCAATAGAATATACGAGGAGTTTGCACCAAGTGTACTGGTAAGCACAGATGTTGGAATATCAACAGAAATACAACAATCTGGATACAGTGCAAGGAACGTTCACTATACACGCTCTGTGCATAAGATTGAAGATAGCGGTGCTAATGTTCTACCCAAGGAGTTTGAAGGGTATAGTAGCGGCCCTGCTGCTCTTGCACTTGCCAGTCTTAGTCCAGCAAATTATTTGTTTTTGATAGGTATGGATCTTAAAGGTGTGAATAATATGATAAACAATATCTATGCAGGCACCGCACATTATAAGGATAAGAATACAGATGCAGTATTTTTTGGTAATTGGGTAGATCAAATTACTACTATAATAGGTAAACACACCAGCAAAAGATTTATGCATGTTAATCCGTTGGATAACTTTACTGCTGATGAATTTCGTAAAAATCCTAACTTCGAAACAATCACTTTGTCCGTGTTTAAGAGCATGATAAATAATACATAAAATAGGATTACTAAAATGACTCAGACAAAAAAAGTTACAGGCGATTACACTATAGATAGCACTACTGATATTAACCTAACAGCGGCTAGTCAAGTAATTGTTACAGGCAGTCCACTGCGTTTAGCAAGTTTCACTACAACTCAAAGAGACGCTCTTAGTGGAACAGCAAACGGTGATCTAATATATAATGTCACACTCAGTAAGATACAAGCATACGCGGGCGGCGCTTGGGTCAATCTACACTAAGCGATAAATACTATACCGCGATTGGAGTTCTTTATGAGAGCAGCAGAATTTATGAGGGCACTTGCAGATATTATAGATGCATTGGAAAGAGGAGGCAATGCATCCTCATCTAATAAAGATGATAACGAACTCCAGGATAATCCTGTGTTCATGAGTCCACAGCAACAACAAATTGAACTTGAAAAAGCGGAACAGGGAAAAAGTAATCCTGCCATTGACAAACTAATTGCAAGTAACGATATTGGCGAAGAAGGACAAAATAGTGAACCTACAGGTGTAGGCACAGGTGCAAATAATGTTGCTGATATGGCACAAAAACAAGGAACAATACCTCTCTCACTAGTGGATAGACTCCCTGGAGTTAGATAATGTCTAACATAAATGGCGGAGAGTTTACCCAGGATTTTCGTACACAACTAAGAAAATACAGCGACGGTACAACTCGTATTGGCGAAGAAGGTAGACTGTGGTATAATAACAGTGACAACTCTCTTCGTGTTAGTGACGGAAGCACTCCTGGCGGTATTGTGCTTAACAGTGGCGGTGGAGGAGGCGGTAGTAGCCTTACAATTCAGGAAGAAGGCAGTAGTTTAAGCACTGCGGCTACAACACTAAACTTTGTTGGTGATGGTGTTACTGCTAGTGGTACAGGTGCTACAAAAACCATTACAGTTAGTGCAAGTGCTATTACTGTGCAAGATGAAGGCAGTGCCCTTAGCACTGCCGCACAAGTGCTTAACTTTGTAGGTTCGGGTGTTACAGCAAGCGGAACTGGTACTACAAAAACTATAACTATATCTGGAGGCGGTGGTAGTGGAGGCGATGTTGTAGATGATACAACTCCTCAACTTGGCGGTGATCTAGATGTAAACGGCAATAACATTATTAGTTCTGTTAGTAATCAGAACATTAATATTGTTCCAAATGGGACAGGTAAACTAGTAGTAGTAGGTGATATACTTCCAAGTGCCACAGAAACTTTTAATCTTGGCAGTGCAAGTTTTAGATGGAAAGATATATTCCTAAGCGGTGATACAATTAATCTAGCAGGTAGTACTATTAGTGCAGACGGAACTGGCCAAATTAGTATTAGTGCAGATGGTGTTACATTACCAGATGCTAGTAAGACAGAATCACAACGAGAACTAGCAACCCTTAGTGCTAATAATAGTACAAATCAAGTTGTGGTTGTCACACCATTTTTTAGCAATGCAGGTGGACTAGTAACTAAAAACACTGATTTTGAATTTAATGCAACTGTGGATAATCAACCTGTATTTACAGGTACAGCAACATTTACACTTGCAAACGGCGATAGTTTCGCTGAGAGTAGCATAGTCCTGTTCCAACTCTAACTGATAAATATTGCTATGGCAAGCAAGATTCCACTAAGAGCAGTATTTAACGCAAGTAACGTAGCAACTGGATTAGCAGAGTTTCAGTCCGGCGATTTTATTCCATTATCTCATGGCGGCATAGGTGCCGCACTTTCTATAGGCACTGCAGGACAAGTCCTGAAAGTAAATTCTGGTGCAAGCGCACTAGAATTCGGTAGTGTAGAAGCAAGTTTTAATATTGATGGCATGACAGATGGCACTAGTATCACTATTGTTGATGGTGATCTATTGGCCCTAAGTGATGGTGGCACAGAAAAGAAAGTCACTGCTAGTCAACTTAAAACATACATTGGTGGTTATGATGGTGATATTACAACCATAGATATAGATGGCGGTGCTGACATAGGCGAAGCACTAGCAGATGCTGATCTTTTTATTGTTGATAATGGAGCAGGCGGCACTAACCGCAAAATGGCTGCAAGTCGTATAAAAACTTTTGTTGGTGCAAGTGCTGGCGGTTTTGCTATTGCTAATCTGGATATAGATGGTGGAAGTGATATAGGTGCAGATCTTGCTACGACAGATTTAATTGTAGTTGATGATGGTGCTGGTGGAACAAATCGTAAGGCTGCACTTAGTAGACTTGTTACCCTAATGGAAGCACAAATAGATGCTATTGGCGGTAACTTGACTGTAACAGGCAATCTAACAGTAAACGGCACAACTACTACAGTTGCAACCACAAACACAGTAATATCAGATAATCTAATAGAATTAAACAACGGCGCAAGTTCAAATGCGAACGATAGTGGCATTGTTATTGAGCGGGGAAGCACTGGTGATAATGCAATTATTATGTGGGACGAAAGTGCAGATCAATTTGTAGTTGCAACAACAACTGCAACAGGCACAAGCACAGGAAATATATCACACACTAAAGCAAATTTTGAAGCAGCAGAAATAAAAGGCACACTTGGAAACTTTACAAGCACTAGTGCAGGCACTGTGCTTACAGTAGCAGGCACTGATGATGGATCCAGTGCAGGTCCTGAACTTGTTATTAAAAGAAATAGTAGTTCACCAGCAGATAATGATGCACTGGGCGGACTAGTATTCAAGGGAGAAAATGATGCTGATCAAGCAGTAACATTTGCTAAAATACAGGGTAATGCACTTGATGTTACTGATGGCACAGAAGATGGACAAATAGACTTTAAGGTAATGACTAATGGTTCTACTAGCACAGTGGCAACATTAGATAGCACAGGACTATTTCTCAACACTAATGCAGACATTATTTTTGAAGGCGACGGGCAGGACGCACATGAAGCAACGCTAACTATTGCTGATGGACTAAGTGGTGATGTAACAATTACGTTACCAGGTGCAACTGACACACTGGTGGGTAAAGCAACTACAGACACTCTTACAAATAAGACACTAACATCCCCTAAACTAAATGAGAATGTTGCCCTAACTTCTACATCTACAGAATTAAATTTACTNGATGGTATTACTGCTATTGCAGATGAAGATGACATGTCAAGTAATAGTGCAACTTCACTTGCTACACAGCAAAGTATTAAGGCATTTGTTGATACAGAAATAGGAAACATTAGTCAAACCAGTATTCTTCAAAACAATAGTAATGTTACTGTTGTAGATACAGGTACAGGCAATGTTACAATAGAAGTTGATGGTACAGACAGGATAACAACAGTAGCCGCGACTACAACTACAGCAACAGGACACAGTATAGTGCTTGGTGCGGCAAGCAATAGTGCCGCTGGTAGTATTAAATTTTTAGAAGGAACTGATAACGGCACTAATGGAGTTACACTACAAGGCCCTGCAAGCACAGCAGATGTAACTATTACACTACCAGCAGTAGCAGGTACAGTAATTACAACAGCAAATAGTGATGCACCTTCGACAAGCACTAGTAGTTCAGATGCAGACTTTGTGCTGATTGATGATGCTGGTGTAATGAAAAAAATTACACCAGCAAACTTGGGTATTGTAGACAACAGTGGTTATACTAATAGTAGTTTTTTAGAGCCTCCTGGCAGTCTTGGAAACTTTGATGCAGCAAAGGAAACACTTACTACTGGTGCTCAAACAGGTAGTGCAGAAAGTGGACTAACAGCAAATGCACTGGATGCATTTGATGTGCAACTAGCAGCCTTTGATGCATACGATCATATGGAACCAAAGTTTGCCCTAAAGACCACAGACTTGGGTAGCGGAGAGTCACACGTTGGTGCATAAATAGTGTACAGTGTATAGGAGTATAGGATGCCATCAGTATTACAATTAAGAAGAGGAACAACTAGCCAAAATAATGCTTTCACTGGAGCAGCGGGCGAACTTAGTTATGATACAGAAGTAGATACTATTCGTGTACACGATGGTAGTACTGCTGGCGGCTTTGCTATGAGCACTGCTAGTGCAACAGAAACACTTACAAATAAAACTCTTACAGCGCCTAAGATTGCAAGCGGTGGATTTATTGCTGATGCAAACGGCAATGAACTAATTATTTTTACAACCACAAGCAGTGCAGTCAATGAAATAACATTTGCAAATGCAGCATCAAGTGGCACACCAACAATTACAACAACTGGCGGCGATACAAATATTTCATTAAAGATTAGTCCAAAAGGTTCAGGTGAAATAGATGTTGATAGTTCAAAAATTATTAACGTAACAGATCCAACAGCAAACCAGCATGCGGCTACAAAGGCCTATGTGGATTCACAAGTTTCAAGTTTAAGTTCTGATAAAATTAATGAAGGTAACAGTAAGGTTGAAGTTACTGACAGTGGTACAGGAAATGTTGTTATAAATGTTGACGGAACAGATCGTATTACGTCTCTGGCTGCTACTACAACCACTGCAACGGGGCATAGTTTTGTAATGGGTGCTGCGAGTACTAGCGCGGCTGGTAGTATTAAGTTCCTTGAGGGAACGGATAATGGCACTAACGGTGTTACACTACAAGGTCCAGCAAGTACAGCAGATGTGACTGTCACATTGCCATCAAGTGCAGGAACACTAGCACTTGCAAATGCTGATACCACTGGAACTGCAGCCATAGCAACAACTGTGACAGTAGCAGATGAAAGCAGTGATACGTCTTGCTTCCCATTGTTTGCAACCGCTGCATCAGGAGACTTAGGTCCTAAATCAGGGTCTAACCTAACTTTCAATAGTAGTTCAGGTTTACTCACTGCAACATCATTTGCTGGTGCATTAACTGGTGATGTGACTGGTACGGCTGATGTTGCAACTGCAGTTACAGTAGCAGATGAAAGCAGTGATACTTCATGTAACGTGCTATTTGTTACAGCGGCAACTGGCGATCTACCACCTAAGTCAGGTACTAATTTAACCTTTGACAGTGCTAATGGTAATTTAACAACCACAACATTTACTGGTACAGCAACAGCGGCACAATATGCTGACTTGGCTGAAATGTATGCTAGTAATGGCGATATAGAACCTGGTACAGTAGTATGTTTTATAGGTGACGCAAAAGTTGGCGTATGTGATATTCCTGCATGTAAAACAGTAGCAGGCATTGTCAGTACTGATCCAGCACACTTAATGAATAGTACCCAAGAAGGCGTAGCACTAGCAATTGCTGGGCGTGTACCCTGTAAAGTTATAGGCCCTGTTGATGCTGGAGATATGATGATCAGTGCAGGCGGTGGCCGTGCAAAAGCATTTGATGCTGATGTTGGACAACCAGCAATGGGCACAGTAATTGGTAAAGCAATAGAAAGTCATGTGGGCGATGATGACACTACAGGTGTTATTGAAGTGCTTGCAATGATGATGTAGTCAATCACACATTATATCTTCAATAGTTTTTATTTTATTAACAATCTCGTCAATTTGAAATGTAGTAAACACACCCGGATGTAATGGCTTGGGCCAACTATCAAGTTTACTCCAAGCATATCCTTTGTGTTCATTATTTAATTTAGGTACAAATTCTTCTTCAACTATGCAAACATATGTGCTATAACTAAAGTTATTTTTACTATTTGTAAATTTTTCGACAGGTAATGTTTTCAGCACTAAGGGCATAAAGCCTATTTCTTCTACAATTTCACGCTGTAACGCAGTGTATTCAGTTTCCTTTGATTCTACTTTGCCGCCAACAAACGCCCACATACTATCATACTTTGCACCATTGCGTAGTACAAATAGATAGCGTCCTGTAGTTTTACTTAAAAACAGTGCGCCTACACTGCTATTAAATGACGATACTCCAATCGCCTGCTCGATATTCGCCTTCATAGGATTTAACCCATTCATTGCCTGTATATTTGTATTGTAGATTTGTGTTACTGTTTGTAAGATAGTGTACGCCAGATTCATTACTACTATCAAACATTACTTCCCATTTGTTTCCTGTATATTCGATTACATCATTAGCACCTGCTACCAAGTCTCCCCAAGCATCAGGGCCATCAGTATTATCAGCATCACCTATTGCGTTGAGTATGAGATAACGTTGGCCTGTGGCTGCAGTGGCAAGTCCTGCATCAGGCGCTGAACGTAGCGGATTTATTATCTTATCCACTGCAGGCAAGTCGTTTGTTGGTATTGTATCTGACTGAATAGTAAACAGCAATTTGTAAGGATCGCTAGGATGAAATGCAATAGTGCCTACAATTTCTGCACTTCCTCCAGTTTCTAACCGTATTTGGCTTATGCCAGGTTGCATCTCTCCATACTGATTAATTAGTGCAGCCCAACTTACATCATCTGTTCCTACTTTTTCTGGGGGATCATTTAGTGGTGAATAATCAACTTTGTTAGTTGTTGTTTCACTGCGATCAAGTATTTGAATAGTGTTACCTAATACAATAATACCAAAATTCATAGGAGTAAACTTCATACGTTCGCCCATAAGTATTTGTCCATCAATAACACCTTCTGCAATGCCGCCCTGATCATCAAAAATACTAGCAACAATTTTATTGATAACACCCAGTTTCTTAACCTTTGCAGGTGCAGTAAGATAGATAGGCACTGTGAAACTTAGGGTTGCAATATCTATCTGTTCATCAACACCAACAGGAACGCTCCTGTTGCTAAATTGAACTTGCTGTAATTCAATGTAACTTAAACTTGTCCAGTCCAAATAGTTGTCAGTACTTTGTATCTCTAATGCTGGATTGAATAGTACTAGTATCTGTTCCATTAGTTGTAATTTTTGATTTGTATTACTTGTCCAGATATCAGTAGCCATTTGTAGTGTGTATGGCACTGGCATAAGTCTTTCTATTGTAAATGCATTGCCCTGTTGTGTATTGTATGTATTTGTGTTGATATCAAACTTGCGCATGCGTATATGTTTCTTATCAACAAAAGTAGGATCCTGTCTACGCTCTGGATTATATTCTAGACCCGTAATGTAACAACTTATCATAGGTGTAGGTATAATCTTGTTTTCGCTATTCTCACGCAGAATACTACTAACCATGCGTGTTGAATCTCCATACTTAACAGGCACTGTAAGCAGTGTGGTATTGCCATTACGATCCTTGCCATACTCCACTTGAAAGTTACTGAACGCACGAATATACTGCAGTAGGAAACGTCTTATTTGTTCATCATAAAAAAACTGTTGTGGCATTATATAAATCCTAGTGCATAGGCTATTGACATTTCAATTGTTAGTAGCAATCCAAATCCTAGTAGGGTGCTTACTACAGCGATTGGCAAAAACATTATGTCTTTCCAGGTTCTTTTTCTTGTACAGCAACTACTCATTAATCTTCCTGCGGTTTAAGTGCATCACTAAGTGACTGTCTGCTTTGTGCAGTTGTGTTATCATCTGCAGTGAATGTTGCAGTATTATTAATAAATTTATCACGTTGTGTGTTTCCTGTTCCAGGTGTTAGTTTACTACGGACATCATCTTCTACTTTTATAAAACGTGTACCACTATATCTAAATAATCTATTGGGTAAGAAATCTAAACGCAACACATAATCCCCTTCTTGTGCATCAGTGGGAAAACTTGTGCCCATAGTAACGTTTTCACCATTTGGTGGAAGTCCATCACCTACTAGATAACCGCTATATGCATTGCTGTTTGTAGGTGTTATCCTACGCATATCAGCACTAGCGTCTGTGTTATCTGCGTTTACAACAGTGTCATCAGCATTTATACCCTTGGGCTCTAAAGGATTTCCTGTTGGATCTGTAGGTACAATGTAGAATTGATCTGTTTTATATCCGCTCTCTGGGACTTCTGCTTCAGCCGCCTCCACAACCTTATTGGATATTTCCAGTTCTTTCTGGTATGTACTTAGTAGATCTCTTAGAGTGCTTGTAGTCTCATTTCCATCTGCATCCTCTTGTATGATATTAAGGATGTCATTGTATTCTTGACTGTCTACTAGTGGTGTACACTTTACACGCCATAGATGACTCCACCAAGTTGGTGTAAAGCCTTCACTAGGGCGTGAACCTTCCTGTACAACATAGTAACGTTTAAGGCTTAGTTCTACACTCTCATCCAGTGCGCTAAAGTCTGTCAAATGTGGTAGTTCAATTACATCACCGCTCATTAATTTTCGACCTAGATTGTTAACCATATCGTTTTCGTGAAATGTAATGAACAGCGTATCATTTGCAAGGAATAAACCAAACTGTGATAGATCGAAATCTGTATCGCTTACACTGTATATACCACGTAGGTTATATACATCCTGATCATATATACGATCCCTGTTTTCCAAAAATAGAAAATCCTGAATACCCAGTATATCAGGCTCTGTATAATTTGGTTGACTAGGGTCATCACTTTGTCCCTGTCCTGCTATACCTAGATACTTGTGAACATTAATACCAGTCCCACCAATGGTAAACATTTCTTTGATTCTTCTATCAAAGAATCTATAATCGTTGGTGTGAGCACCGTCTTTCCATAATGATATTCTTGGCATGTTTGTTCCTTATTGCGTAGTATTTATCGCCTATAAATAACTCAATGAAACTAGATCTACACGGACATTCAGTGCATACTGCCTGGCGAATATTCAATACTAGAATCACTGATGCTTTCTATGCCAAGCAAAAAACTATAGTGGTTGTTACAGGGCAGGGTGCAATTATGCAGGAATTCGGTGTATGGTGTGCGCAACATCCACACATAAAAACATGGACAAATGCACCACATAATCCAGGAAGTTACAAAATATCATTAAAAAAAGGTTGACACATCTATAATATATGTTATCTTTAATAGTAAGTTTTAGTTAAGGAGAGATAGATGAGTAAGCCACTTAGTAACGCACAGTACAGAAAGTTTATTAAAGGAATGCCTGCAGATAAACAGATCGAAAGTATTAGTCGTATGTTGCGTGTTATTCCACACTGGTTGATGGAAGAGGTTGCTCGGCCTAAGCCTAATGAAAAAGTAATTAAGCATTTGGAAAGCAGACTTCGTCAAGCACGTTTAATGCTTAGTGAATACTATGTAAACGGAAAGGTTGCGTAATGGACGAAACACTAAGAGATATTGAATTGCTAACAGTAGTTAGAAATGCTGTTGATACAGGTTGTAACAAAGAAACTATTGTAAGTTTATTAGATCAAGTTATCCTAAAAAAGAAAATTGATGTAACTACATTTGAACATGAAATGGAAAAGGAATTTGCCCGTGGCATTGACAACTCGTAAACGTAAAAAGGCACCTCGTGCTAGACGTAAGACTACTGGCACAGGTGCTGCTCCTCTTGATAACTATAAACGTGCTAAGGACTTCTTTCACTTTGAAGTAGACAAGAAAGAATACTTGCCTATTATTAAAGCATATGTAAAAAAGAAATATGATAAAGCCACACAACAGGCTATATTTAAAAACACTGACAGTGCTATAACATATAGCCATGTTGCAGCGTTCTGTCATTACATGAATAATGACAAAGCAGATCTAGTGCCTGACGATAGTGTTAACTGGATGCAGGGCTTCTTTGTTGATCGTCTTGCTGAAAAAGGTAAAACTATTATTGCTGAAGTAAAAGCAGAAGAAAAAGCAAAAGTAAAAAATGCATATGTACCTAGTATTCAGGAACGTATAAAAGAAGCAAGCGGCAACATTATAGCAGAGATTGAAGAAGTAGTTGATACCTTTATTGATAATCCTGCTAAGTTTAAAAAGTTTGATGCAGTAAAATTTTTCCGTTCTAAGAATGTAAATCAAGCACATGCTAGGCATATTCGTGCGTTCTATGAAGGCATACTAGCAGAATACAAAATGCTACAACAACCTGCTCGAGAACAGGAAGAAGATCTCCGAGAAGCATATGCACATCTCGATAAGTCAGATGTTAAGAAGGCTGTAGAACTATTTGCAGGCATAGTCGGTGCATGTGATCTAGTTACAGCAGAAAGTAAAGCAACACGCAAGACTAGAACACCAAAGCCTAAGAGTGCAGATAAATTAGTTGCAAAAATAAAGTATTGCAAATCCGACGAAAAGTATAAAGTAGCAAGCATAAATCCAGCAGATATTATTGATGCAACAGAAGTTTGGGTGTTTAATATAAAAACACGCAAAATTGGAAAGTACGTTGCAGACGATAATTGCACACTGCAAGTAAAAGGAACCACACTACAGTTCTTTAATCCAAAACAAAGTGTTGCAAAAACACTACGCAAGCCTGAAGAACAACTTAGGGAGTTCAATAAATCAGGCAAAGTAGCTCTGCGTAAGTTTATGGACAACATTGTAGCAGTTGAAACAAAGATGAACGGGCGTATTAATAATGATACTGTTATCCTTAAAGCAGTAAAGTAATAAATAGTGTATAGATAAGGATACACTATGGCAACACTAGCAGGTTTAAGATCAGACACAGTAGACTATATCCGCTATCGCTTGGGCGATGGTATGGTAGATGTTGAACTTGATCCGGAACACTATGATAATAGTATTGATAAGAGTATTAAACGTTTTAGACAGCGTAGTATGAATGCATACGAAAGTTCACATGTATTTCTTAGTGTTGTAAAAGAACAACAGGAGTATACACTTCCTGACGAGATCGAAGAAGTACGCCAAGTATTTAGACGCAGTGTAGGTAGCGGTGGTACGGAAACTGGTACACAGTTTGAACCTTTCGAAGCCGCTTTTCAGAATACATATCTGTTACAAAGTGGACGCATGGGAGGTATGGCAACATACGAAATGTACTATCAGTATCAAGAACTAAGTGCTAGATTGTTTGGCGGATTTATAAACTTTGAATTTAATCCTGTTACTAAAAAGATTACACTTCTACGCAAATTTAGTGCAAGCGGAGAAGTTGTAATACTTCACACCTACAATCTACGTCCCGAAAGTAGATTACTACAGGACAGACACGCTGGACCCTGGATTCAGGATTATGCACTAGCACTTGCTAAGTATACACTAGGTGAAGCAAGAGGCAAATTTACTACTATTGCAGGACCACAAGGCGGAACAAGTCTTAACGGTGATGCACTAAAAGCAGAAGCACAAGTTGAACTAGATAAACTCGATGAAGAACTACGCAACTATGTTGATGGTTCTGATCCACTTGCATTTATAATAGGCTAATAAAGAGGAAAAAAATGGTAATAGGATTATGCGGTCTTATTGGCGTGGGTAAAGGCACTGTTGCTGATATTCTCGTTGAACAAGGATTTGCTAAGGTAAGTTTTGCTGACAAACTTAAAGATGGTGTAAGCACAATCTTTGGTTGGGACAGAGATTTACTTGAAGGAGACACAGATGAAAGTAGACAGTGGCGTGAACAGCGAGACGACTTTTGGAGTAATGAAACAAAAATGGAGATCACTCCTAGGTTGGTTATGCAGTTATTTGGTACTGATTGTATGCGTAATGCATTTTATGATGGAGTCTGGGTAAGTCTACTTAAAAAAACTATACTAGAAAATCCAGGAAACTATGTGATACCTGATGTACGTTTTCGTAACGAACAAAACATGCTTCGTGATATAGGCGGAGAAGTATGGATGATCAAACGCGGTGATAATCCTGAATGGTGGAGTAAGGCAGTTTTAGATAATGCTACAGGCAGCAATTTTATGGCTGACGAAGATGTTCATACAAGCGAATGGAAGTGGATTGATACTAATGATCAATTCGATGAAATAGTATATAATGACAGCACTCTAAATGATCTCAGACATCAGGTGTTAGGGAACCTCGGCGCCATCCCGTTTTAATAAGTTCTGCATTACAATTAAGACAAACTGTCTTAAGATTCTTATGATTTATATTTTTTAGATTTCCATCAACATAAAATACTAATACTTGTGTGCGAATACTGGGTTTGAATCCACACGCTTCACACACACGTTTTACCTTATATCCTGCATCTACCCACAGTGGTTTTACAGGCTTATGATCTCGTAAGCACTGTTCACACTTGCGTCTGAAATAAGGCCTTTTGTTCTTGTAATAGTTAATGGCTTTAGGACGCTGTCCACACTGTTCACATATAGGGCGTTGCATTGTGTATTTAATCATACCTTTAAAGGGATTTTGTAAATAGCACTATTTTAAGGGTGTTCGGATAAATAACATATAACAAATCTTGTATGAGATAAGGAACACAAAAATGGCACTAATATCACCAGGCGTAGAAGTTACAGTAATTGACGAAAGTAACTACGCACCATCAGCGGCAGGAACAGTAGCGGCAATCGTTATTGCAACAGCACAAGACAAAACAAGTGGTACAGGATCAGGCACAGCCACTGGTACTACATCAGCAAATGCTGGAGAAACATTCCTAATTGGAAGTCAGCGAGAACTTACAGCAACATTTGGAAATCCAACATTCTATAACACAACTGCAGGTACACCAATCAACGGTTATGAGCTTAATGAATATGGTCTACTGGCGGCATATAGTTTATTGGGCGTAAGCAATAGAGCATATGTTATCCGGGCAGATGTTGATCTTGCAGAACTAGTAAGTAGCACTAGCCGTCCACTAGGACAACCTGCAGGTGGCACAGTATGGTGGGATGTTAGCGCGGATACACGTTGGGGAATATTTGAATGGAATAAAAGCACAGGAGTGTTTACTAATAAAGTTCCTACTGTAATTACAAGCACAGACGATTTAGATGGCGGTGTTCCTAAAACATCTATAGGTGCTATTGGTGATTATGCTATAGTGACAACCAACACAAGTAACCCTGTTTATTTTAAGAACAGATCAAATGCTTGGGTACTAGTAGGCAGTGCTTCATGGATTATCTCTCATCCAACAATTGCAGGTACAGTCGCAAGTCCAAGATTTACAAATGGTAATACTATTGTAATAAATGGCACAACTGTTACAATGTCAGGCAGTACAGTTACTGAACTTAAGACAAGTATTAACAATGCAAGTATTACAGGTGTTACAGCGGATGTTCATGATAACAAAATTGAAATCTATGCTAGTGCAAGTGCAGTGGGCGTAGATAGTGTTGCAGACGGAAAGATTGTACTATCAAATGGCACAGGTTCAATACTAACAGATGCCGGCTTATCAGCAGGAACATTTGCAAGACCAATTATTGCACAGGATCCACACTACACAGTGCCAGCATTCAAGAGCACTGACAGTGTCCCACGTCCAAGTGGAAGTATTTGGATTAAAACAACTGCAAGCAACAGTGGCTTCCTAGCAGACGTAAGCACATATGATAGTGCAAGCACAGTGTTTACAAGTGGCAGCGCACCTGCTTATGAAAATGATCAAACTGCACTTAAGAATTTGGATGCAACAGGAGGTGGTAAGAATATTACTACTGGTAGTTTCTATGTACAATTTGATGTCAATGAAAACGACACAGTAACATACAAATTATTTAAACGTTACAGTTCAGGAGTCCTTGAAGTGACAGGACTTATTGACAGTGCAAATCCACTTACAGCAAGTGAGACATTTACAATCCAAGCAAGTAGCGCAAATAGCACCACACTAAGTAGTGCAGTTACAGTAGTACTAAGTGGTACAACACTTGCTAGTATGGCTAGTGATATTAATGGTGCTAATGTAGCAAATGTTAGTGCAAGCATTAACAGTGCAGGTAACATTGTTATTAAACATGACCTAGGTGGTGTTATAGTTCTTAAGAACACAAGCGGCACTCCACTTGACGATGCAGGTATTACTACAGCAATTACTACAAAGCAAGTACGCTCAGGAAACAACAGCGATATTATCCTAAGTAATTGGATTGCGGATACATATACTGCAAGTACAAGCGCACCAAGTAGTAATCCTAGTAACAATACTAAATGGTTCCATGGTGGATTTGAAGCAGACATTCTAATACATGATGGCACAATTTGGAGAGGATATCAGAACATTACTGACACACGTGGATTTGCTCTTGCAAGCACAAGTCCAAATGGTGTAATCTTTAGCACAACAGAACCAACACTACAGAGCGATGACACTGCACTAGTAAATGGTGATTTATGGATTGACACAAGTGATCTAGAGAACTATCCTCAGATTTACAGACGCGAAACTGTTGATGGCGAAGCAAAGTTTGTTTTAATTGATAAGACAGACCAAACCACAGAAAACGGCATCCTATTTGGAGATGCACGTTTTATGGGAGATGGCACAACAGATGTAATTACAGGCACTATTCCAACAACTAAAACACTACTAACAAGTGATTACTTGGATATTGATCGTCCAGATCCAACAATTTATCCTCGCGGTATGTTATTGTTTAACACACGTCGTAGTTCATACAATGTTAAAGAATTTAGAAGTGATCATTTCTCACGCACTAACTTTAGTGATACTACAGTTTATCCAACACTTCCTACAGAAAAGGATGCATGGGTAACAACAAGTGGTACTACATTTGGACGTAAAGCACAACGTGAAATTGTTGTTAATGGAATGAAATCTGCTCTAGATGCAAGCACTGCACTGCGTGAGGACAGTAGAATTTATAATGTAATTGCAGCACCTGGATATCCAGAACTTATTAGTAATATGGTAAGTCTAAACAATGATAGACGTCAAACAGCGTTTGTTGTAGGTGATACTCCACTAAGACTAGCATCAACCAGCACTGCAATTGAAAACTATGCAACCAATACAGCGGGTGCAACTGATAACAATGAAGATGGACTAGTAACTAGTGATCCACATTTGGGTGTGTTTTACCCAGGTGGCACAACAAATGATCTAAGCGGAAACACAGTGGTTGTTCCAGCAAGTCATGCAATGCTTCGTACATTTGCTAGAAGCGATGATATTGCTTTCCCTTGGTTTGCACCAGCAGGCACACGTCGTGGACTTGTAGATAACGTAGCAAGCATTGGATTTATAAATGCAGCAACAGGTGCATTTGTAACAGATAATGTTCGCGAGAGTGTACGAGATACATTGTACACAAATAGAATTAATCCAATTGCATTCTTCAACGGCAGTGGTATTCTTAACTATGGCAACAAGACTCGTGCAGCAAGTACAAGTGCGCTGGATCGTATAAATGTAGCACGCTTAACTAGTTTCCTAAGACGTCAGATACAGGATATTGCAACAGGCTTTGTGTTTGAACCTAATGATAAACTAACTCGTGATGAAATAAAGCAACAGATTGAACAGACACTTAACGATCTAGTTGCAAAGCGAGGTGTGTTTGATTACTTGGTAGTTTGTGATGAAACAAACAATACTGCAGATAGAATAGATCGTAATGAACTATATGTTGACATTGCTATTGAACCTACAAAAGCAGCAGAGTTTATCTTTATTCCAATTAGACTTAAGAATACAGGTGAGATTTCAAGCGGAAACGTAGCGGCTGCAAGTTCAGTTTAATTAAAAAGGGACAAAAGGGGGGCAAAATTGCCCCTCTTTTTTTATGAACAAATTTAGATAAATACTTTTATAATTATTATAGGAGCGAAACGACATGTCAGTTTCATCATTAACAAAATTCACAGTGCCTATTGACGGTGATCAGAGTGCGGCAAGCCAAGGCTTGTTAATGCCTAAACTAAAGTATCGCTTTAGAGTGAACTTTGAAAACTTTGGTATTAGTACTCCTCGAACTGAAATGACAAAGCAGGTAATGGATATTACACGCCCTAGTGTAACATTCGAAGAGTTTGAGATTCCTGTTTATAACAGTAGAGTATATCTAGTAGGCAAGCATGCATGGGAAATGGTTACAGTTAACCTCCGTGATGACGTTAACGGTGGTGTTACTAAGTTGTGTGGAGAGCAGGTCCAGAAGCAGTTTGATATGATGGAACAGAGCAGTGCAAGTTCAGGTATTGACTATAAATTTATCACACGTTTTGAAGTACTAGACGGTGGTAATGGTGCAAATGCACCAAGTGTACTAGAGACTTGGGAACTATATGGTTGCTTTATCCAGAACATTAACTATGGTGATCTAAACTATGCAACACAGGAACCAGCAACAATTACAATGTCACTTAGATACGATAATGCTGTACAAACACCATTAGGTGACGGTATTGGTTCAACAGTAGCGAGAACATTGGGTCAAACAATAACCGGCTAATAGGAGTTTTTTCCAATGGCTAGTGTGAATCCTTCACTATCACCGTTTACAACAGGCGAGACCATGCGTGATTATAAACACGCGGCTCGCACTTTTGTTGACAATAATTTTGAATTGCAGCCAAGACATGGACATCTATTCCATGTTATATTTGAATTTACTTCAGAAGCATCTACACTGTTTACTAGTGTTGATCAACTTGAATTACCTATACTTGTTAAAAGTATAGACTTGCCAAGTTACAACATAGACGTACAAACACACAATCAATACAATCGTAAAGTTCATAGTCATCATACAATAAACTACACAGAAGTTACTGTACGTTTCCATGATGATGTAAAGGAACTAATAAGAAACTTATGGCACAAATACTATATCTTTTACAATGCAGATCCAACATATGATCTCGGAGGTAATGCTTATACTCCATATGACAAGTATAGTAATCGTGTACGGCAACAGTGGGGACTTCAACGCGGTAACAAGCGTTTCTTTAAAAGCATAAAGATATACAGTATGCACAATCACAAGTTTGCAGAATACACACTTATTAATCCTATAATCGCTAATTTTAGTCACGATAGTCATGCATATGCAGATTCAAGTCTTATGGAACACAGAATGACCCTGTCATATGAAACTGTTAAGTATGCTACAGGCTTTATGAACAACATTAATCCTAGAGGATTTGGCGATATACATTATGATGTGGAAGTAAGCGATCTAACAACTGGTGATCCTAGTAGTGAAGCATTCATTGGTGGACAAACAGTAAACGTAGCAGGACAAGAATCAAAAGACTTGTTCCAGGGTAACGTAATAGGTGTTATCAAAGACGCGGAAGTAATTTATAATGAAGAAAAACTAACAGGAAAAGACATTATTACTGATACTCTCGGTATATTTGCAAATAATTTATTGACAGGCAAAAAACCTACAAGTAATATTCTAGTTCCTGTTACAGGACTAGTAGAGAATACACTTAGTAAAGTATCAGGCGGTATTACAGACGGATTTATTAAAGCAACAGGACTAGAAGTAAATAACAACAATGTGAGCAGTCAAGGACAAAATTTAAGTACAACAAACTTCCAACAGGTAATTACTAATGAAGTTGATCAAGGAAACGGTATAGTGAAACCTAAAAACGGTTCGAATGCTTTTCCTGCTGCTATAAGTGACTTTATAACATATTCTCGAAATTCGAATTACGGAAAGAAGACATAATATGTCATACGGAAGTGGCGGAGGTTCAAGCGGAGGAGGTTCAGGTGGCGGCGGTGCAAGCACTGGTGCAAGCACTACTAGTGCCGCAACAACTGAAAGACCCGGACAAAAAACTAATTTACCTATTAGGGATCCAGACATAAGTTTTGATCAACGAGTACAGGACTATTTTAATAACTATTTTACAACACCTGCTAACTTAACCGCACAGGAATATGATGTAGCCAAGTCCTTTTTTATTAATCGCACAAACAATGAACAAGCAGCCGCGGCACTTACAGCAGCAGTAATACTAGCCGCTAATGAATTGAACATTAAGATAGTTGATATTATTGAAGAATTTAAAAACACTGGTGATCTTAAAAGTGCAATACCTACTTTCTTAAATTTAAGCCGCAGAACTTCTAGTCTACTGGGATATGAGGCTAACATTGAACCTAATGAAAACATAGCACGCCAAGTGGAGGCGTAAATGTTTAGTCGAAACAAATACGCAAATGGCGTATACACTATAACAAATCCTAGCAAGTATACAGGTAACAAAGCACCACGATATCGTAGTGGATGGGAACACGCATTTATGCGTTTTTGTGATAATAATCCTGCTATTATAAGTTGGGCAAGTGAATGTATACAAATACCTTATCGTAACCCACTTACAGGAAAAGGAACAGTATATGTACCTGATTTTGTTGTAGTTTATCAGGACAAACGCGGCAAAAAACACGCTGAACTTATTGAAATAAAGCCTAAAGCACAAACAATGCTTACTGAAAAAACTCGCGAAAAAGAAAAACTTGCTATTGCGCTTAACCATGCAAAATGGGAAGCAGCCGCAAAATGGGCAAAACATAAAGGCTTAAGGTTTCGCGTAGTTACAGAAGATGATATTTTTCATAACGGCAAACGCTAACTAAGTATTATAAGGAGAAATAAATGCTTGTTGATATCCGAGCAAATAAACCTTTGGGTAACTTTTACTTGGAAGACCTAAGATATAATCGCACAGATTTTAGTCTAAATACGGACTTTGATCTTACACCAGGCTGGTATAAACTAGTAATAGAATATCCAGGCAGTAAACTAAAACTTGAAGAGATAATTATTAATGAACAAGCACTGGATATACTGTTATACAGTGGATGGTTTCTCGAACAAAGGACAGGATTTAAAACAAGTCCAGGTACAACACTATTTGCACGAGGACAGTTTGAAATATGGATCCATACTGACATGGGACTAATGATACAGACTATATATGAGAGTATTCAAAGACGTGAATTTGGAATGAATTTGTTTGACAAGTACATGCACACAGTGGATAGGCCTATGGATTTGCCAGAAGATTGTCCTGCTATTATACGCAACTGGTTTGCTAATGGTAACGGTCCAAGATGGTGGAAGAAGAACAATATACTTACTCCGTATGAAGCACTAGATCCTGAAGTGCTTGCAGATATAGATAAGGCTAAGTTGCTGGATGAAATGACTAACATGTGTGATTATTCCAAAGACAATCCTAAGTTTGCACTGCCACTTAAAGGCAAAGAACTAAAAGGCACTCGCAGAGGATTACGTTCAGGATACGAACTACCATACACGGAACTTGATGAGTTGCCAGGATCTGAAATGAAACGTTTATGTGAAAAGGCAGGTATAAAACGTTTGCTTGGCTGCACACTACAAATGCAGTATCCAGGCGAAAGTTTTGTACCACATGTTGACGAACATTATGATCCAGAAACAAAAGCAGTAATGCAAGGACCTTGTAGTTTTATGTTAGACTTATCTGAAGATTCTTCACAACACTATTTTAAAGTTGGAAGAGGAGGACTAATACCACTTGATGTTGGATGTTTTGCTAACTTTAATTATGCACATGCTACCTTCAATGCAAGTGATATTCCGAGGCCGTTATGTATACTTAATGGTAAAAGAGATAATACAATAGACTATTTGCTCATGAACTAGGAAAGCCTATGACAAAAAAATTAGAAGAATTATTTGATTTGCCTGACTCCCAGGAAATAGATGTTACATTAGAAGAAAATACAAACATAGTTGAATCTGTAGACAAAGACAGTATTCCACAACTACAAACTGCACTTACTAATGTGGATAAAATAGATGCTGCACTGCCCAGTGTTCGAGATCTTGAAACAAGTGATAAAGAAATGGATGACATTGCAAGCCTAGCACAGGACACATTTAAGGATCTAATGGATCTAGGTATGAATGTTGAAGCACGTTTTAGTGGCGAAATTTTTAACAATGCAAGTCGTATGTTGGATACTGCACTAAGTGCTAAGAGTGCAAAGATTAATAAAAAGTTACGCATGGTTGATTTACAACTTAAAAAAGCAACACTGGATGCTAGACTAGCACGCGAAGCGCACGCAAGGGGCGAAGATACAGAAGATGGTGACGGTCAAACAGTGGACAGAAATCAGTTACTAATGGAAATTTTAGGAAGAAATACTGAACAAAAGTAATAAATACACTATTACAGCAAGGAATACCACAATGAAAAGTTTTAGAAGTTATCTTGTAGAAAGTGAACAAACATACAAATTTCGTATTAAACTAGCAAACGAACTCACTGCAGAAACAATGGATGCACTGGAAACTGCACTGGAAAAATATGAAGTAGCAAGTATTAGCAAGCCTAAGAAAACTCCAATACAAGAACATCCAATGGACTTCCAAACACTTAACAATGCAGAAGTGTTTATCATGGATGCAGAGGTTAAGTACCCTGTAACAGCGGATCAACTGTACAGATATATTAGTGAAGTGGTTGGTGTTCCTGCAAGTCATTTAGTTGTTATTAACAGCGATAATCCTGAGGAAATAGGCCGTGAAGAAGCAGTCAAGGAGATGGAATCAGACTATGAACCACTTATTGGCAGTCAAGATGAGCTAAAACAACAGGAAGTATTTGGCGACAAGTATAACGAAAACATGCTAAAGAGTATCGAGACAAAGAAGTTTGAATACGCAAAAACTCCAGGCGATGTAACTAAACAAGATTACAGTGGGCCTGCCAGGGAAGAACCTTCCAAGAAAAGCATGATGAGCGACAGAGGTTCAACAGTCGCTCCACCAAAGCCGAATTTAATGGCAAGCGGCGGAAACAACCCACT
The DNA here is from genome assembly GCA_002722435.1 of Legionellales bacterium. GTDB lineage: Bacteria > Pseudomonadota > Gammaproteobacteria > Comchoanobacterales > Comchoanobacteraceae > UBA7916. The sequence goes on along the minus strand of PBLX01000007.1, from coordinate 18,462 downwards.
ATAAGGATAAAATAATGCGTGACTTACTTGAGAGTTTGGATAGAATAATAGAAGCACCTCGCGGTGAAAAAGGTGGTGGGGACGCTTCAAATATACGAGGAAAACCTAAACCTGAGGATCCAAGAACTGTTACTAATAAAAAATTTGGAAGTATTGGTGATTTTATTAAGGCTATTCAAACTCCAGGGCAACAGGGCGGAAGTACAGCAGCTCAAACTAGAGCAAACTTAGCCAAAGCAACAGCACCTAAAATTAATCCTAATGTTCCTGCAGGTGGGCCACTAAGGGCGAATCCAGTTGATCCACAACAGGCAGCAGTAGCAAGAGCCGCTAAAGCGGTTGTAAATCCAGCACCTATGCCAGCAGATCAGGCAAGCGCAAGAGGTACACAAGCAATAGCAAAAGCAGCGGCTCCTAAGATGGCAACACCTACTGCTCCACCTCCTAGACCAAAGCAAAGAGCAAAAGTAGCAGCAACAGCAGCAAATACAAAAGACTTTGATAAAACAATGGCAATTCAGAAAAAATTGCAAGCACAGGGTTTCGATATTAAAGCAGATGGTATAATGGGTAAGAATACTAGAGCAGCAATGGCTGCGGCACAGGCAAAATCAGCACAGGCAAATCGTGCAGGTAGTCAGGGCGGTAGAACTGCGGCACAAGCAGCATCTGCTCCTCAAGCACCTGCAACTACACAAGTAGCAAAGGCTCCTGCAGGTACAGCAGTGCAAACAGGAGGAGCAGGAGGTGAGTTTGGTACTGCATCAGCACCGACCCAAGGTCAACAATCCATAGCAAATATTAGAGATAAAGTAAAACAAGATAAAGCAGGACAGGCTACAGCAGCGGCTGAAAGGCCAGGAATTTTAAGTCGTATTGCTGGAGTATTTAGAGGCGGCGGTAATAGGCGTGCTGAACGTGATGCAGAAAATCAAAGATCAGCACAAGCATACAGAGATAGAATCGGATCTACTAAAACAGCGGCAGGAGCAGGTGTAACACCTGCACCAACAATTTCTATGCGAGGCGATAACCAACAGCCAGCAGCAACTACACAAACTGCGGCGGCTAATACTGTAACATTTACAGACAGAAGGGCTATTAAATTTGCAAAGGCTGCTGACGCAGCATTAAGAGCAGGAAACACTAGAGCAGCAAGTAAATTGCAGGCGAATGCAAGAAATATACAAAGAGCTGTAACACAGAGTGATCCAAATTATGTACCACCTACTGCATCACAAGCAGCAATTGATAGATCACAAAGATTAGGTGGCGTATATTAACCAAAGGAGAAAGTAATGGATATTGCTGAACTAAGAACTAAACTAAACAATATCGCAGCGGAACTCGCTGAACAAGATGTTCAGCAAGAAGACGTTGCGATTGAAGAAGAACAGATTGAAGAAATTCAAGAGCCTGTTGCTGAAGAAGAAGTAGCAGAGGAAGAATTTGCTGAAGAAGATGATCTCGAGATTCCAGAGGAACAGGAAGAAGTTGCAGAGGAAGAAGTTGAAGAAACTGTAGAGATTCCTGTTGCAGCAATTGCTGAACTTATGCAACTAGCAGGCTTTGAAGGTTACAAACCAGTGAAAGAGTTTGCTAACAGTCCAGAGGGTAGCCAGGGCGAGCCTGCATACATGGATGCTGAAGATCAAATGATTGGCATGAGCGGTGGACTAAATGGTCCTAAGAAAATGTATCCTGCAGCGGCGGGCGGTGACAATCCTATGGATCAGGAGCCACGTGAGATTGAAGAAGTTTCTGAAGATGTACAAGCAATTGCGGAAGTAGAAAACACACTGTACAAGAGCTATCGTGCATTTTTAGAAGAGCAAGAAATTATTAATCAAGAAGAAGACTAAGATTATTTTGTAATAAACTATGTATATAGCGGTGACCCTCATCATTAGGATGTAGATGATCCGCTATATATTTTGACTTACTCTGATTGTTACTACCATCTACACCAAGTATTTTTACAACTCCAGGCACCACATCCAAATGCATGTACTTGAGATGATTTAGTTTACATGTTGTTTCCACAATGTGTTTCGGATACCATGTGTGTAAATTTTCTATATACTCACTGTGTTGGTTAACTAGATAGTCCTTACAACTATCCACCAGGGCACTGCCAGACTTTTTACCCTGCACATAGTTCATATGTTCCCAACACTGTGTTTTATTGTTATACCAACTTTGTCTATTGGGATGCGTCCAGCCAAATATAATTAAATCTTCCTGTTCAATATCCTTGTATGTTTCACAAAATTTAAGTGCAATATATGGATTACTAGCACTGCTTTCACTAAGTTGTACAAATTCGTAACCATACTGCTCCGCTACAAGTTGTCCATAACAGATTGTTGCTTCTTCACCTAAACTTACACTACACCCGTACTGATACAGTTTCATTCAACACTCCGTTAGGTAGATAGTCTAACCAACTACTGTGTCTCACACTAAACGGAAAACGGCTCCTAAGAGCCGCCATACGATAGTAATCGGGTTGTTCAGGTTTCCGCCTGGGTGCAAGCAGTTTACTTCCTTTTGCAATATTACAACGTTTACATGCAATAACACAATTAGTCCATACTGTAACACCGCCCTGACTGCGAGGAATAACATGATCAATAGTAAGGTTATCATATCTGTATTGTTCACCACAGTATTGACATTTGAATTCGTCTCTTAGTGCTAGGTTGTATCTATTGAAACAAACATTATGTTTGGGTCTATAATAGTCACGAGTAATTACAGTAGCAGGAACATGCATACTAAAACTAGGACTATTGATTTGCCAGTCTTGATATGACTCCAGTATATCCACTTTGTTCAAAAAATGTAACTTGACTGCACGTTGCCAGCGTATAGTGCTGACAGGAAAACTACTTATAGGATTACCGCATGCATTTAATAATAGTGTATCGCTCATGCCAAGTACTTGATTGCTCCCAGTACATATGCTAGTACCATAAAAATATTTAGCCAATATACACTAGGTTCGCGCCATAGCACACCCGCAAGTATCCAAATAGCATTTGCAATTATCATTACCCATAGATTCCAGGGATAGACGTTAAATGCATTCATCATAGCACCAACTATTAAACCTGCAGTGCCTATCCAAGCAACAGCCTGATAGGGTTTACGTTGTATTATTACTTTGCCCATATAGTTTTCCGATAAATACAGTATGATTAAGAGATTTGACAGAGATAAATTAGTCTCTATCCAAGTTTATTATCACATGCCAGATCATGTACATATTATAAACGAATTTGTCTGGCAAACTCCGGATATTATACCTGATTTTCCCCGAAGTGTCAAGTTTATTCGTTACTGGCATAAAAACATAGACGCAGTTATACAGGAAGCATATCTATACCACACAAATTACTGGGGCGGTACAGATTATGTAGATTTAAAGGGCGTATACGAAACATAATGGCAAAGTCTTTAGATGGTGTGCTAATAAAAAAAGCATACAAGAAAGAAACATTTACCCGTGAACAACTAACAGAATTTGCAAAATGCGCAGATCCTGCTACTGGCATCAAATATTTTATAAACAATTACTTTAACATACAACATCCTACTAGAGGACGTATGACTTATAATGCATTTGAATATCAGGACAAACTTATAGATATATATCATAACTATCGCTTTAATATAAACATGTTACCGAGACAGACAGGCAAATCTACGACTGCTGCAGGATATTTGTTATGGTATGCAATGTTTGTGCCAGACAGTATAATACTTATTGCCGCACACAAGTATGCAGGTGCACAGGAAATTATGCAACGTATTCGTTATGCATATGAACTATGTCCTGATCATATCCGTGCTGGCGTTGTAAGTTACAACAAAGGTAGTATAGACTTTGACAATGGTTCGCGTATTGTAGCACAAGCAACCACAGACAACACTGGACGAGGCATGAGTATTACACTGCTATACTGTGATGAGTTTGCATTTGTGCGTCCTAGTATTGCCCGTGAGTTTTGGACTAGTATTTCACCTACACTAGCAACAGGTGGTAAGGCTATTATTACAAGCACTCCTAACAGTGACGAGGATCAGTTTGCCCTTATATGGCGAGATGCGAATAAACAGTTTGATAGTGATGGTGAGGAAACTGACATAGGAGTCAACGGATTTAAAGCATTTCGTAGTTATTGGTGGGAGCATCCTGACAGAGACGATACTTGGAAACAGGAAGAACTAGGACGAATTGGCGAAGAGCGTTTTAGGCGCGAACACGACTGTGAATTTATAGTTTATGATGAAACACTTGTGGATAGTATGTGTCTTACAAACCTAAGAGGTAATGATCCACTATTTAGGCACGGCAAAGTGCGTTGGTATAAAGCACCCGAAAAAGGAAAAACATATCTAGTGGGACTTGATCCTAGTTTGGGTACTGGAGGAGATCCTGCAGCAATAGAAATATTTGAAGTACCCAGTATGATACAGGTAGGTGAATGGAGTCACAACAAAACTCCTATACCACAACAAATAAGGATACTAATAGAAATAAACAAATATCTAGTTGAGGAATGTGGAGATGCAAATAGTGTATATTATAGTGTGGAGAACAACACAATAGGTGAAGCATCACTGCAAAGTGTAGCGGAAATAGGTGAAGAAAATATACCTGGAATATTTTTGAGCGAGCCTAAGGCCCATGGTAATACAAGAGCATATAGACGTGGATTTAACACTACACATCGTAGTAAACTAGCAATATGTGCAAAGTTTAAGACACTAGTTGAAACAGATAAGGTTAAGATTAATAGTAAAATGCTTATAAGTGAAATGAAAAGTTTTATAGCAAGTGGAAATAGTTACAGTGCTAAACAGGGCGATACTGATGATCTTGTGATGGCTACACTACTTGTAATGCGCATGGCACAAACAATTAAAAGTTATAATCCAGAACTTGATCTTCATATTCGTGACGGTGACGATTTCGAACTTGAACCTATGCCATTTATTATGGTCTAGATAAATATGTATATGAGATCAATAAATAACATAGCAGAAGAACTATTTGACAAGATTCGTAGTCGTGTTAGCAGTATCAAATTGGGGGATACTAATGGCATGCAGACTACTGATTCTAGCCAAGCACGTTTCTTTGAATTTCAGTTTAAGCACAAGGACTTACCAATTGGTGCAGTAACTCTAAGTCTAAATGAAGAAGGTACTTTACAGGTATATTTTCCGAATAGTATAGTTGAAGATGCTGACAGTGATACTGCAGATGCTTGGTATGGATTTTTAAAAGAATTGAGTAAGTTTAGTGCAAGAAACATGTTAAATTACGAAACTCATAATGTAACAAAAGAGAGACTTGATAAAAAGGATTATCAGTTTTTAACACAACGTAGCCAGGACGAAGTGATGGAAAACAAAATGTATGGCAGTAGCCAAAAGAGTTTCCTAGAACAGGGAACCGCAAAAATTATTATACAGCATAACAAAACTGTAGACGAGACAAAAATGGGCGCAAGAAGTCGTAACATTAGTGCTATCTACATTGAAAACAGTGATGGAGAACGCTTCAAGTTTGCTAACAATTATTTGCCAGGAGCAAGAGCAATGGCAAGACACGTCAGTAACGAAGGGCATACTCGTGATGACCGTGGTAAACACATTGTAGAGATTATGACAGAGATGCAAAATCTTAAGACATTTGTACGCGCCATTAAGCGTGAGGATTATGTTACAGAAGAGCAAAATGAAATTATTGAAGCAGCAACTGATCGTTACTATGGACTAAAAGATACCCTTAAGACACTGGCGTCTGCAAACGGGTATAGTGAGTATTTTGAAAACTGGAGTCCTGAAGAAGTACAAGAAGAAGGTGACCTGGAAGATCTTAAACTAAAACTTACTAGAGAAGTTTATGACGAGAGACTTACAAATAGTTTGCCAAGTGTTAGGAAAGCAATGGAACAGCGTAGACAAGTAAAAGAAGCAGACATGAAAGATCTAATAGATTTTGCTAATAGTGATGATAATATTGAAGTGTTTAATAATCCTGCAGATATGGCTGAACTAAAAAACTACATGCAGTTTATGAAAAACAGCGATATGGATACAAGCAGAAAGAATCGCAGTATTCTAGTTGCTATTATGAAGTATCTTGCTAACAATATGACTAATGATAAAGCAGCAAATGCACTAAGTGATATTGAACTTGACGATCCTGCACAACAAAAGATGGCTTTCCAGATTGCTAAGAAATATTTGCAGGGCAAAGTGGATGTTAAAGAGCCTAAGGCCAAAAAGGATCTATTTGGTAAGGACAAGACAGAAGGTGTTACATTTGAATCATATGAAGAGAGTATGAATATGATTGCAGAAGGCACATGGGCACTACCCGAAAATGAATCCGATGCAATGGGACTTGCAAGACTAATGGAGAAGCCATTGCCTTTAGGAGATGCTGGTGAAGATGCTACAGCAGCAGTGGGTGCATTCATTGGTGATGACGAACTATATGACGATTTAGGTGAAGCAGGCGATAAAGATCCTAACGCTGATGCCCGACCAATTATTATGGGCTGGCTAATGGATCATGTTGATGACTATGGACCAAAGTTCCAAAAGTCAATGCAAATGGCACTGGATCAAATTAACAAAACAGGACCTGATCAAACAAAAATGGTTATTCCAAGAAGATTTGGCCGCCCACGTTTTGAAGATGTTGAATTAATTGATGAAGGTTACGAAAAAATGGTAATAAATGCACTCAAAGATGCAGGCATATCACATGATGGCTTTAGAAACGGCTTCCTATATATTGATAGAGATGACATGAAGGCAGCAAGAAAAGCAATTAAAGATGCAGATATAGATCCCCCAAAGATGATTGCTGAAGGCGAAGATCTTGAAGAAGGTAAGATGAAAGATCTTATGATGCATATTGAAGATATGATCCGTGACGGGTCTAGCAATGAAGAAATTAAAAAAATGCACCCTATGGTAAGCGACAGCGATATTGAAAGGATTCGTACAGAAATGGACGAGTCAGTACAAGAGGCAGATATTGATTTGCCAGGTGGCGGCACTATAAAAGACGTAGACAAGCCAGGCATTTACAAAGGCACACAAAAAGCAGATGGATCATATGTAGGCGGCGAAGGCGGCGAAGCAATGGCCATGTCAAATAAAATTTTAGATAAGATTGAGATGGAAGATCCTGCAACGGACAAAGAAGCAAGAGAGTTATTCATGAAGTATGCTAGTGGTCAAGATAAAATGGTCAAGCGTTTGGTAATGAAAGAACTCAAGAGAATGGGATTTTTTGAATCCAAAGAAGCAGTTGAAGAATCACAAGAGGCAGACGAAGTGGCGGAAAGCATTGCAAAAATGAAGGCAATGGCAGGCGTAGGGTCAAACATGCGGAGCAACCACGGCATACATGAAGGCGAACCAGGCTATCAAATAACACCAAGAAGTATAGTGGCAAGACAACTACGGAAACTACAGGATCTCGAAAAGTAAACCAACACACTACTAACTAAACAGGGCTTCGGCCCTGTTTTTTTATATCAAAAAAACCACAAAAAAGTTATTGACATGCTAAATACTAATGTCATATACTATGTAATATAGTATGTGAAATGGCACATACAAGGCTAAACAATGGCACATATAGGAGAAAATAATGGCATCTTTGGCAGAAATTAGAGCAAAACTTAAATCACAAGAATCACGCAGTGAGCGTACAGGCGGCGGCGACAACGCAATCTTCCCACATTGGAATATCCCAGAAGGCACGACGGCAGCAGTTCGTTTCTTGCCCGATGGAGATCCTAATAACACATTCTTTTGGGCTGAAAGGCTTATGATTCGTTTACCCTTTAGTGGTATTAAAAACGACATGAACAGTAAGCCTGTAATGGTACAGGTTCCCTGTGTTGAAATGTGGAGTGAGACATGTCCAGTACTTACTGAAGTACGTGGTTGGTTTAAGGATAGTTCACTAGAGGAAATGGGACGCAAATACTGGAAGAAGCGTAGTTACATTTTCCAGGGTTTTGTAACTGAAAATCCTTTAGCAGAAGATAACACTCCGGATAATCCTATCCGCAGATTTGTTATCTCTCCAAGCATCTTTAATCTAATCAAGGATGCACTTATGGATCCGGATATCCAGGAACTTCCTACAGATTATACACAGGGATTGGACTTCCGTATCACAAAGACAACTAAGGGTCAGTATGCAGATTACAGTACCAGTAAATGGGCTCGTAAAGAAACTGCACTTACTGAACAGCAGATGGCGGCTATTGACGCACATGGCTTACATACACTTAGTGATTTCCTTCCTAAGAAACCTACTGAAGTAGAATTGCAGTGCATTAAAGAGATGTTCGAAGCAAGTGTAGATGGACAACCATATGATGCAGAGAGATTTGCACAATACTATCGTCCATATGGAGTAGAAGCACCCGCAGGATCCTCATCCTCAAGTACGTCTACTGCGGCAGCGGCTCCAGCAACACCTGCTCCGGCAGCAACTCCAGCACCAGCAGAAACTCCTGCTCCTGCTCCACAAACAGAAACAGTGGCGGCACCTGCAGAAGCACCTGCTGGTGAAAGCAAGCGGGCAGAAGATATCCTAGCGATGATTCGTAACCGCCAATCATAAGGCATAGGGGGGCGGGGCACTGCCCCCCTTTTTTAAATGATTCAATACAATCCTGAACAAGTATACCCAAGGCTATGTACAGTTTTAGAATTATCTGTGCATGGCTTTGTGTATCCTATTTTTAAGAATGCAAGCAGTAGCCTAGAACAATTAGCAGTAAATAAGCACGTTGTAAACAGAAGTTTTGACAAAAGCACTGAACTAGTAACAGTATTCTGGCGTGAAGCACAAACAAGATTCAACAGTGGAGTAAATACATACATAGAACTTAACCAACAATTGGATGAAGATACACTAGTATCCTTAATAGAACGTGGTGAACTTGTAGATAGACATTTTATGCCACAGTACATGTGGTTGTGTCATCTTTATAAAAACTATACTGGACAAATTCACATTCTCAGTTTAGACGATCTTAAGATAAGTGTGCATAAAAATGCAAGCACTAGATACTATGACTATGTTGCACCAACACACTGGATAAATTTAGATAACATAATTTATAAAAAATTTGTCAACACTACAACAAATCTAACTGAAATAAATCAATACATTAAAGATACACAAAAGGTGTTATATAAAAAATGCATTGCCCAAGACTAGGCCACTACGCAAGATTAAACAGCAACGGAACAATAGGATGTTGTGGCCATATGGTAAATGCAAACCAATATAATAGTTTCAGACAACTGGAAAACAGTGCTTGGCTAGAATACCTAAGATATCAAATGCGCAATGATCAATGGCCTAATGAATGCATTAGATGTAAACAAACTGAAGAACTCAATGGCACTAGTATAAGATTAAACAGCATTGAACGTGATAGGATACTGCGAAAGTTTAACAAACGTTACATACAACTAGGAGGCACACTGGACAACTATTGCAATAGTGCATGTGTAACATGTAAACCTAGTTTAAGTACACGCATAGGAAATTTAAAAGGTAAATTAGTAGTAAAGGATAATTATGAACTGTACAATACATTACCCCTGGAACGTGTAGTTGAAATAGATATTAATGGCGGCGAACCTAGTATTAGCAAAAATTACAATACAGTTCTAAACGATTTACCAGATAGTGTTCGTATTGTTCGAATTAATACTAATGCATGTGTAAGGATCAAACAAATACAAAACCTATTAGAAAAAAACGTAGCAGTAATTGTAACAGTAAGTTTTGATGGTATAGGCAACGTACACGATTATATAAGATATCCAGTAAAATGGGATAATTTTGAGAGTAACATGTTATACTATAGAGAACTTTCAACACAGTATAAAATGTTTACACTAGATACATGGACAACAGTTAGTGCCCTTAACGTAAAACACTTGCCCCAAATACAGGAATATTGTACTGCTAATGAAATACGTCATCAGTTTGCATTTTTAAAAGAACCTGATATGCTAAATGTAAAATATAAAAATTGGCTAACAGAAAACACAGATATAGCAGGAGTTGCTACTGATCGTGATAATACACAGGAACTTAAAATATTTTTAGATTTTGAAGAATCCTGCAGGCCAGGTATAGAAAGATTTTGGTAATGCGTGTGGCAATCACAGGACATTCAGCAGGTATAGGACAGTGTTTTGCACAAATACTGTCTGAACGAGGACATGAAGTTGTAGGTCTTAGTAGGCGTGACGGAAACAATATTCGTAGTTTGCAAAAGATAGTTGGCCCTATTGTTGAGTGTGATTGGTTTATTAACAACGCACAAGCAGGTTATGCACAAACAGAATTATTATACAAAGTATGGCATCAATGGCATGATCAACGCAAACTTATCTGGCTAATAGGCAGTATTATGAGCGCACAATACACTGTAGATTTTGAAATGCAGGAGTACAAACTACAAAAACAAACACTTGATCAAGCATATTACAATCTAAAAAATACATCCAGTAAATGTAGACTAGTGCTTATACGCCCTGGTATAGTTGCAACACAACCACACAACACTGCAGGTGTTGACAGTGCGCCTGTTAGAGATTGGTGTGAAGCAGTTGTGGACACCTGGGAATACTGTAAGAAACGTAATCTAAGATTGCAGGAGATCAGTCTTGGCTATGGATCCTAAAAGTGCAATAAACGGAACATTCTGTCCAGTGCCCTGGACTGGTTTTTATATGGAACCCAACGGGAAAGTAAAGCCCTGTGTTCTTAGCAATGACTATACAGGTCATATTAACAATACAGATATTGAAGATATACTACATGGTCCTGAAAACAATAATATAAAACAAACACTTGCTCTTAACAAACCTCATAGTAATTGTAGTAATTGTTATAAACTTGAACAGGGAAATACTGGATTAAATGTACGCAGTGATAGATATTATTATTTAAAGGCACTTGCTAGAGTTCCATATACAGCATATGACACAATGGACACTACACTAAGCACTGTTGATATTCGTTGGCGTAATACATGTAACCTTGCTTGTGTATATTGTAGCCCAGAACTTAGCAGTACTTGGCAGAAAGAATTAGGACAAACTATAAGGGTAAATGAAACACAACTAGCAAAAACAAAACAATATGTATTGGATAATGCACATAATCTTAAGAACGTTTACTTAGCGGGCGGTGAACCTCTGCTAATGAAAGAAAACAGTGAACTATTGGATAAAATAAATCCAGACTGTACTATACGCATTAACACAAATTTAAGCAATATTCAAGGTCCTGTATTTCAACGTGCAAGTAAGTTTAAAAACGTACACTGGACTATCAGTGTGGAAACTATGGATAAAGAATTTGAGTACATTAGGTATGGTGCTAGTTGGGAAAAATTTTTAAAAAATTTAGACACAATAAGAAGTTTAGATCATAAAATTAGTTTTAACATGCTTTGGTTTATACTTAATCCATATACTATTTTCGACACTGTTGACTTTTTTAGATCCATGGGATATAAGCAAAACTCGTTTGTTATAGGGCCGCTTACAGGACCTACAGAATATGATGTGAGAAACCTAAACAATAAGATACTAAAGGATTTAGAAATAAGACTAAAAGCAAGGATTCAAGGAGCAGATACTCGTTATTTGTTACACAATAGTTATGTGAACATGCTTATTCATTTGGATGGAGAATATAATAAACAGTCCTGTAAAACTATTCAAAGGTTAAACGATATGGATAAGCGGCGTAATAATAACTTTAAAAATGTGTTTGACATTGAACGTTATCTGTAATATAATACTAACATAGGCTCATAGGAGAAAAACATGGCAAAACCTTTTGACGTAAGCAAGTTCCGCAAGGACATAACAAAAAGCATTGATGGACTAAGTATTGGCTTTAATGATCCCACAGACTGGATAAGCACAGGTAGTTACGCACTAAACTATCTAGTAAGTGGTGACTTTCATAAAGGTGTGCCCATGGGCAAAGTTACTGTGTTTGCAGGTGAAAGTGGTGCGGGCAAAAGTTACTTTGCAAGTGCAAATATTGTAAGAGCAGCGCAGGAGCAGGGTATCTTTGTTGTGTTAATTGACAGTGAAAATGCACTGGATGAAAGTTGGTTACAAGCACTTAATGTTGACACTGACGAAAGTAAACTGCTTAAACTAAGCATGAGTATGATTGATGACGTTGCAAAAACTATTAGCACGTTTATGAAAGACTACAAAGCAATGGCAGAAGAGGATCGCCCTAAGGTTCTATTTGTTATTGATAGTTTGGGTATGTTACTTACTCCTACAGATGTTGATCAGTTTGACAAAGGCGATATGAAAGGTGATATGGGGCGTAAGCCTAAGGCACTTACTGCACTTGTTCGCAACACAGTAAACATGATTGGCAGTTACAATGTAGGCATGGTGTGTACTAACCATACATATGCTTCTCAGGATATGTTCGATCCAGATGACAAGATCAGTGGCGGACAGGGCTTCATCTATGCTAGTAGTATTGTTATTGCAATGCGTAAACTAAAACTAAAAGAAGATGAAGCAGGAAACAAAGTAAGTGATGTGCGTGGTATCCGTGCCGCTTGTAAAGTTATGAAAACACGCTATGCAAAACCTTTTGAGGCAGTGCAGGTTAAGATTCCCTATGAAACAGGTATGGATCCCTACAGTGGATTACTGGATTTGTTTGAGGGTAAAGGCTTACTAGTTAAACAGGGTAACAGACTAAAATATACAACCAGCAAAGGTGAAGAAATGCTGGAGTTCCGCAAGGGCTGGACAGGTGAAAAACTTGAAGTAATTATGCAGGATATTTCTAATGTTGGACTAAGTATAGACGATATCGCTGATGAAGTAGAAGGCGATATATATGCTGAAGACATAGAGGATGAAATGCATGAATGAAGAAATAGTTAAACAAGTTTACACTATTTTAAAACAATATATCTCACAGAAGGACATGCAACAAGCAACTGATCATCTAGTGGATGACTTGCAAGAACTGTTGGATGAGGAAGAACTTTATAGACTAGCGGGACTTGATAAGAATATGAAAGCCAGTGTAATGGATATTCTTGGCGAACCCGAAGAGGACTTCGATTACGAAGATGAAGACTATTGAGTCAGTACTATAATAGAATTGTAAATGATTTAGGTGCTATTCCTAGTTTTATTAGTTACTATGAAACAGAGTTGGAAGAGGCAAAACGCGAGTGTAGTGTAAAAGGTATTGTGGAGCGTAATATAACAGCGTTGCCCGGAATAACAGAACATCGCTTTAATCAGTTACAGGAGATAGAAGCAGTGCTAAACTATCTTAATATACAACTACGCAAGATTCGCCGCAAACATTTTCAGAAATATTTGGAAGGTTATGCGAGAGCATTGACTAGTAGAGATGCAGAAAAGTATGTAGACGGAGAAGATGAAGTTATTGATTTTGAAACTATTATTAATGAAGTTGCACTGTTACGCAATCGCTGGTTGGGTATCATGAAAGGACTAGATACTAAACAATGGCAAATGGGACATGTTGTTAGATTGCGCACAGCGGGCATGGAGGATATTAGAATTGACTGACTGGGATGTGCAGTAGTTTAGATAGTTCAGGATAAGTTGCACAAAAGTTTTCGTTTCTACGCAAATCTATTCTAGTAATTTCATTCCATAATTCTGCTTGCATGTCATGATATGTATCCTGTTCCTCAAATCTTCTTGCAAGAGATTGTATCTTACTGTGTTTACTACTCCGTAAGCGTTCAGTTACAACGTGACGGTTTTCAGGTGGAATATTGTATAGACTTAAATATTTTGGTTTATTTACAAATCCAAAAGCATACTGAAAACCTAACTGATCACAAAGATCTATTACACCATCAAGATACATAACATTAAAAATATTTACAGTTGGAAAAAACTCCAGTATAAAGCGACTTCTATCCAGTTTGCTATACTTGTCTAGTGTTTTCAGAACTGTGCTCCAATTTGATCCGTGCCTTTCATATTCAAATCTTTCTTCTGTGTTATCTATACTAAAGGTTATACTAACAGTATCAAATTGTTCCAGTAGTTCTATATGACGTTCACTATACACTGTTCCGTTAGTGTTGTAATGGATGTGAACATTTTTTCTATTTAATTCTATTAATCTTTCAAGTTTTGCTAGATGTGTTTTGTCCAGTAGTGGTTCACCTCCAGCATAATTTATATAGCGTAGATCAGGCAAATTGTCCACAGCATCTGACCACATTTTTCTACTAAGAGTGTATCCATAGTCCAGTGTTTTTATACTAGGCACATTATCGTATCGTTTATCTTCACTATACCAACTACTGCTAAGTTGATGTGAGCATATTCTACATTTCAAATTACAAGTAAATCCCATCTTTAGATCAAGTGTTTGTATTTCGTTTGAATTATGAAAGTCAGTAGTGTATATTATATCACGAAAAAAATATTCGTCTCGCTGTCTTTTGCTAGGAAATCCAACTGCTTCGTTGTTCCAGCAACTGTTACAGTATGGTGTTGATTTTCCTTGCAAAAAATCCTGTTGTATCTTTCGTACATGTTCACTGTTCTTTGCTTCTTCTATAGAACTATCTTTTATGTTTAAAGGTTTTGGTAGTAGATCAGTTCCATAGTATGCGCTGTCTAAGTCACAACACACTGTAATATTTCCATTCACTGCAACTTCTAGATTTGTAAAAGGATTTATACACATAGCATCATGAATATCGAAACGGTTATTGATATAACTTTTTGTTGGCAGTGGTTTAAGCACTATTGTACATTCAACAATATTATCTTTTGGCACACATTTGCCGCACTGTTCTCTTACTATGCGTATTGTATCAGGGTTGTTTGTTTTTACTTTTATAAAATATGTAGGTATATCAATTGAATTTACTATACGAAAAAAATGACGCCAAATATTTTCATTTGTCCAGCCATAACTTGTAATTATAATCTGTTCATTTGTATAGTGATCCTTTTTAATTCTTACAAGATCCCTATACATATCTTCAAATGGTTGCGTGTAATATTCGCTTATTTCCTTTTCAAATATAATCACGAAGTCTACTCCATTGGATATGTATTTCGTCTGCAAACCATTCAGTATATGTAATACGATTTAACCATTGATGTCTATAGGGTTTACTTAGCCATTTAGACATACTAGTGCTTACATCCCATGCTAGACTGTGTTCACTAACAACAGCAGGCACTCCTGCAATAATACTATGTATGCCTGGATTGCTACTGTGACTTACTGTAAAATATGCATGTGCAAGCATTATATCAAGATCGAAATCATCATAGGTTTCCTGCACATGTAATGGTCTGTTCCAAGTGACGCCCTCAAACTGATGTTGCTCAGGATATCTTGGATGACTACGAATTACAATAGGCTTATCTGTAACCTGTCTTATCTGTTCTACAGTTTGCTTGTAATAGGTATTTATATCAGGCATGTTGCGCCATTGTTCGCTGGCACCATGTTGTCCACATACTAGAACATAATCACCATCATGCTTCCAGGGCTGTAGTACAATACTAAACTTTTTTTGTCTATCATCTGGCATGTATTCATTTAGTGCAAACTCTGCGTCTCTGTTGATCCCGTTTATACCCAACTTCCAAGTTGCGTTGCGTAATAGCCCGCCCACTTCTATGACAATAACTGGCTTACCCTGTGCGCGATAATGATCCCATACATCTTTATTAGGACGCATTTTTCCATACCATAGCACACTCCAAATAAGTGCAGCATCCGCGTCCATGGAGTTTTCTACGAGTGTATCTGTTTTTTTAATTGCATCTAAAACTTGAGGATATACCAGACTTGCGTTGCCAGGTAAATTATTTGGAAAGTGACTTACAATCATGGTAAATAGTTATATGCGTACATTATCAGTATTTACCTCCTGGCACCCTGCAGGATACAAAAAATACGGTCAGCAATTTATTGAGGGATACAACAATTACTGGCCACAAAGTGTTCCTCTTACAATATACGCAGAGGATCATGAACCTATTACTAATAATCCAAATATTACTGTATTGGATCAAGCAACTACACTGCCAGATCTTAAGGCATGGCAACTGCGTCACAAGGATAACAAACATGCTCATGGATGGAATCATGATATGAGCAAGAAAAGTTTTTTATGGGATGCAAGTCGTTTTGCAAACAAAACATTTGCACTCTGGCATTTTGCAAAAACATGTGGAACAGACATTTTTATGTGGTGTGACGGAGATGTTAGAACGCATACACCTATGCCTATTGAATTCCTTAATGAAATTGCACCCAACGAAAATCAACTAGCAACATACTTGGGACGTAAAACTTGGCCTGAATGTGGTTGGATGATGTTTAATCGCAATCATCCAAAGTTTCAGGAACTAATGGAACAATGGCGTTGGATATACGAAAGCGATGATATATTTAAACACAAGGAAAGTCATGACAGTTTTATTTTTGGAGAACTTGTTGAGGACTTTAAGAGCATGGGTGTTGAAATGCGAGATCTAGGTGGTTCAGAACAAAGCGGACATGTGTTTATTAATAGTGTACTGGGTAAATACATGGACCACCTAAAGGGTTTCCGTAAGGAAGTTGGCAAAAGCACACTAAATGATATTACAAATAATTTTCAACATCAGGATGTAGCATGGTGGAAAGACATTCGCCATGTTACAAAGAGTATGATTATGGCAGAGAAACAAAAAAATCCTCACGAATATGATGCCACACAACAAGTTAAAAGTAAGGGAATAAAAAATGAGTGATCTAAGTTGTATACAAAATGTTAAAGAAGTGCATACTGATCCGTATCCGTATGTTTGTGTTAAAGGTGCACTACCTACAGCACGTTATAAGGAACTATGTGAGACATTTCCTATGGAACTGGTTACCAGTACAGATCCACATGATGGAGGTATTTGCTATCGTTACAAAATGAAGGAGTGTGCGCAGGAAGCACCTCCTGCTATCTGGCAAGACTTTTTTGAGTATCATACAAGTCCTGAATACTTTAGAAGTTGTGTAGAACTGTTTGCACCAAGTATCGAAACTGCATATGGTGCAGACTTTTTGCATAATCTAAGCACTGGAAGTGTTACGCCACGTGATGTTGATAATACAGGCCAGTATGTAGCAGACTGCCAGTTTGTAGTACACGAACCTGTAGATCAGACAGGCACAAGTCGTACACCACATGTGGACAATCCTATTGAAATCTATGCCGGATTATTGTACATGCGTCAGCCAGGAGATCGCGCACAGGGCGGAAACTTTACAGTCCATAGAGTGCATGGCCAAATTACAGAAGTAAACAAAAGTTTAGGACGTCAAGTGGATGACAGTTTACATACTCCACACTTTGAAGTGCCCTATGAAGCAAATAACTTTTGCATGTTTCTAAATGTTAAAGACAGTGTGCATGGTGTTACACCACGTATTGAGCCTACAATGCGGCGTCGCAGTATAAACATTATTGGCGAGTTCAACGGCAATGGAAAAATGTGGAAAGTAAAAGAAATAAAAAACAAATGAAATACACAATGGGTAAAGCAAGTTGGTGCTTTATAACTGAAGACCGTGTTGTAAAATGCTATGGTTTAAGAAATAAAAAAACTGTTAAACCTGCTCGTGGAAGCATATTTGACTGCTGGTTGCGTGAAACTACTTGCTTGCAAAGACTTAAAGGACACGATCATTTTCCACAACTGGATGACTGTGAAGAGTCTGATCTAAGTTTATCTATGTCTAACTGTGGTGAAAGTTTATTTCCAGCCTGGAAAGAACATGATCTTACACAGTATATTGATCAAGTACACGCTATAGCAGACACGTTAGAAGAAGCAAAAGTTAAATACTTCTACCCAGGTATGGATCCTGCTGGGAAAAATAAAGAGCACACAAAGTTTCCACTAAGTAATTTCTGCGTTAAGGACGGGGTAATAAGTTTAATAGATTTTGAAATGGCTGTACCTATGGACAGTCGTGCAGAGGATAGACTAAGTGATAGACTTAGTTATCTATATGGCTTTTATAATCCAGATAATTTTAGAGAAAGTTTAGTACTAGCACTACAAAAACCAGTTATGAGTTATGAAAGTGAACTTATGGCAAAACTAGTGGATAAAGATAAATTTGAAAGTGTTAAACACAACAACCCAAGAACACAGTGGGCTAGTATGGAATTGTACACTAGTCCACCTGATAAAGTTATTAAAGAATGGAAAAATTACAAGCAGAGGTATCAGATAAATGGCTAAATCTGAGGCTCAAAAACTAAAATACAAAAAACACAAAAGACCACATGTACTGTCAGTGGATATAGAACATCTAGGAAAGAAAAT
>PBLX01000006.1 GCA_002722435.1 Legionellales bacterium | reverse complement strand
GCTGCTCATGGTCTTGGTGGACATATTATTGCTGATGGCGGCTGTGTTTGTGCTGGAGATGTCGCTAAGGCTTTTGCTGCAGGGTCCGACTTTGTTATGCTTGGGGGCATGTTAGCAGGACATGATGAAGGCGGAGGTGAAATAATAAGCAAACATTATTATACAAATGAATTAGCAGATCGAGTAGGAAATAAAGTTGTAGAAGAACGTAAGTTTGTACAATTCTATGGCATGAGCAGTGAGGCTGCTAATAATAAACATTTCGGTGGACTAAAGGAGTACAGAAGCAGTGAAGGAAGAGAAGTTCTTGTGCCTTACAGAGGCGCAGTGGAATCGTCTGTTAGAGATATACTTGGCGGTCTCCGTAGTAGTTGCACTTACGTTGGTGCTAATAAACTAAAACATTTGCCAAAATGCGCGACTTTTATTCGTTGTGCAGACACACATAATAGAGTATTTGAATGAAAACTGCAGTAGTCCCCTATGAAAAGAAACTACCCATTCAATATGTTTATGAATTTAGACTAGTAGAAGAAAATATCAACTTAAACGACAGAGACACAGTAAAAAGTCAATTACCTGATATACTGGGTAGAGCTCTTGCCCGCAGTTGGGTTGATGAAAATTATAGATTACAACTGGAAAAAGATGTTCACGCAACACTAGCAAGTGGTGGTGTTCGCATACACAACAGTTATATATGTGAGTATGAAAAAAGTTCTGGACAACGAGCAAAAATAGTTGTTTATGAACAGACAGGTAAAATGAAACTAAAAGTTTGTGGACTTAGCCTAACAATGGTGGCATCACGCTAGATTGTATTTCTTAATTTTATGTAGTAGTAGTGTCCTACCTATACCTAAACTAGCGGCTGCCCTACTGCGATTGTTATCGTGAGTAACAAGTGCATCCATAATCCTTGAACGTTCCAAGTTTTCAACCTCAGCCGAGAGTGCTACTGTGTCCTGCAACCTATCAAAGTAGTCCAGTGCATCCCACAATGCTTGCTGTTCATTTTGTTCAGAAATCATATAAGTACTTATAACATTCGTGTGACTGGAGTCAGATAATGGGTAGGTGTAAATATTTTTACACTTTTGTACTAAATACTTGGAGAGAAACAATGAGGAGCGTGTTATTATTTTTGTTTGTGGCACTAACCGCGATAGGAGCAACCGCTAGTGAAATACCTTGGACATTTAAAAGTCCAGCATTTCACTATGGAAACGGCTATAGTAGCCATGTTCTTAGTGTGGAGCAACTTCAGTTCAATCGCAAGAAAGAGCTAGAAGATCAGCGCAAAAGTGAACTAGCAAGACTAGAACGAGAGTTGGAGAACACAACTCTAAACAAGTTCATTAAAAATGTTGAATCTCGTATATACGCAACACTGAGTAAACAAATGGTTGATGCAATGTTTGCGGAATGTAGCACAAGTTGCGCCACTACCGGCACAGCAGAAATCGAAGGTAGTGAAATAACTTGGACTAAGGACAGTACAACAGGAGAAATTACACTTACAGTTATTAGTGACGATGGTACAACTACTATCACAATACCAGGTGCCGGAGAGTTTAACTTCTAATGAAACCAATAGCGTTACTACTCTCATGCCTGCTACTCGTAGGATGTGCTGGAAATGCTGCTCAAGATTCCTTGCAGTATTTTGAAGAAGCACCAATCCCAAGAGTACAGGAGAGTCCATTAAAAGATGAACTTGAGAACTTACCTGAGATTGATGGCAAAAAAATTACCATTGCGGTTTACAGTTTTAGTGATAAAACAGGACAACGTAAGCCAGCAGACAACATTGCAAATTTAAGCAGTGCTGTCACACAAGGTGCAGAAGTATGGGTTATAGATGCACTATTGAAAGCAGGTAATGGTACTTGGTTTGAACCGTTAGAACGTATTGGATTAGACAATCTTGTAAAAGAACGTCAACTTATTCGTAACACCAGAGAAGTATACGAAAAGGAACTTCCGAACGGACCAACACCACTTAAACCAATGAAGTTTGCAGGCCTTGTTCTTGAAGGAGGAATAATAGGTTACGATAGTAATGTAGCAACAGGAGGTTTAGGTGCAAGATATTTGGGTATTGGAAGCCAAACTGAATACAGAGTTGATACTGTCACAGTTGTAATACGCATAGTAAGTGTCAGCAATGGCAAGGTATTATTAAGTGTTGCAACGGAAAAAAGTATAGCAAGCACTAGGGTCGGAACTGACGTTTTTAAGTTCTTTGATTTAGGAACAAAATTGCTAGAAGCAGAAACCGGTTTTAGTCTCAACGAACCAGTAAACTACGCCGTGAGAGCCGCAATAGAGGCGGGGGTTGTAGAACTTATTAAGGATGGAGAGAGAAGAGGGCTTTGGAAGTTTAAAAAAGAAAAAGTTTTTGATCTTGGGAGTATAGAGAAGAAAAAAAGCGAACCACCACCAAAAAGGCGGAAGATAGTGAAGCGTGTAGTAACACAAACTAAACCAAAGGTAAGTGAACTACCTATGCCAACTACAAGACCAATACAACTTAATTGTCATAGAGAAATTTTTGTTGTTACTAATAGGTGTGTGGATAGTGTTGAAGATCTTAAAGTAAGAACAAGACATGTAGAAACACTTAAACTTAAAGACATGGACTACTTTAAAGTGTGTAATAAGGACAATATGTGTTTTGGAAGTGCTAAAGATCTATATACACACGAAGAATATATTCGTTACAAAACATACTTACAAGAGAAAATGAATAATTTCCAACAGTAATCTTACAACACAGGAATGTTAAAAAAACTATTATATGGTTTAGCAGCAATGGTAACAGTATACACAACAAATATACTTTACTGCTATGCAAATGATATCTATATAGAACAAGTTGGTGATAACTTAGATTTAGATATTGTTCAGGATGGTCAGGACAACGTAATTGGTACTAGCACACAAAGTGTTTTACTGGGGGGTACTACAAGTGCGGCCGACGACATGACATTTGATATTACACAAACTGGTGACAGTAATACTATAAGCGCACAAATACAGGGTAATAACTACACAGGTACGTGGAGTTTTACAGGTGATAGTAACACAGTTGCATTAATGTGTGATAGCGCGGCAGCAGGAAACTGTGAAACTGTAACGCTAAACATTACAGGAACAGGCGACAGTCAGCAATACACTATTAACATTGGTGAAAGTGCAGATGCAGATAGTGCTACTGTCAACTTTACAGTTGATGATGATAGCACAGTAACAACACTGGATATAGATGGCACAAGTGCCGCAGTAACAGTAAACGTTGATAAAAACAACAGTTTAGCAGCAGGTGCAAACACAATTGATATTGACATTGCAGGTGATGGTGATGTTGCAGGACACACAGTTACACTGGATGTTAAAGGTAAAGGCAACAATGTTAAAATAGATCAAAGCGGTATATATGACAATACAGTTGATCTAAGCACAACTGGGGATAATGGTGATATAGACATTACACAAAGTGATTGATGGATAAATTTACTCGAGAACTACTCATCGCTTTTTTGTTTGCTGTAGGTGTGATTATTTTTAGCAATGTTGCATTTGCTGCCGTGGGCGAGATAGGAAAAGTCAAAGGAAGTGGCGCTATTGAACGTGGCTCTGAAGAAATACGTGCAACAAATGGTGTTGGTATTAAAATGCAAGACACGGCTGTAACTGCTAACGGCAAAATACAAATTGACTTTTTGGATGATACTAGGGTTGATATTACAGAACACAGTAGACTACTAATTGATGAATTTATATATGATCCAGCAAATGATATTGGCAGTCTTAGTATAAAGGCAAGTCTTGGTACTGTGCGATACGCTAGTGGACAAATAGCAAAAAAATATAAGCAAAATGTTAAAATACGCACACCTAGTGCAACTATTGCTGTCCGTGGAACAGACTTTATTATGGTTGTGGATGAAGTTGGAGGCAGTATGATTACACTGTTACCCAGTTGTGATGAAGATATGAACTGCTATACTGGCGAAATACAAGTGGAAACAGACTCTGGATTTGTAATACTAAATCAGGCATTTCAGGCCACAATGACTATACACAATGCTCGTCCACCTGCTCCACCATTAATACTTGACATAGGCGAAGATCGTATTAATCAATTGCTTATCCTGCGTAAACGTAATCCTTATGTTGATGAGGAATATGAGGAAATGATCAAGAAGCGTAAACTAGCAGATTTTCTTGGCATAGACTTTCTTGAATATGATGGACTTAATGAAGATGCACTAACCGAAAATTTAGAAGGACTATGGGTCACTGCTCTTGATGAGACTGATTACATGTTAGCAGACATGTTATATGATATGCTTGATCAACTTAATGCTGCACTAATGGCTATTTTTCAGGACGAACTAACAAGACAAAATAGACAAATGCTTCGCGAAGATCAAAATGTTTATGGATTCGATCCTGTTACAGGAATAGAATTACTTAACGAAGATCCCTGGTGGTTATGGAAACGTCAGGACTTTGACTTTGGCAACTATATAGAATTACGTATGAATCAGGGCTATGGCTACACACTAAATATTACGCAGGGGGAGTTTGAACTATATGACTACAAACTTGGTGTCACTACTGGCAACGATATTACTATTACTCAGTAGTACAAGTTTTGCTAATGAAATACGCATTAATCAAGTGGGCGATGATTTCGATTTAGATATTTCTCAGGATGGTACTGACAATAAAATTAAAGGCATGGGCGGAGCAACTAGCACTGCAAGTGTTTATGGCAACGATGCTAAATTGGACTTGACACAGACTGGTAATGATAATACAATAAGCATGTATTACAATAATGACAGCGGTGGTGTTAGCACTCCAAAAGCAATAGTAACACAAACAGGTAATCGTAACACAGTAACTAGTGATCAACACGGATATGCACATGAAAGCACAGTTACACAAACAGGTGACGATAACACAGCATGGGTTGAAACAGGCCGTAGTAGTAGTCATTTAAATAATCAGTTTACTGTTACACAAACAGGAGATAACATAAATGCCTATCTCGAACAGGATGGCAGTTATAACACTATGGAGACTGAACAGCGTTGTTCTACAGGTTCCAATTGTTTAACACAGGATATGCGAATTGTAGTGACAGGAAACAGCAATAGTGTTAAGGCAAAACAAGGTGTACACTATAATAACAACACGGGCGCAACAACATATGATGGAACCGAACCAGGCGGAAACGATATGGATGTTGATGTTACGGGTAGCAATAACAGTTTAATGATTAGTCAGCGAAACCAAAATAGTATCCGAACACATAATATGGATATTGATATTACAGGTGATTACAATAACGTTTTTCATACTCAAGCAGGTGATGCTGATAAAACATCAACACTAACAATAAACAATGACAATAATGCTGTAGAACATGTACAAACTGGCAATGGATATCACACTAGTGCAATTACACTGGGCGGCACAGGTGCTACAACATTTACAGGATTACAGGGCGGCAATAGTTCACGGACTTACACACTTAATCAGAGTTGTGTAAACACAAATGGTTGCACGGTTACGGTTACACAACAATGAGTAAAGATAAAAACAAAATAAATTATCCACCCAATAGTCCACTTCTAAAGGCATGCATGCAACCGCCAATAAAAGAATTACAACACGGAAACTATGGTGTAAGAAAACTAAAGCATAGAGTGCATTTATCCAAGACAAAAATTAGTAGCAGAGGGTGATGTAATGACTAAAAAATTTATCTCAGATCTGACCAATACAGCACCAATACCCCCCGGCGCTGATCAGGATGCAATCTTGCGTTCTGTAGGCGATGAAATAACTAATCGCGGCTTTGTGATTGCTAAAGCAGATAAATTATTTAACTGGGCCAGGTCTGGATCGTTATGGCCAATGACATTTGGCTTAGCATGCTGTGCAGTTGAAATGATGCATTCTGCAGCCAGTCGTTATGACATGGATCGCTTCGGCATGTTATTCCGGCCAAGTCCGCGACAATCAGACGTGATGATTGTAGCCGGCACCCTAACAAACAAAATGGCACCAGCGTTACGCCGGGTCTATGATCAAATGCCGGAACCACGCTGGGTTGTGTCAATGGGATCATGTGCAAATGGAGGCGGCTACTATCATTATTCTTACGCTGTAGTTCGTGGTTGCGATCGCATTGTGCCTGTTGATGTCTATGTACCTGGTTGTCCACCAACCGCTGAAGCACTAATTTATGGATTATTGCAATTGCAAAAGAAAATTCGCCGTACAGCCACAATCGCACGATAGACACTAACAATAGATAGCACCTATAAATACACAGAGGAGTGTGTTTATGGACCCTATGAGTGCAATTGCTATAGCAGGAACTGCCTTCAATGCTATTAAGGCAGGCTTTGAGCATGGACGCGAGATCGAAACAATGGCTGGCGACATAGGTCGTTGGATGGGTGCAATCAAGGATGTTAAGGAAGGTGCAGCCAAAAAGAAAAAAAGTAAGATGTACGGCAGTATTGAAGAGCAGGCATTCGAAGAATTTGCGGCACTTAAAGAAGCAGAACGTATGGAAAATGAACTGCGCACATTTGTTAACATGAATTATGGTCCAAATGCTTGGAATCAGATAGTTGCAATCCAAGCACAGATTCGAGTAAGGGAAAAGGAAGAACGTGAAAGATTAAAAAGAGAACAGGAAGAATTTATAGAAAAAGTCTGTATATGGATAGGTTCAATAGCAGTATGTGGTTTGTTTGTTTTCATGATAATAGTTGCATGGAATGTAGCGTCTGCAATGCACGCCTTTCCTGTAGCAGGCATGGGATATTGGAGTAAAGCATGGGCTGGATAATAAGCATTTTTACAGTAGTAATTTTTATAACTGTTTCCTACGCAGTTTTTGCAGATAGCATACTTGACGAACACTATTCGTTTCCTATGACAAAACTTGAAGCAAAAACACTGGATCTAAAAGGAAGAATAAAGGATGCACAGTTTCAAATTAAACTGAGAGAGAATCAGAATGATAGCAATAGTAATTATGATAGGGGCAACGATCTATAAATATGATAACTTAGAGTATCCAGATTGGCATACATGCGAGTATCACAAAGAACAAATCGAGGAACTACTGTTTACTAGTAAGGAAAATGTAACAGTAAAATGCACAATTAAATGAAAGTAATTACACATTGGGCACTGGCCTTTATAACAAGTCTAGTGCTTGTCTTTGCACACTACTCAGACGGAACAGTTGTACAAACACTGCGTCTAAAACAATTTGATCTAGTCCAGCAAACAGATCAGCCACATGTTAGTCGTGATATAGCAATACTAGAAATAGATGAACGCACAATAGAACAGTATGGACAGTGGCCCTGGAAACGCACAGTGCTTGCGGATATAGTAACAAAATTACGCGAGTCAGGTGCAGGTATTATTGTGTTGCCAATGGTGTTTAGTGAAAGGGATAGACTGGGCGGCGATATTGCGTTTATAGAAACTATTGCTGGCAATGGGGTTGTAATAGCACAGACAGGAAGTACACAAACAGATCGTAATGCAGTTCCACGTGGTGTAGCAAAAATAGGTGATCCACTGCCCTATCTATTTGAATGGCCAGGCATATTAGGGCCAATACCTTTACTGGGTATGAATGCTGATGGTGTTGGCGTAGTAAACACTGCACCTGAGATAGACGGTGTAGTGCGTCGTGTGCCGCTTATAATGCGTGTGGGAGACGAAACTTATCCCAGTTTAGCAGTTGAAGTGATACGTTTAGCGACAGGTGCGCCCAGTTATCAGATTAAAGCAGGCGCAGGAGGCGTAGAAAAAATACGAATACCTGGATATCACATAGTAAACACAGATCCTAACGGACAAATATGGCTACGCTGGAACAAACAGTTTAAACGTATTAGTGCGGCACAGGATGACTGGAGTGCAGTGCAAGGAAAAACTGTTGTTGTTGGTATTACGGCAGACGGTATAGGAGGTCTTATAGCAAGTCCAACAGGCCCACAATTTAACTATATTCCAGCGGCTGTAACACTACAAACAATGATTGATGGAGATCAAATTCAACGCCCGTTCTGGGCGTTTCTCGCAGAACTTGGCGCTACACTTGTGCTTACCTTTACGTTAGTGTTACTTGCACGTTTTACCCCCTACTACATTGTTGGTGGTGCAATAATATTGTTTGCGGGCGGTTTAGGATATGGCGCAGTTTATGCTTGGCAAAACTATTTGTATTTACTTGATGCTACAATGCCTATAGTTGCAATAGTAATTGTTGGATTACATGCAGTATTTGCACGTTTTGTAAGAGAGTTTAGACTCAAGCAACAGATTAAAGCACAGTTTGGTACCTATGTAAATCCTACAGTTGTTGAACGTCTACAAAAAAATCCTGAACTAATTAAACTGGGCGGTGAAGAAAAAATACTAAGTTGTGTTATGACAGATATGCGTAACTTTACAGGCTTGGGAGAAAGTTATGGATCAGATGTACAAGGTTTTACCCGAACAATAAATGCATACATGACCTGTATTACTGCACCTGTGCTTAAAAATGATGGCACAATTATAAAATATATAGGAGATGCTAGTATGCATATTCATGGTGCTCCGCTTGATGATGAACATCATGCTCGTAGCGCAGTGCAAACCGCCCTGGATATGCTGCAAGCATGCGAAGAATTCAATGAACGTAGATTGCAACAAGCAATAAGCACAGAAGATCCAGGACCACTGCCTCCTCGTGTAGGACTGGGTGCTGGAGTTAACACAGGCAAAATACTAGTGGGCAACATAGGCAGTGAACGTAAACTTGGATATGATTGTTTGGGAGATCCAGTAAGTGTAGCCGCACGTTTGGAAAGTCAAACTAAGAGCTATGGAGTACTGCTTATAGTAGGCCCTGACACAGTTGCACAGGCCAAAAATGATTTTGATTGGTGGGAACTTGATAACATCGCTGTCAAGGGTAAGGAACTACCATTACGCATCTACACAGTGCATAAGGAAACATCAGAACATCGTGAATGGCTCCGAGACTACTATAAAGGCCGTTGGGATAGATGCATTGCAAACTATAGAGCCTGTAAGAGTGCCGCTCCAGATATGAGCCAGTACTATGATAAAATGATAGAACGTTTAGCGCAGGGCAAACCTGTCGATTGGGACGGTATCTATAGGGCCATGTCTAAGTAAATATTCTCGCCAGTATAGATGACGTTCTGTCCAGCTCGCTCTACGAGCTTCATGTTCTGCACATTTTTCTATATAGTGTTTAATATCCAGTTTCATAAAATTATTTAGTGTACTAGATCAAACCACATACACTGCTTTTCATCAAAAAATCTAACGTATACATCAACATCTATATAATTTTCTGGCAAGCGTTTTGCATTTGAAACTACAAACTCAAGACTGTTACCCTGCTCCTGCAGTTGTTGATATAAAGGGCCAAGTTCACGTCTAGCAAATATATGCACAAATGCTTCACGATCACGTTTTATACTAAACTGTTTAAGATGTCTTACTATCATGATCCACACCTGTGCTATTAAAAGTTTCGCTCTGTGTTCTGTTGTTCTCAAGGATCTTGTCTAGATCACGGGCAACATCAGGATGTTTTTTAGCAAGTTGTTCCTTAAACTCCAACACCATTGCTAGTTTTTGATTGAGTCGAATAAGGTCATTGTCCAGCATGCGCACTCTGTCCACAAGTTTGATAAGCGTAACCATCGCATCATTAATCACAGGATCAATGACAGTTGTTACCCACTTCCAGATAAAGTATATGAAATAACCCATAGCACAGGCTGCAATAATAGGAAAGCCGTGCTGATTGATTGCTTCTACAACGAGATTAGTCTCTACGAGCATCTTCTTTACCCTCGTTTGCAGCAATGCGATCTATATTAGGACGTATGTTAAGCACATAACTTAACAGTGTGTCTATTTTGACTAGATCATTATTCATAGTCTGGACTCTGTTGTCCAGTGATCCAATTATATTTTTTAGGGTATTGACATGTTCAGTAACTCCGTTTAGAATAAAACGCAGTGTTACAAATACAAATATGCCAGCGGCAATTGCGCCTGCTATAGGCACGCCCACTTGATCAACAAGTGTTAGAAACTCCACCTCGATTCTCCTCAATATTATTTATAGAAAGGTGTAAATTTAATAAAACTGTAATCTTTATTTCCTTGACATTCACTAAATAATTTTGTAACATACGTTTACATTGTGAGCGACGGGGTAAAGCCGTCAAGCAAAGGAGATATCAATGGAACTACTTACCTTATGGATGGTGATAGGATTTCTGTTCGCAGGATATGCTGTCATTGCCAACGATTCAGTACAAACTCTCGGTACATGGATTGCATCAAACAATGAGAGATTTAGTTGGAAGGTTATGTGGGGAGCGGCAAGTGCAGTTCTCCTTTATACTCTCTGGTATGGCTGGTACACCAATGGCGGGGATATTAGTTATGGTAGATTAAACAAAATACCTTTCCAAGAAATACAATGGTATCATGCAATGGCACCAGGACTACTATTGTTACTTACAAGAATAGGTGTGCCAGTAAGCACAAGTTTTCTAGTACTAAGCGCATTTGCTAGTACGTTTGTATTAGAAAAGATGCTTGTAAAATCTATGATGGGATATGCAGTAGCGGCAGTAGCGGCTTATGCTATTTGGATTGTAGTTAGTAAAATACTGGACGAAGCAAAACCTGTTAAAGAAGAACACAAACGTTATTGGCGGATAGGACAATGGGTAACTACAGGATTCCTGTGGTTTACTTGGTTAAGTCATGACATGGCAAACATTGCTGTGTTCCTTCCAAGACAAATACCATGGGATCTTATGGTTGCTATTAGCGCAGTGTTTATTATAGGACTAGGATTTATGTTCCGTGAAGGCGGGGGCAAGATTCAACAGATTGTACTTGAAAAACACAACACACGTTATGTTCGCAGTGCTACAATTATTGATGCTGTTTATTGGTTAATACTCTGGTTCTTCAAAGAACTTAATGACATACCAATGAGTACAACATGGGTGTTCGTAGGTTTACTGTGTGGACGAGAACTTGCTATGGCAACAATTACTGGTAAGGAAAAGTTTAGAACTGTTTTTCCTCTTGTAACTAGAGACTTTATAAAAATGATGATTGGACTAGGAGCAAGTGTAGGCGTAGTTTTAAGTATACACTATGTGATTGTACCATACGGACTATAAATAAATGCATGGAGGGTGCAGCATATCTTATAATGGTAAAGTTTGCAGGCGTATTAATGGTATTTCGTCTGCTTGCACCTGAACTTATAGTTGCATTTACACATCACCAAAAAGCGAGAACCCTACCACAAGTTATGGTAGGGTTAACCATTAGTTTTGTAGTTATGTTGTTGCTTGCTGCAATGGCGTTTGGCGATCCACCTGCATGGATGGTAAAATTATAGGTTGATAGGGTTCAAGTACAAGTTCCTTTTGTAATTCAGCATCCAGTTCAGCCCAATTTGTTACTGGAACAAATTGTATTTTCTTAAGATCCAGTGTTTGTTTATAGGGATTTTCCCTAGGCCATTCAAACGTCCAATTGCTTTTCCAATAACTTTGTGACTTGCATACTGAAATGTCGTCCCAGTTGTAGTCAACAATAGTATTTGTACGCGGTTTAAATTCATTATCAAAACGCAAAAGTTTTGCCAGTTGCCAATTGTATATACTATCTATGTTAGTGTCTCTGTCAACATCAATACAACATCGAAAAATATTATCCAGTATTATCATAAAATCTCCTGGACTACTATGAAATCTATATTGACTAATACGTTTAGGACTTAGTGCGTATTCACCAGTGTTGTCATATCTGTCAATTAATCTATCCTTGCCCTGTAACCATCTTTCCAGTGCTACTAGATCCTTCCTAAAACTGTCTGGTAAATTTAACCAATTATCTGGATGAAATTGGCTAGTGTACTGTTTAATAAATTCATGACTTTCTACACCATGATAATTTTTTAGATAATTTATTGGTGTGCGCATCCAGCCTAAGAATCCATATAGATGACACATTAACGACCAGTGATACCAAGTTGCTGCTAGTTCACTGGTACTAAGTGTTTCTGTTTCTATCATTTTGTTAAATGCTAGTCCACAGTCTGTGTCTGGATAATCCAACATACTAATAGTATAGTGTCTTTCACTACGCACATAACATTTATTTGTTTTAAATTTATATGTACTGCCCGGACTAGTTAGCACAGTGTTAGGAAACACAAGATAAAAATAGGGAAGATAGTGACTTAATAGTTCGTTTCGTTGTAATTCATATAGACTATCTGTAAGCGTATCATAACTTTGGCCAGGCATGCCCAATATTATTTCCACTCTGCCAATTTTATGTTCGTTATCTTTTGTGAACTCTCTAAATGCTTTTATCTTTTCATATTCTTTACTGAAAGGTCTGCCGTTTAGTTTTACTATTTCAGGATTAGGATCCTGTAGTGTTATGTTTCCGAAGTCGTCACTGTAGTATACACCACTGTCTATCATTTTAGTCATTAAATAATTTGTAAAGTCAACTTGATTTTTAGCAAGGGGCGGCTTTTTAAAACTAATGTTGCCTTTTCCGTTTTCTATTACATAATCTACAATGTCTTCATATTCAGGCACAATGCCAAAATTAGCATCTGCAAATTCATAAATACAATTTGTGTATGTAGCAAGTAAATCCACTTCCTTATAGAGTTTATGCATATCACGCTTAAGAACTTTTGTCCATAGTTTGGTGCCCTGTTCACAGAAACTACAACTATAGGGACAGCCCTGCATGTACATAGTTAAAAAAATTACCTTTTCATAACGTTGTGTATAGTCATCCAGTAGTGCTTTCACTTCGTCATAGAAGTTAGTAACATAATCCAGCACTAGGGGATCGTCCTTACGCTGTACAGGCTCATTGCGAATTACCTGTGTGCCTGTCCAGTAGCACACTCCCGCAACATCCTTAATGGATTCTCCTTGTAATCGTTTGTCAACAATTCGGCGAAATGTTTCAGCCGCTGGCCCTGGCACAGTTACATCTATATATGTGTGTTTACGCATAAAAGGTTCGCGTGTATCTGCATTAGGTCCTGCCGCAACTATTATGCAGTCTGGGAAATGTTCTTTAATCCACTTTGCATTATCCAGTAGTGTATCTTCGTTCCACAAATACAAACTTAATCCAACTATATCAGGAGGAGTTTTGTGCAATTTATCCTGTAGTTGAGGATTATTTCGTAAAGGTGTAGCATCATCACTAAAACTCCAGTCGTTAACACGCTCATAGTTTTCAGGACTTCTCTGATAATAATAGTCTTTCAGCCAGAAGTATATTAAAGGAAAGCGTTTTTCAACGCCAGTGCCTTGAGTCATGTCGTCCATATATATTGTGTTGATAAAGATGTTCATTGGATAAGTCTAACAGCCACATGTATTTATTTCAATAAAAAAGCACCCGAAGGTGCTTCTTTACATGGGTCTACTTTTACTTGCCTCGGGTCTTTCGTTCCGTGCGTATTCTAAAGTAACTGTGATCAGGATCTATCATCTTTGTGCAAATCCATTTACTTCTGCACTTAAACGCTTCTCAAGTTCTGCTAGTGTATAACTTGATTCACGATACTTTAGTGGTTTTGTCATTGGTGTGCCTGGCCAGCCACCTGTTTTTGCGTTACTAAAACGCATGCTGAAAATATTTTTTAGTATTTTAGTCATTGTCTTTCCTTTTTAGAATTTTACTTAATATTTTAATTGTACGGGGATTCATACATCATATCCCGTCATTACTTTTTTTGCCTCTTCATGGTAACCCATGTGTGCTAGGGCGTTTGCGGCTCTTGCCCGTCCTATACTCTCCGTTACACCTGATAATTTGTTTAGTGTTTCCGCTACTGCGTCACAGAATGCACAGTATGTTTGTGATAAAATAAGTTGCATTTTTTAACTTTGCCTTTCGATCAAACGGAGTTTTACAGATAACCGTTCAGTTATTGTCAGACTCCATGTATTTTTTGCTTGAGGACAGCAATACCCTGGTCTTTTCCAGCGTCACTGTTTTAAGGCATTAGTTGTGCCCTTGTCTTTCCAAGTGCCATTCATTTTTTCTGAGCTGAAGTCGCTCTGTTTACAAAGTTATTTATAAGATAGTACAGCAATGCTTACATATTTTGGATTTATTGGCACATAGACGAAACCAAATAAATATTTGACTTAGCAAGATTCATAAGTTATAATACACAGATGAAGATTAGATTTTACAAAGACATTGATGGCGGCCGCTGGTTAGGATTTATAATTGCTATGATAGCAACACTTATCCTGTCTGATGCAAACGTGGATACACAGTGGATAGGCTGGGCACTGGGTTGTGTCAGTTGTTGCATGTGGGTATACTATGGCTGGAAAGATGGCGACACGCCAAGAGCATTAATGGAAGTAATGTATTTAACATTAAGCCTTAGAGCAGTATATAATTGGATAAACGGATGAAAATAGTATTAAGCACAGAAGAAGATATTGCACCACTAGCGGAAAGATACCTAGTACTGGAACTGGATACATTTAGAATACAGGGAAATGAAATTCCAAGTTGGTGTATTGTTGATGCAGGCGACATAGGATTAGGTGATATGACACAACTTGCACACTATAAAGAACAGCATGAAAACCTAATTCGTAATTATAAAAAAGGCGATTTAAACTTTGTTGAACAGATGTTGGAACATCTACAGGGCAAGTTTGGTGGCAACTTAGACAGTTATTATACTGAACTTTATTCAAGAATAAAAACACAGGAGCCACCTGAGCCCTGGGACTATGTAGTAGAGAAGGACTTCTAATGTATACTGGTACAGAACATGTATGGAAAAATAAATTTAATTGTGTAAGTGATCTTATGGATCGCTACTACAATGACGGCAAACGTGGTAAAAGACCCAGCACGGAGTATCGCGGTGCTCTACGCAACGCGGCGCGTATATCATATCGTGTAGCAAAGGCTGCAATAAAACATCAACAAAAAGGTTGACAGTCTATAAATTGATGCTATATTAAGTGTATAAGTTGTTTTTGAGGAGAGCAAAATGTACACATTAGAGCAAGGTTTAGTAGACTTAATCAACGCACAACGTGCGGAGGCTGAGGAGTTCAGCAAGCAGCCCGGTTGTTTCATGGGCATGATGCCTAGTGCTACAGATCTCGAGTACTGGGAGTCTCGTGTTCCTAGTGGTACTCTTAAGGAGTACAATCGCATTGAGCTCGAGGAGAGTGTATACTATGCTGTGGCAGATGCCTACAGCAAAGGCTATGCTCGTAGCATGCGGTTAGACGTCTGGACAGACGAAGAACTCCAAGTGGAGTTGGATGCCGCTGTTGCAATGATTCAGATGCAACAGGAGGCACAGTGCTCCTAGTCATTCCCTATCCCAACAATATATCCTATACTACACTAGCAGATGTAGATCAGGACGAACTACACACCATACGCAAACATATACTGGATTATGTTGACATGGTGTGTACTGGTCCTTGGGAAAGTAATGAACTGGATGTTCTACACAATGGTATCCGTGTACGTTTAGGTAGACAGCAGGACTATTTTATGTTAAAGTTAAAGTATGGTACAGCGGAGGCATACAAATGACAATGCATTTAGTTAGGGGCATGACGTCCTTAAATACACGAAAGCGCAAGCAACAGGGACGCACACAAGCAGACAGGGATGCACAGATAGCGCATGACAAATGGTTGCGTGAACGTGGTGTACATCCTGATCAGTTAAAGGCAGCACTGCCGCACGATGCTAAGGGTAGACGTTTGGGTGTGTACGACATGCCTGACTACACTGTAAGCAAGACTGCTCCTACTAGTGATCGTGTTACAAAAGTTGAGGGCAAGCGTAAGGCTAACCAGTATACTGGAGATGAGATTGCTGGTATTGGTTTACTGCACAAGAGTAATCTAGTGCCTGTTCGCAAGGACAGCAATGACGCTAAAGAGATAGCAAGGATGAGACGTGGCTAGTAAAGGTGTTCAAGCCTTCAGAGAAGCAGGACTTACAAAAGTCACTGAAGATGGTAAAGAACAGTTTTACATACAAAACAACGAACCTGATCCACAGGGTAGACGTGTCTACTGTGTAGTTGCAAAAGATATGACTTTCAACGAACTAGTGCCGCTTACAAATAAAGAACTGATGTGGGTAAAATTAAAACATGGTGAATTTCTAACACTTGAGGACTGGACTGAAACATTTAATATTCAGCCCAAGGATCTTGAACTATTAAAGAACAAACCAATATATGGTGTTTACAAAGCAGATGAATCCAGTTTTAAAACTTTAATGCAGTTATGTACTGGTGAGTGTATATAAGAGTAAAAATAAAACAGTTGCTTTTACATACAGGATATAGTATAATCTTACTAATAAAACAGTATAAATAACACAACATGTAGTATAAGGATATAAAACATGAAAAATATTGAAGTCTATAAGAAGTTTGCGTATTATTTGGCTGTAACACTAGCGAGTATGGTTCTATTTTATGCTATAACATTTGCGGCAGAAAGGCTTTTAGGTCATGAAGGATATGGTTTAATTGCAGTGCTGGCAGTCCTTATGGTTGCATTTTTATGGGTTATGGCCAGAGAGAGTGTAGAGAACGATAAACGTAAAGCACGTTGGGCAGAACAAGATGCTAAACTGCTACAGCGTCGGCTAATGGAGCAGAAACTGCGTTCTCAAGGTTAACACGCAGTTCATCCAATACAATGTTGGGGATATTATTGTAGAAGTGGTCGTAGTTATATTCTAGGACATGCTTCATACTATGCCGCATTTTGTTAATATCCTGAGTTGTAATCCAGTTTACAATATCCGCAACGGCTTGCATACGCTGTTGCGGATCTTCTATTGCGTCATAACTCTCGTCCCACCAGTCCGCAAATGTTTTAAATCCATAGCCCTTAAGATATTCCAAACTGCCCGGTGCTTGTAGTACAACAAAGGGTTGATGCATTACAATAGGTTTAAATATTTTTTCTGTAAAATGGATTTTGTCCTGCCACACAGTTTCATTCACTACATGTAAAAAACTAGTGTTCCAGGGCGTGAGATTTGTAATGTTTATTTCTGCGCTACTATTGCTGTGATCGTCAAAACTCCGTGCGGGCACAGAACCTGTATATTCTACTCCTAATGGATCTGGATTTAATAAACTGTATTCTCCCAGTGACACATCTACTAGTTCAAGAAAGTCTGTGCGATGTTTTCTAGTTAATCTATTTGCACATATCCAGGGACTTAGTAAGGGCCTTGCAAGATAATTTTTTACAAGTTCAAGATGTTCATAGGGTTTAAAATAATATGCACTGCACAATAGCGCATGGCTAAACCAGTAAACAGGTTTATATCCCCAGGACTCAAGTTGTTTTATGTCTTTACTGGATTGTTCACTGTGTAGCACATACATGGGAAAATCCTGATATCCAGTATAGTGTTTACATTCCTTCCAGGGATATGCTCTGTTAAAGAAGTAATCGAAATGCCAAAACTCCTTGTCCAGTTCTGATAGCACTGGTTCAAAACTGTGATCAATCACGTGACTTAATATTCTTTCAAATCCTCTATTGTGACTTGTGTTATTGGAATCAGTATATGTTTGCCAGGATTTATTTTTATAATCATAAAAACTAGTTTTGCCACATAACCTTGCACGTTGAATATTATCGTATTCTGCTTTTGAATCCCAACGAGGCTCATTTACAAAATGCCAGTATTCCACTTCATAGGGAATACTTTCAGCAATAATGCTTTGTAGAGCATATTCTATATAGGTATAAGGGTTCATGGGAAATATGCATATATTTAGTTGTAAGAATATTACGCTATCCAATAAATATAGCATAGTCCAGTGGACAGAGAGATTTAGATTTGAAAAGAGTAAAAAATTGTATTACATATCTTGCTGGCCTAACAGATGTTGGCAAGAATTTCCTAAACGTCAGTGAAGTCAAAACACGCAGTATTATAAATGCTTGTGGTGAACAGCCTAATATTAGCCTGGATAGTTTCCTAGTTATAGGACCAAATATTGTTCCCTATGGACTGAACAGTATGGGTGCAGATGTAACTAAACTTGACGGACTTCCCTACTATGGAGATACAGCCTGTTCCTGTAAAGTGCATGAAGGTGAACTAGCAGACTTTGTTGCACAAGATATCAAGTTTGATTGGGTTATTGCACCTGACGAATGGATTACATATGCAGCAACTGAAGACGATCAGAAACAGATGCTAAGTTTAATTAGTAAAATTACCCGTAAAGGATTCTTTACAACTGTCAAAGACTATAAAAATATGTACGCAAATCAGCGTTACTTTGAAGAACCATTCGTACTACGCACGGATACTGGTGATGCAATTATTGTTAGACAGCGTGATTGGGATCCAGCAGATAGACAGGCCTGGACACAGAAGAATCATATTATACATGGTGAAGAATTAATTAAGTGCGAACCTGTTCGTAGACGCACCATGTATTTTAAACAACTTGCTAAATTTACACAGGATTTAGGTGCAACTAGTTTTCGTGTTGAAAAACAAAACATGTATAAACCTGCTTTTAGCAAAACATTCGAATATGTAGTTTGCATTAAATTCTAAACTAAGTAATATTAGTATATAACTCCATGACAGTATAGTCATAGAAAGTATTGGTCTGGATGAAGTTTGCATTTTGTATAGGTAATGGGGAGAGTAGGACAGGTTTCCACGTTGAAGATCTACGTGATCATGGCGAAATATATGGTGCTAACGCTATTTTTCGAGACTATCCTGTTGATCATCTAGTTTGTTGTGATAGACAAATGGCAATGGAAACTGTTAAACATGGATACACTGGTACAGTGTACACACGCAAAGAATGGTATAGTTTCTTTCCCTACGACAATTTTAAATGTTTGCCTGAACTGCCCTGGCCAGAAGAACAAAAATGGACACAAGCGTTTCACACTGGCAGTGGACTTCACGCAGTTAATTTAGCATTGCAAAACGGAGCGGATATTGTAGTGCTAATAGGACATGACTTTTGGGATACAGAAGGAAAACACAACAATATATACAAGGGTACGGAAAATTATTGGGGCATAGAACATCACGCAATAGATCCAAGTTTTTGGATAAAACAGTTTGAATTGTTTTTTAATTATGCACCTGATATACAATTTGTTTTCTGTCAACCTCGTATCGAACATTGGCGCAAGCCAGATGGCTGGCAGTTTGAAAA
This sequence comes from Legionellales bacterium, assembly GCA_002722435.1. Lineage (GTDB taxonomy): Bacteria > Pseudomonadota > Gammaproteobacteria > Comchoanobacterales > Comchoanobacteraceae > UBA7916. The sequence goes on along the minus strand of PBLX01000006.1, from coordinate 30,742 downwards.
TGTACAGTTCGAAAATTTAGGGAGTATAGTGGATGCGCTTGATCAGTCATAGAGGTAACCTAACAGGAAAATATCCTCTACTGGAAAATACACCCGCGTATATCCGTGAAGCAGTGGATGCAGGTTATGAAGTAGAGATAGACGTATGGGGAGATACAAAAGGTGGTGTACATCTTGGACATGATGGTCCTGATATCCCTGTTGATATGGACTGGCTGTGTGATGGGCCTTATGTTATACACGCTAAAAATGATCTAGCAATTGAACCACTACAGTATTACAGTCTACACTGGTTCTGGCACACTACGGATGATTATACGCTTACGAGTCATGGATTAGTCTGGGCATATCCGGACAAACGTCCTGCAGGTATTAACGGCATTGCGGTGTTACCTGAAATAAACAACACAAGCATAGCAGGATTTCAAGGCATCTGCAGTGATCATATTGAAGATTATGCTAGAGATTTTAAACGATGATTAAACTAGTGGTATTTGATTTAGACGGTGTGCTGATTGACAGCAAGCAAACACACTACGAAGCACTTAATCGTGCGCTGGGAAGTGAATACGCAATTACAATCGAAGAACATTTAAGCACTTATGACGGGTTGCCGACCAGGTCCAAATTAAACATGTTGTCCGAGCGTAAAGGGTTGCCAACAGATCGTCATGCTGAAATCGCAAGGGCAAAGCAGAAGCACACCGTCGACATACTAAAAGAAACTGTTACACCCAGAGCGGACTTTGTGGACATGTGTAGAGAAATAAAGGACAGAGGATTCACACTAGTCTGTGCTAGTAATGCAGTTCGCGACACTGTGAAGATGAGTCTATTACAACTGGGTATAATAGAATATTTTGACTTCTGGATAAGCAATCAGGATGTAGCAAAACCCAAGCCGCATTTTGAAATGTATTTTGAATGTATGTTAAAAGCGGATGCAAAACCCAGTGAAACACTAATTATAGAAGACAGTCATCTGGGTAGACAGGCAGTGCTGGACGCAGGCGCACATCTACTAGCAGTTGCGGATACACAGGATATCAGTTTAGGTCGTGTACTGGATGCAATAGAAGAATACAATGAACAACCCAAACAACGTATACCATGGCGGAGTAAGACAATGAATGTACTAATACCAATGGCGGGTGCAGGTTCGCGCTTTGCTGAACAGGGCTATACTTTTCCTAAACCACTTATTGAAGTAGGCACTAAACCTATGATTCAAGTTGTAGTGGATAACTTAAATATACAGGCAAATTATATTTTTATTGTACAACAGGAACACTATGAAAAATATAATTTGGAAACAGTGCTTAATATGGTTGCACCGGGTTGTACTATTGTGCAAACCAACGGAATAACAGAAGGCGCGGCATGCACTACACTGCTTGCCAAGGAATACATAGACAATGAAGAACCGCTCGTTATTGCAAATTCAGATCAATTCGTGGAATGGAACAGTAACGAAGTACTGTATGCGTTTACCACCGAAGGAGTGGACGGCGGCATTCTGTGCTTTAACAGTACTCATCCGAAATGGAGTTATGCTAAGTTGGACGAGCATGGTTTCGTTAGTGAAGTTCGTGAAAAACAACCNATNTCGACTAACGCCACTGTTGGTATCTATTATTGGTCACGTGGTAGTAATTATGTTGCTTGTGCTGAGCGCATGATAGAACGNNATATACGCACTAACAATGAATTTTATGTTTGNCCTGTGTTTAATGAATCAATAGAAGATGGTGGCAAAATACGCATTAAACAAATTGATCCNAGCGGTATGTGGGGACTGGGAACACCGGAAGATCTTACACACTTTCTAGCAAACTATTCAGGCAAATATTAGGTTGACACACTGTCCAGAGCGTATACAATAGTGATATGTTTGATAACACTGTTAAACGTATTGGTTTTGCCTGCAAGTACTGGCATCCTGATCGCAGTTTAAAAAAGAAACTGCTGGAGGAGATAGAGCGTCCTCTCAATGAACGCACTACAACCATTACTTGGTTAAACAAACAAACTCGTGAAGTAGCGGAACAAAGACTCTGGGAGATTATGGAACACAATGTCCAGAGCTTTGAAAACTTAATTAAATATGTTGGAGGATTACCCAATGAACTTAGAATGGTTAGACTCGGCTCTAGCGTACTCCCTGCCTATACTGAGCCTAGTTGGAGTTATTATTGGCAGTTACCTGATGTACGGAGGTATCTGGAAACTAGACTCGCACTCGTTGGGCTTCAGGCTCGCAACAGCGATGTACGGATTTCTATGCATCCTGGTCAGTTTACTGTGCTTGCCTCCGACCGTGACGATGTTGTTACAAGGAGCATAGAAGAATTTGAATATCACACCGATGTCCTCAGGTACATGGGATACGGACGTACCTTCCAGGATGCAAAATGTAACGTCCATATCAGCGGCAGGAAGGGTCCAGCCGGTATCCAAGCAATCCTCCCAAGACTATCTCCTGAATCGAGAAACTGCATCACTATTGAGAATGACGAGCTATCGTGGGGTATCGACGCATCGCTTGAACTTTGGCAGGACTGCGCCCTCGTTCTCGATATACACCACCACTGGGTTAGTACAGGTGAGTACATTTCGCCCTCCGACGATAGACTGGCTCGCATAAAAGATAGTTGGCGTGGTGTACGTCCTGTTATACACTATAGCGTTAGCAGAGAAGACTATCTGACTGATCATGTTACAGATACAAAACCCAACAGAGATTTACTAATAGAGCAGGGATACAAGAAAGCAAAACTTCGTGCGCACAGTGATATGTATTGGAATACAGCAGTCAACGAATGGGCAGCAAGTTTCAACGAAGACTTTGACATTATGTGTGAAAGCAAACACAAACAACTAGCAAGCATTGCGTTCTACAATCAAATGTATCAACAAAATGTTAGTGAGTGGTTAAGTAAATAGTATTGAACGGCAATCCGCCAAGATCCACCGCTCAATACTAAGAGGCGAATCTTATACTAGTTTTTTATTTACGATTGTATATATGATATAAGATCCAGACTGCGACTAGTCCAACAAGTCCCTGAGCTGATAGCGCAGTAACTATACTGATAACATTGTCAATAATCTTGATGTCTGGCCAGAACGGAATATTTTGTCCGCTAAACAGTACCTCAAGCACAATACCTAGTGCCAATAGGCTAACACCCATTTCTGTTAGTGCTGATGCCCATGATTTTACGCTTTTAATGATATCCATAATAGATCTCCTTTCTTGCGTTTACACAATCCTTTTGGATCGTGCATTATTTACGGTGCCCTTTTCGCAAAGTTATAACACATTATTTTGTCCTTGATACCTTAAAAAGCGATAAAAAAGGTTGACAGACTATAATATAGTGTTATTATAAAGAGTAAGTTGAAATTGAGGAGAGATAAATGGCTTATATTGGAACAGAAGATGTTAAAGCAATCCGTGAAGCACTTAAGAAAGAATTTGGTAAGGATTTTAAATTTAGCGTTACTCGCGATCATTATTCAGGCGTGCGTATTGCTATTATGTCTGGTGTTGCCAACTTTTATGACGGGGAACTTGACAGCACTGACAAATATAATGGGCGTGTAAACAAGTTCAACGGTTACACACAACTTAATCATTATCACCTACATTTTTATGGTGCTTATGAAGAACTGTTTACTAAGATTTCAGAGATTGCACACACTGCACCTGGACTTGCTGGCGGAAAAACTTACTACTGTAATGACGATACACAGACGGACTATTTCGATCGTGCTTACTATGTTAGTATTCATGTTGGTAAGTGGGATAAGCCCTACGAACTTAATAAGGAAGGTCAGCGTCGGACCTTAAAAATCGCGGCGTAACTGGTTGTGAGAGCGAAAAATCTGCAACCGCTTTGAAAGGAGTCTGGGTCAAATACATTGTCTCAAAGTGGGCACAGGGGGAAAATAACTTCCCCTGTAATACAGAAAACAAAAGATAACCTTACAAACTTAAATGATAGAAGGTTATCTTTTTTATTGACACAACTATAGAATGCGTATATAATGTCCGCATACTTAGAAGACATAAGGAGGTTTATATGTCTAAACAAGATCGTGTACTCGATGTACTTTCAACAGGTCAAGAGTTGACCGCAAAACAAATCGAAGCTCGCTTCGGTATTGGCAATGCTCGTGCAACAGTTTCAGCACTACGCATGAAAGGCTTTCCTATCTATGCAAACACACGCACAGATACAAAAGGCCGTGCCAAGACAAAGTATCGGTTGGGTGCTCCTTCAAAGGCAGTGATTGCCGCAGGTTACCGCGCACTAGCAGGTAAATAATTTTACAAAAGAGGACATCTTATTGGTGTCCTCTTTTAATTTGCGTATAAATATTCTTAACTTTTACTAAGAGGTTTCGATGTTGGATAGTCGCGGACACCAATTACTACACGCACTACAGTGGGAACAATATGACTACGAAGTATCCAACAAACAGGAACGTTGGGGACTGGACGAAACTGAAAGTAAGGCTGTTAAGAAATGGATAGACAGCCGTATTCACGAACTAAGAACAATCCGAGACGGTAACCGCTAACGCTGGCATAGCTCAGTTGGTAGAGCAGTTGATTTGTAATCATCAGGTCGCGAGTTCGAATCTTGCTGCCAGCACCATGCAATTAATAATTATTCTTAATAAGATCAGAATATTCTTATCTAAATTTTTTACTTTTAAATATGTATAATGTTGTATTATAGTTTTGAAAGGATCTAAAAATGAAAGAACAACTTGTTAAAGCAGCTCGTATGCATGCAGAAGGTGAACTGGAACGTGCAAAAACTAATATTCTAGTATACATGAATCAGAGTGTAGGTATTGGCGAACACAGTGATATTGTGGAAGCAATTCAACATGAACTAGATGTAATGGCTGCCGCATCTGATCGTATTGAAATGTTGGATGTACATTTTAGTTAGGATAAATAAACATGACAGCGGCGCTTCAGCCGCGGGCAATAAAAAGGACGCTTAGGTTTAGACCTTTTACTTATTGACAGAACGCCCTGCCCTATGTTAATCTAGTCGTATACAAATTAAAATAAGGTAATCTAATGAGACCATTTGTTATGCCTACACCTGATGATGGCTTGACTTTTTCGCAACGGTTTTTCCGTGATGCAAGAGTCTTTTATACTACTCCGGGCGGCAAATTAATCTATAAACTTAGACGCTTATATAAAAAAAGAAGGGCTAGAGCATGGAAAAATTCACCAAAATAAACTTTCCCTTAACCAGCGGAAGGCATGATCCCAAGCATACTGTGGTTCCGGATATTCTAGAACAGCATCCCTGGCACTGGGATCCTATGAAAAAAGATCACAACGACAACTACTATCTTACAAACTGGGCACACAAGTTTGACTGGGAGGGTCTTAGTCAATGGTGCTTTCAGAAATGCAATCAGCACGGAAACTTTCAGAAGTACTGGACATATGATTATGAAACAGGAACAGTGATGCATGGCGAAGATGACGCAACACACTCTCCTATTCGCGATCAAGTATTGTTAATGATGCGTAACAACACAATCTCAGAAGGTAATACTCCTTATTTTAAGATCGCTAATAGCGAATTTGAACACTGGGAGGAACCACTGCGTGATCTATTTCCACAACTTAAAAAGGATAAACTTGGAATTAGTTTGTTTATACAGCCTCCAGGCAGTATGCACTGGAGTCATGTTGACACTTATAGTAGTTTCATTAGGCGAACAGGCGATGCAAAGCCTGATTATACAAAACTTAGACGTTACATGATATTTCCACGTGACTGGGACTTTGGTCACTTTTTTCACTATGGTAATCATGTGATGAATCAATGGGCAAGTGGTGATGTATGGGACTTGCGTCCTGGTGTATATCATGGCAGTGCTAACAGCGGCCCTACACCCAAAGTAACAATCCATTGGTCAGGTGAACTTGAAGATGGATATGACGACAAACAAGCACACAAGGAAATATTAGATGGCTAAAGATCCAAATTACAGTTTAAAGTCAGTAGTTGCTGCAGATGGTTATGTACCTGAAGATCCAGCATACTATATGGAAACAAGTAGAATGGCACGTTATCCAGAAGTTGAACTCTGGGACTTTATTGAAGAACGTCCTGACATAGACTGGATAAAATTTAGTGAAGAGACTGGTGCTAATTTAGAAGATGAACACAACGCTGAAGATTGGTACTTGGGAAACTTTGCAATTAAGGAACAGGACTTCATAGACTTTATTATAAACAACAGGGATACCTGTCAGAAAAAGTTTTATGAGGCCCGTCCCTATCATACAGGTAAAAATGAATTTACAATGGATTTACCCATGAAAGTAGGATACAATAGTATGAACTGTTGTGAATACAACTGGGGGTTGTATGGTGATAGTTCAGACAAACTAAAAGAAATACTGGGTAGAGATTTCTTTGATAATATAGGCATGGACTATGATACTTGCCTGCCAAGACTAATGGCTTATCTACCCGGACAAACACTACCCTGGCACTTTGATTATTTAGGAGGCTGGGGTAGAGTAAACAAGGATCTTAACTTTGATCCAGATACTAGACAGTGCGATCTCGGTGAAGTAAAACGTTTACTATTAATGATTTCTGACTGGCACTGGGGACACATGCTACAGATGGCAAATAGTTTCTATCCACGTTGGAAGTCAGGTGATTTGTACGAGATCCCTATGATGACATACCATTTAAGTACAAACGCTGGTATGAGTTTAAAATTAACAATGAGTTTATCAGGAGCAATGATACGATGACAAAAGCAGTAATGATGCGTGACCCAGTGGTTATGAATAAAATGAAAACAAAATACAATGTTGGCTGGATGCCACTTAGTACAGATCCTGTTAGCGAAAAGGATGTTAGAAATAATTTTAGCACGGATATGTTTAATGTTTTCTTTCATAGAGTAGAATTTAATCCGCCTGTAACAAATGAAAACCTACGCATGATGGGTCCAAGACTGGAAAAGGCTGCTAGTTTGGTTGCACCAGACGAACCACTGGATGTGCTTGTGTACGCTTGCACAGCCTGTGCAACTAATTTGGGTAACGAAACTGTGTGTGCAAATATTAATCTTGGACGCCCGGGTGTTCCTGTAATTAATCCAGCACTTGCAGGAGTTACTGGCATGGAAGCAATTGGTGCAAAACGTATGGGACTTGTTGCTCCTTACAGTGCAGAAGTCAGTGACAGTGTTGGCGATCATTTCGAGGCAAGCGGTATTGAAGTAGTAAAAACTTTGTGCATGGATTGTCCGCGAGACTATGAGATTGCCCGTGTATCTGACAAAACAATGATTGATGCCTGTTTGGAAATTGCAGAAGAAGATATTGATGCAATCTTTATGACATGTGCAGCCTTCCCTGCTATCAATGTTATAGAAGAAGTTGAACGTCTTACAGGCAAGTATGTACTAAGCAGTAATCAGTCAATGATTTGGATGGTTTACAGAACACTGGGACTTGATGATAACCTTACTAACTTGGGTAAACTGTTTGAACATCCAATGTTAGATATTAAAAAGGCAGCATAATGCGTAAACTATGGAAACATTTTGTAGCGTTCATGAATAGGCCGTATAAAAGTGTAGATAAAATGACGGCTGAACAATTAGCATTTATTTCTAGATTCGGAAGATAATGCAAATACAATTTGAACAAAATGAATATACAGATTTCCTAGCACTGCAAGGGCATAACATTCAATCTCCGCTGGATGTTCCCTTGCACTGTAAACTGGATATTGATTTACCACAATGGTATGACTTTATGCAGAAAAACTGGGACAACTGTTTTCATGTTTTTTATGAGCCACGACCTATACTAACAGCCGCAAGCAATCGTGAAATGGAACTTGCACAACGTGTGGGCTATCACAGTGGCAACACAGTCAAACGTGACTGGGGGAAGGAACCAGATATAGATGCACTGTTTAAGGAATTTCTCGGAGCGGAAAACTTTAGACGCATGGGCATAGATCCAGACACAACACTAGTAAGACTGCTATGCTATATGCCAGGTAATATATTTCCTGTGCATACAGATTTATTTGAAGGCTGGCGAGATAAATTTAACATTCATGATCCGGACGTTATGCCCACACGTTTTAGTGTACTGCTAAACAAATACAGTTGGGGACAGTACCTACAGGTACACAACAAAATGATTACAATGTGGGAACCTGGCGATACATATATTATTCCTAACAATGTGCTTCACTGTAGCGGTAATGGCGGTGTAGTCCCTAAGATTACACTTACTGTTACTGGACTTATGCATTGAAACATATCAACACAATTGGCAAACGTGAACTTGCGGCCGTAACTAGTGTGTTGGAATCCGGAACACTAAGTGGATTTAATGCAAGTTGGGGCGAACGTTTTTTAGGTGGTCCTAAGGTACAGGAACTTGAATACAGTATATGTAAACAGTTCAGTGTAAAACATGCTATAGCAGTTAATAGTTGGAGTAGTGGACTACTGATTGCTGTGGGCAGTTTACAACTTGAACCAGGCGATGAAATAATAGTAAGTCCCTGGAACATGTGTAGCACAGTAACAAGCATACTACAATGGTTGTGTGTGCCTGTATTTTGTGATATAGAACAGAATACATTTAGTATAGATCCAGATAAACTAGAGTTGTGTATTACCAATCGCAGTCGTGCAATAATACTAAACGACATGCACGGAAGACCCACAGACTTTGATAAAATAAAAGCCATTGCGGATAAACACAATCTTAAAATTATTAGTGACAGCGCACAGACCATAGGTGCAGTGTATAAAGGAAGACCCAGCGGTACACTAGCGGATATAGGAGGCTTTAGTTTTAACTGGCACAAGCATATTCATTGTGGTGAAGGCGGTGTACTAGTAACAAACGATAGTAGCGTTGCTGAACGTTTACAGTTATTAAGGAATCATGCAGAAGGTGCCGTGGAAAATACACAGCAAAGTCTTGCAAATATGATAGGTTTTAATTTTCGTTTAACTGAAATACAGGCCGCGATACTTTGTGAACAATTACATAAATTGCCCTGCACAATAAAACGCAGACAGCAATCAGCAAAACGTTTTAACGCAGTGTTTGAAAAATATTTTGGTTATATAACTATTCCAAAACACACTGAAGATTGGTCAAACGTATATTGCAGTTATCCATTACTGTTCAATGATCCTGATATGCGCAATAGCATATATGAACAAATGTTGGCTAAAGGATTTCCAGTTAATAAAAAATTTAGTAGGGGATGTGTGCATCTTCTGCCAGTGTTCCAGGCTAAGAGTGCATATGGATCAACACAAATACCCTGGAGTCTAAACGCCAACACACAAAACTATAGTAGGGGAACATGTCCAGTAGCAGAAAAACTAGAACAGAATTATTTTGTTGATATATGTATGGAGACAGAGTATGATAATCAGGACTGCGAAATACTGGAAAATATTTGTATAAATACGATTGGCAGCGCCTAAAGACGCGGATTGACGGATCCTATGAGGCTACTCTCTAGCCAATTTTGCAAAATAAAAAAAGACAGGAGAAAAATAGACATGTCTAAGATTACACAATATGGAGACCTCAAGCAGTTCCAGCCTGAGGGATATGATCCTAGTTCAGGTATCTATTGCAGTAGCCAAATTTTTACAGGCAACTGGGAAGATGAACTAGAAGCACTAACATATCTTCCGCGTGAACGTCCTACAGAGGACTCAAACATTATTAAGTTTGACGCTGATAAAGGTATTGTTTCAAACTATCTATACAATGCATTTAAGAGCGAAGATGGTGGAGAACACACAACTGAAATTACAAACTTCTGGGAAGAAGAAGCACCTAATGCTAGTTCATACACAGAAAGTTACTATAATTCACCAAAACTAAGAGCAATCTGTGATTGGTTTCAATGTCCTAAGGCACGCATTCGTATTTTCCAGCAACAGGCTGGCATTGCAATGCCTATCCACACAGACTTTGATAACCACAGAGGCACAGAAAAGTATGGTGAAACACTACGCATTTTTGTGCAACTAAGTGATATGCCAGGCGGTGCTTGGTTCCGTATCAAGACTGGTGATAGTGAAATGAACATTAACCTGCAAAAAGGTCAGTTCCTAATCTTCTCACCAGACAAGACAGGACACGGTACAGAAAATACTATGGAATGTCCACGCAATACATTCATGCTAGTAGTAAAGCGCAACGAATGGTTGGAAAACCTAGTGGGTGCAGAAAGCATGGAGTTTATTGACATTGATGCAATGGTTGAAGAAAAGAAAACTGCTGTAGCATAATATAGACAATAGCGTATGAGTTGTGTATAATAACTTATACGCTATTTTTATGGATACATAATGAACGGACAACACTATAGGGTTTGCAACAAAACCTTTACTAACTACTATTCAGCACTTTTAGAAACAAAACGCACAGGACAGTTTGCAGAGTTTGTGCTGCCTGATGTACATCTGGATGCAATAAAAAGTGTTAATTTAGACGAAATAAAACAAGCCACAAATAAAAGTTTAATGACTAAAAAACTTTTACATCTTAAAGATATTTATGGAAAACTAAGGTTACACTATAGTGGCGGATCAGATAGCCAAACAATACTTGACATTGCTGACAGGGCAGGAATTGTATGGGATAGTGTTTTTATGTGGCTAACCAATACAACAGGCGATTTTACTACAGATGATAGAGAATTTGCAGGTGCATATGAGTTTATTAAACAAAATAAACATCTGTATCGAGACTTGGAAATATATCGCTTTAGTGAACGCGACTACGAAGTCTGGTTTGATCAGGATGTGCCGCAAAAATATACAGATTTTTATCAGGGTTTTCGTCCTACATGGGATCAAATATATGCAAGAGATCTTGACAACAGTGTACTTAACGTACAGGGTGCGGAAAAACCTGTACTGTACAAAACTCAATCCAGTTACTACTGGATACAGACTGATATGGTGGACAGTAATTTAACTATTAATACATGCGATTTTTTTCAGGACAGTATATTTCCAAAACTTGCTGTCAAACAAGCATACAGTGCAAAAGACTACTTTGAAAATTTATTTCCAGATCGCACTGGTTGGTTAGGATTTCAAAAGGATCCTGATTACAATAATATATCTAAATATCTTGGACTAAGCGATCCTGTAGAAGAATGGTTAAAAACAAACAAAGCAGATGATCCCAATAGAATAGGTGGACACAATAACAAATCACATCTTGCAATTAAAAACATCCAGGAACTGGGTAGACAGGACATAGTGGATGCGTATTTGTCTACAAGCGAACATTTTATTCGCACTTTCAAAGATATACCTCACGGGATACACACAGATAATATCTACATTCAAGGTATAGGGCCTGTAACTATAGGAAATCGTGTGCTTCGAATAGGTGCTATCTTTCAACTAAACGATAGTAGTCTTGAACTACTTCCTCATACTGATATTAATTTGTTGACATAACCTAAAAAATATATATAATACTACTATGCCTCAGTGGTGAAATTGGTAGACACGCTGGTTTTAGGTACCAGTGCTTATGGCGTGGGGGTTCGAGTCCCTCCTGAGGCACCAACCGCTAAATAAGGTCTGAGAGGAGACCGAAGATGACTATAGCAATTATAATGGCTATAGTAATTCACATGGAAAACAAAGAATTTTTTGATACTGCATTTGAGCAGGCTAAAGAATATGACTGGCATGACCTACAAGAATGCCGTGATGTAGACCCAGAATTACCAGCACTAACAATAACAACCCGTGAAGGCGAACAAATTGTCTGTTACAAATTAAAGTAAGGAGAGTAACGTGTCTAATAAGCCAATAGAAAAAACAACTAAAGAACAAAATACACAAGAAGAACAACTAGATTGGATTGAAATATATGGCTTGGACACGGAACAGTTCCGGCCACCAGTAACTAACAACTATTATTATGATGGTAAAGAAGGCCGTATAAAAAATAGTTGACATTCCTTTCTCCCTGTCATATAATATATGTAACTAAAGGGAGAACACTAATGAAAAATGAAATTGAATATGCAGTTCAAGAAGCATTTAGTATGAATCTAAGCACTGAACAAGCAATTAAATTTATTATGCGTGTTGCGCCATGTAGTAGGGAGTCTGCAAGCAAAGCATTGCAGGCATATACTAAACGTGTCGTAATGGCACACTAACAGAGGATGGTTGGCTGAGCGGTCGAAAGCGGTGGATTACTAATCCATTGAGGGCGTGAGTCCTCCGGGGGTTCGAATCCCTCACCATCTGCCAGATTGGAAAGGAAGTAAAATGGAAACACTATTGTTATTAGGAGCACTTGCATATGGTACTCATTACTATATGAACAAGGACACGGATGTTGCTGATGCAAAAGACGAAATTGTAGTTGGTGAAGTGTTTCATACTAGCGAAGGTTTAGATAAACTGGACTGGAGCAAGGCAGGCAACTTTAGAGTTACTTCAAGCACTAACAATGTTACCTGGGTAATGTATACAGGAGGCTAATATGTCTTTTTCATGGCCTAGATCCCATAAGTGGGAAGAGAATATTGAACATGAAGTAACTGATGGACTTCGTGATCTAATATATGAACAGTATGATGTTGAAGAAATAGGACAACTTACTGAAGAACAAATGGACGAGGTTCAAGCATTTCGTGAAGAACTAAGTGAATACTCCCCATTGCAGTGGGCATTTAGTAATGTTTACAGTGAATGGGAAATGGAGCAGGAAGAACTGCAATAACACGGTCCTGTCTTCCAGTCGACAGGTAAAATAATTGACTGGATGGTGCCCAGGAAAACTATCGGAATAGTGTCAACGGTTTAGCACGACAGTCTCCAAAACTGTAAGTCAGGGTTCGAATCCTTGTTCCGATGCCAAATATGTCCCGTTCGTCTAGTGGTTTAGGACACCGCCCTTTCACGGCGGCAACACCGGTTCGAATCCGGTACGGGGTGCCAAACTGTTAGGAAAAACCTATATGAAAATAAAGAATTTACTTGCTAGCGGCTGCAGTTTTACACACGATGGCATAGGAGGTGTACCTCCTACTAACGATTCGGCTGGTGGATCCAGTTTTAAACAATACGATGATATACAGCCAGCCTCCTGTGCATCCTGGGCGAGTTTCTTATCAACATTTTTAGAAGTTGAAAGTTTTATTAATTTTGCAGCCCCCAGCCATGGCAATGTCTTAATCTGCGAAACAATCATAAGTGCTTTAGAAAAATACAATTACAAACAAGACGATACACTTATAATTTTTAATATTTCTTCAATGGATAGATTTGACCTAAAAATTGACTGGGAAAACAGCGAAAACAATACTAACATATACTGGACTTCAGAGTTATTAGATTATACCTTTGCTAAGACTCGAGGCCCATTATGGAAAAAAAAATTTGCAAGCATGGAATTAGAAGAAATAACATCGCTGAATATATCAGCATTGGAAAAACTGTTAAAATATTTAAAAGACAAAAACTATATGTTCCTCTTCACTGTGATGCAAGATTACTCAGATAACCTAATTATCCAGCAATACAAAGATAATCTAGTAACACTAAACCCTGGAATAGGTATGCACGAATTTTGTAAAGAAAAAAATCTTCTCATCGACGATAATTTTCATCCTAGTACACAAGGCCATAAGCAGATTGCTGAACAAGTGTTAGATTTTATAACAAAAAAAATACTGCCAATAGATATAATCTATTGAAAACTGCCCTACAGTGCAATAAATACATATATGATAACCATAACTGAAGAAGCCAAACAATATTTAGATAAAGTTCGCAATGACGATTACGTCACACTTGGTGTAAAAGGTGGTGGTTGTAGTGGCTTCACATATGTCTGGGACTTTAAAAATAATTGGCCAGATGTTAACTGGAGCGAACCATATGCTAATGCACTCGTACTTGATCCAATGGCTGAAATGTTTGTTGCAGGATGTACAATAGATTACAAAACTGAATTAGGTGGAAGTTACTTAACAGTTATCAATCCAAATGCTACTGCGAGTTGTGGATGTGGTGAAAGTTTTGCAGTATGACTACGCTCTGGGCAGTTTATCTAACAGTTTGTGCTGGAAGCACATGTGTAGGACAAGAAGTTCAAAGATTCGATCCACCTAATCCACAAGCACAGTGTAAAGTTATGCTTGAAGCATACAGTGCTATTCCCAAGGATGGAGACTGGGATACTGTTGAATGGCAGTGCCTACCTCTAAACGGCGCAAGCACCTAAATAGTTTTACTACTACTAGCATCCCATTTTGTAAATTTTCTTAATATTGCACTCTGCTTTTGTGCAAACTTTCTTGGATTACAGTAAACATCACAACAGTGCGCACTACTCCTATGATTAAACTGTTTACTTGTTTTTGTAAATTCAGCGCCACAACTATCACATCTTAAATGATATACAGTTCTAGTTGTTCTGCAGTGTTGTTGAATACCATTACGCATCCTATAGTAGTCCGTATGCATTTTAGCAGTGCCTAGAATCATAAAAATATTTAGCAAACGGCTAGGTAGACTAACTAATAAATACACAATAGAATTAGGAGTCCACAAAAATGGCTAAACAAACAGTGAATCTTGGCAGCAGTGCCAATGATGGTACAGGTGATCCGCTCCGTACCGCCTTTGATAAAATTAACGATAACTTCGATGAACTGTATCTTTACAGTACAGCAACTAGCGGAAATAATATTACAATAACAGCCAATACTATTGCAAGTGATAACACAAACGGCAATATAATTATTGATCCAAATGGCACAGGACGTCTAGTGCTTGCAACTGGAAGCGAACTACGTTTTACTGATCATACAGATAATGCAGTTCTGAGAGTTGATAGTGATGGTGATGTGCAGATGAGCAGTGCCCTAACATTTGATGGTACAGATCTAGCAACCACAGGCAGCATTAGTGTAAACAGTAGATTAAAATTTACAAATAACATTATTAGCACACAAACGTCAAACGATGATATTGATCTTGATCCTAACGGCACAGGTAAAGTAAACTTTGTTACTACAGAACAAACAGGCGTGGGCAGTGCTGGCGGTGCAACAAACGTTCCAGCGGCACCAACACTTTATTTTCAAGTTAAGATCAACGGACAAACACTAGTAGTACCAGCGTTTGCTGTAAGTTAAGGAGTAACCTATGGCCAAACAAACTATTAATGTAGGTGTAAGCCAAGATGACGGAACTGGCGATACCCTCCGCGCAGCATTTGTAAAAGTAAATGAAAACTTTACAGAAATTTACAATGAAGTAGGTGGCGATACGCTCAGTGAGATTCGTTTAAGTGGCAGTACAATAACAACTGATGGAACAAACAGTAACCTAGTTCTCAATCCAAACGGCACAGGCAAAGTGGACCTAGAAGGCAATGTGCTTGCAAGAGGAGATATTGAAGTTATTGGTAGTATTACTGGAACAGGCTTACAGATTAACGGCGGTGCAACAATTACAGGTGCCCTTACTGCAGGATCATTTAGTCCAACAACTATTACTACTGAAGATCTTATAGTAACTGGTAATACAGATTTGGGTAATGCCTCTTCAGATACAGTCACAGTGACTGCACGTTTTGACAGCGCACTTATTCCTGTTGACAGTAGTAATGATTTAGGAACCAGTAGTCTACGCTGGAAAGACGCATACTTCACAACAGTTGATACTAGTAGTGATGCAACTATAGGCGGAAACTTGGATGTCACTGGCAATGTTACAATTGGCGGTAACATTACAATAGGTGATGCCGACACAGACAGTATTAACATCAATGCTGAAATAAACAATCATATTATTCCTAACAGTGACAGTTTATTTGACATAGGCAGTACAAGTAAAAAATATCTAAATGTTTACGCAGATGTATTACATGTTGATCAGAGTATGATAGGTGGACTGGATATCCAGGGCACAACTATTACAACACAAACTACAAACAACAATATTACACTGGATCCTCAGGGCACTGGCCTTGTAAATGTTGATGGACAATTGCGTGTTACTGGCACGTTCCAGATTAGCGGCACACAAACTATTGATATGGGTAGCAACAAGATTACTAGTGTAGCATCTCCGGCTGCATCAACAGATGCGGCAAACAAGGATTATGTAGACAATAACAGTATTAATAACGTAGTCGAGGATACATCACCACAACTGGGAGGCAACCTTGATATAAACGGATTCGATATTGTTAGTGCAAGATCAAATGAAAATATAGTAATAGATCCTAACGGCACAGGTAAAGTTGAGATAAGAGCAAATGCTTCATTTTCTGGTAATATAGGTATTGGCAGTGTTACAAGTCCTGATACAGATATGCATTTTAAAACAACTGAACCTGTTATTACACTGCAAAGAACAGACAACACAAAAGTGCCTGGTTTACGATGGGAAGGAGCGGCAGGTTATGAAGCCGCTAATATACTTTTAGACGGAACCAGCGGTACTACAAACACTCTTATATTCAAAACATTCGATGGCAGTAGCACTGTAGAAAGATTAAGACTTATGTCCACTGTTGGACAAGGAGCAGTAGTAACAGGTTCATTACAAGCAACCAGTTTCAATACAGATGCAGGACTTAAAATACAAGACAATAACATAGAAGGCACCAGAACAAATGAAAATATTGTTCTTATACCTAATGGCACAGGAGAGATAGAAGCACGTGGACAAATACTTGCTAACGCTGGACTTAGCGTAAAGAACGGTGCAACAAGTGCAGGCTTCATTGAATTTTTTGAGGACAGTGATAATGGTACAAATAAAGTAACACTAATAGGACCTGCAAGCACAAGTGATGTTACACTTACACTTCCTAGCACAGCAGGCACAGTAGCACTTGTGGGCAGTACACTTAGTTCAATAGGTACAGTGGGTAACACAGGTTCAGGTAGTATTGGTGTAGGTGACACATTACAAGCACTGGGCACTACAAATGAAATCAATGTAGATGCAGCAGGTTCCGCACTAAGTTTCAGTCTTGCGGATAACATTACAGGCATTACAAGTATAAGCACTACAGGCCTTAAAATGATCAACAACAATATTGAAGGCATTCAGAGTAATGCTAATATTGTACTAGTTCCTAGTGGTACAGGACAGATTGAAGCACGGGGCAATGCTAATGTTACAGGCACTTTAACTGCTAACGGAACTGTTCATGGCGTACAAACGCTGACTGGCTCAGGTAGCACAGGGGTTGTAAGTTTGACAGAAACAGTTACACTGTTAGTGACAACTGGTGGATCACAAGCCTTTTCATTGGCAAATGGAACTGAAGGACAAATTAAAATTATTTCAATGAAGACTAACGGCGGCAGTGGAATAGTAACCCCGGATAACTTTATAAACGGAACACGAATTACATTTGACGATGTTGAAGACACAGTAACATTGCTATATCAAACAACCGGTTGGGTGGCTTTAGCACGGCAGAACGCAACCTTCTCATGATAAATACTGTATATTGAGGAGTATACAGTATGGCGGCTCCAATTTGGGTCACACCACCTGGCGATTTAGGCACAGTTGTAGAAGGCGAATTCTATCAGGTACAACTAGATGCAACCAATGCTGATAGTTACACCTATCTAAGTGGCGTGTTACCTGTAGGCATACGTGTAACTGCTAATGGAATACTGGAAGGCAATCCTAAAAACTATGATTATATACAGGGCGTTCCTACAGAAGTAGCGCAGGACGTCACCAGTAAGTTTGTGGTTCGTGCTACTAGCAGTGATGGTACAGTAGCAGATCGTGTGTTTGAAATGACTGTAACAGGTCAGGATGCTCCTAAAATAGATGCAACTCCTGACAGTGATCTTGGTGTATATTTTGATGGTGATCAAGTAAATGTTCAACTAACAGCAACTGATCCAGATCCTCAGGATGTATTATCCTGGAGTTATCAGAGCGGAGAAATACCAGACGGATTAACTGTAAGCAACACTGGAAAAATAAGTGGATACATAGAACCATTTGCTGATATAGACGGCACACCTGGGTTCGATGCTACAAACTTTGATATGACTGAATGGGACTTTCGTACAAAAGCAATTAATAAAAATTATGAATGGTTTATACAGGTAACAGACACTAAAGACTTTGATACTAAACAGTACAGTCTATATGCTGTTAGTAGAAACATAGTTACTGCTGATATGGATATTGTATCTGCTGATAATGATAGAACAACCAACACTAACAAGACCATAGATCAACTATTGGATGCAAGTCAGAGCAGTCTACGTAGACCAGCACTGCTTACAGAAAGCACAGGCTTAGGCAGAGTTGATCATAACAACTACTTCAACTTTCAGTTTGTGGGCAGAGACTTTGACGGTGATAGCATTGATTATATACTATCAAGTGGCAGCCTGCCTACAGGACTTACTCTGGATGCACAGAGTGGATTTATAAGTGGAACTATTCCTAGTTTTGCAGCAACTGAAACCACTTTTACGTTTGGCGTTCAAGTACGCAAACGTGATAATACAGCATTTATTAGTCCAGAAACTAGTTTTACAATTACAATTATAGGTGAAGTAGATAGCACTGTTACATGGCCAGATAGCACAATGACTATTAAGACAGGTGAACAAAGTCAACTTGATGTTGTTGCGGATATTAGTGACGGAAGGCCTGTACAATATGAACTAAAGAGCGGTAGTACACAGGTACAGGCTGGCAATTTTGTAGTAGGCGAAACCTATACAATTGTTACAGCAGGTACAACAGACTTTATTAGTATAGGCAGTGCTAACAATACAGTGGGCACTATCTTTACAGCAACAGGTGTAGGCAGTGGATCAGGCACTGCAAGTTTAGGTGCTAATAAATTACCACAAGGTTTGAGATTAAACGAAGATGGCCTAATTGTTGGCAGAGTAAGTTTTGAAACACTTGTGTTTGACACAAATAGCACAACATTTGATATTACAAATCTATACACAAACCAAACTACATTTGAACAAGTATACAGTTTTGTAGCCAGAGTATACAGTAGTGATGGTGTGGTGGATACATACAAGAAGTTTACTATCACAGTTGTTGCAGATACTACTAAACCCTATGAAAGTTTGTTTATTAAAGCACTTCCGGAGCAGGATCAACGTGATATATATGAAACACTAATACAAAACAATGATGATATACCTCAGGAAGATGTTTATCGTGCAAGTGACTATGCTTTTGGTATCCAGAGAGACATCAGAAGTTTAATTAGTACTGGACTTAGTCCTAAAGAGGAATCAGATTACATAGAAGCAATGAGTAAAAACTTCTGGAACAATACACTGCGTTTCGGATCTTTGAAGACTGCAAGAGCTCTAAATGCTGACGATACAGTTAAATATGAAGTTGTTTATATAGAACTTATTGATAATAAACAGGGCACTGATCCTGTTACAGGACTAAGTGCAAGTCCTGCACTGCGCCAGGATGTGCGCAGTAATGTATCAACCTGGAGTAATCCACTAAATGTTGATAGCGGATTACCTGATGTAAGTCATGGCCACTATCTAGCAAGTCAGAACAATGATTATTTTGTTTATCCAAATAGTATTGAAAATATGCGCAGTAGACTGAAAACAGATATAGGATATCAAGTGCTAGAGCGTAAAGTTTTACCTGACTGGATGCAGGACAAACAAGTGGATAACACCATACTGGGCTGGACACTTGCTGTGCCAGTTGTATATTGCAAAGAAGGAACTGCAGGCAAAATAAAATATAGACTTGAACAACGCATTAAAGATGAAGGCTATGATATTAAAAAAATAAGTTTTGAAATAGATAGATTTATACTTGATAACAATCTAAGCACCTATTATAAGGGAGGCAGTTTTGTTAGCACTATTGAAACTACGTTTGATCTAGGAGATCCTACTACTACATTTGATGGTGATGGCACACGTTTTTTTGCATACATTGATACATATACATCCAGAGACGAGGGAGACATCTTTATTAAGTTCCCACAGGTAGGGCCTTTTGATAGGTTGCCCTACACTGAAAGATAAATATAATATAGTTTCCACAGTTGGAGTTTAGAAGATTATGGCAAGTAGCATTACAACCACAAACATTGATACCACTTATCCGGTGGCAGGTCAAGACAATGACAGTCAAGGATTTCGTGACAACTTTACGAATATCAAAACAGCATTAGACACTGCAAGTACAGAGATAACAGATCTCGAAAGTAAAGCAGTACTTAAAGCCGCACTAAGCGGTGAAAGTTTAAGCAACGATGGTGCTGGTGCGGTACTTGAAGATTTTGAACTAAAAGACATAGCGGAAACCCGTATTGCTAAAGGCACAACTAGTGGAGCAGTAACCTTTGATTATGAAGCAGGCCCTTATCAAACACTAACAACAAGTGGAAGTGTAACTCTTGCATTTAGTAACTTTCCAGCAAGTGGTAAAGTGGGAACAATTCGTATAGAGATTAACGTTGCAAACGTAGCACACACAATTACACTTCCTAGTGCAGTTGATATTGGACAGGATCAACTTATTGGATCCAATGGTGCAAGAGTAATAACACCTGACAGAACTGGTGTACATATTTTTGAATTTGTTACAGATGATGCAGGTTCAAGTATTGCAGTAATTGATTGCTTGCGTAACAATCGTGCAATTGAAGTGCGCACTTGTGCCGCAGTAGGGCAAGCAGGTGATGCTGCTGGTGATATTGCTGCAGATGCAACTAACTTGTATGTATGCACAGGTTCACATGATGGTTCCACAGTAATCTGGAAGAAACTAGTTCTACAAGCAATTTAAGGTTGACTTACCCCATACTTCATGTATAATATACTATTATTACAAAAGAGGTATCTATGAACAAAATTGATCTAAACAAGTATCAAGACTTTGTTGAAGAAGTTACAAGCGATGAATCCAATAATAGTGATGAAATGGCGCGAGCCATTATGCGTCTTACTGTACAAAGTCCTAATGATGTAAATGTAAGTTTGTTACTTACAGGTGCTGTTGGTATGAGTGCAGAAGGTGGCGAGTTCATGGAAATTGTAAAGAAGTGCATCTTCCAGGGCAAACCATTGGATGAAGATGCACAGTTTCATGCAAAGCGAGAACTAGGTGATATTATGTGGTACTGGATTAACAGTTGCCGCGCACTTAATCTTGATCCGAACGAAGTTATTGCAGAGAATGTGCGTAAACTGGAAAAGCGTTATCCAGGTGGTTCGTTTGATGCATACTATAGTGAGAATAGGCAAGACGGTGACCTCTAAAGATCATGCAGTGTGTGCCCTATGGGCATTGCTAATATATTTTAGTCTGTATTTGTTTTTGATGCCAAATTTAGTTTGGAGTTTTGTAGGTGCAGTTTTACTATGGAGAAACCTACAAACGTTTGAACACTACTGTCAAACAAGGAAAGCGGGCATAAGATGAGCCATCCACTTACAGGAAATCTAGAAAAATTAAGTGACAGCGATCTACAAAAAAAGATTACTGAACTGGGTAAACGTTTAACGTTTGCATATCAGACTGGAAACAGTCACGTTATTAATCAAGTAGAAATGCTTATGGAAGACTACAGAGAAGAGTCACGTAAGAGAGATTACGAACGTATGAAAAAACTTAATGAGAGTAACAAGGACAAAGGCAAAGATTGGGACGATTTAATCGACGTATAGTATGATAGAACTTAAAGAAAACTTCAGTGTAACAATGATAATTGAGGATGTAGTTCTTCCAAACACATTTACAATTACTGTTAATCTTATTCCTAATAGCCAGTATAATAAACTTTACAATAAGGCTATGGAACGTATACAATATTATATAACAGAAATACTGGATAATAGTATTTTTGTTGGATGTCAAAATTTGAAAAAACTAAGTGATTTACAGTTCAAAGCACAGGTTCATGTGTTTCCAGACGATCCCTGGGATCATCTAATTGCAATGTGTCTGTACACTAAAATGAATAGTATATGTGAAAAAGTATTTTTTATTGACAATATTACTATCACAAGTAATCAGAGTCGCAACGTTAGCCATCACTTTGCAGAAGAGGATGGTGGAAACAATAATTTGCATGAACTATTCGATGATGAACCTGATTTAGAATCTTATGTGAACTACTGGTACAAACCACAACCACAACTGTTTCTGTTGCATCAAGGACTAAAACTAACAGATCATACTTGGGACGAAGTTAATCTGGGATTTGAAAAAAAGAAACCCGCAACAGTTGTTACACTAAAGGACTTTAAGAAACCCCCAAAAGGTGACAATGACGATATTGCTTGACAAATATTCAAGACAAATATTAAATGAAGATCAAGCGTGTGATATGCTTTACACAGATCCTAAACTTGATGTCAGTAATCTATGTCTTGAAGATCCAGATAAATTTAACGATGCTAGTAAGCGTTTACATCTAAACACGATAGTAACACAATTGGATCAACTAGATGAAGATCCAGTGGAGTATCATGCTCGTAATCAGAACAACTGGCACATGCCAGACAAATATAAAAATTTGGATATAGCAAAATGGCTACTGGATATATGTGCAACTGATGCACAAATGCAACGTGTTGGTCAAGAACTACTGCTATATCAGGAACGCAATATGTTTGACTTGTTGCGTTTTTTAGTTTATTGTGTGGATACAATGCGTGAACATGACGTTGTATGGGGTGTGGGCAGAGGATCCAGTGTAGCAAGTTATGTGCTTTTTCTAATAGGTGTTCACAAAATAGATAGCATGTACTATGATTTGGATATTGCAGAATTTTTAAGATAAGTATATAATATACGCATATATTGGAACGAATATGGAAACAGTATTAATTGAAAACGCATGTAGCCTAAACTATTTGGCTACTATGAAGGCTTACGCAGAGGATAGTCCTCACTGGGACTTCCGTTGGCCTATGAATGTTAAGGAAATAGAACACCGCTTTGCAAAACTACGTTTAATTAACAAAGAGCCCTGTGCTGAAACAGGTGTATTAGCGGGTATGGCACTGGGTTTATTTGTACAAATGGATGAAGTTGTACAACAGACAAATCCTGGATTGTTTGATGACTGGGAAATAATTAGTTGTCAGATCAGTATTAAAGATCGCACACGCAGGGATAATTTTCATACTGATTATGATGAAGATGATACTATTAAAATATTAGGTATACTGGATGCATTTTGGGATCCAGAAACTATGGGCGGTGATTTTAGTCATGATAACAAGCAATACAAAATGACACCGGGAAACTTTATAGTGTTCGATCCTCGTATTATACATGCAGCCAAGGACATTACAACAGATCGCAAACGTTTTGCTATTGACTACGCATTAAGGAGAAGATAATGGCACCTAAAAGAGGCAAGACCTACAGAACAGCAAATGGAAAACAAGTTGACTTCGGGGCACTGTTGCTTGCACATGAAAAGGCACCTGCACTGGGAAATATGAATGTTAATGCTCGCGGAGATCAAATTGATGCAGAGGGTAATATTACAAAAAGTCGCGAAGATCTAATGCGTGAATACAACGAGCTTAATACCATGGTTCCACAGGATGGAGAAGTGCCTGAAGGCACAAACGTTGCACAAGCAGATGAAGATGATTGGCAGGACTGGACACCACCAGTTCCTGAAAAACCAGCAGAGCAACCAGCGCCTACACACAGTACAGGTGGCCTCGCGGCAGCAATTAAAAAAGCAGAAAATACGGAGAAGTAAATGCCAATAAATTACACAAGAATTGAAGGTCAGTTTATGCCGTTGCGTGATGGCATACTAGTGCGTAACATGGAGTTCGGCGAACAACGTACAGCAAGTGGACTAATAATTGCAAGTGATGATGGAAAGAGTTCTGGCATTCATCCTCGCTGGGGGGAAGTAATTGCTATAGGCAGAGATCAATTAGATGTTAGTGTTGGACAATATGTTCTTGTTTCACACGGACGCTGGAGTCGTGGATTCGAACTTAATGGTGAAACTGTAAGAACAGTCGATCCCTCGGATGTTCTTGGTGTTCAGGACGAAGAACCAAACACAACAATTTTTGTAGCAACTGATGGACATCAGACTAGAGGATATGAAGGCAAAGTTAGTGTAGGCAAACTAGAGGTATAAAAATGTACAACGATCATACACAAAGCGAAGCAGAAATGTATCGTAAACAAATGATTGCAACACAAGAAGAAAATGATTTACTAAGACATGAAATTAAACAAATGCAGGAGCAAGTTTATACACTATACAAGCGTATAGACGAATTAGTCAATGGTAATATGGAACGGAAAACATCTGATAGGGACTAGTCCCAAGTGTGCTAGACGCAGTATTGTCGCATGGGGCGAAGCAAATGGATTTGTGCAACTGGGCGATGCGGATGTTAAAAAAATAGAAGAATCAACAGCAATCTATTTGGTGCGTAATCCAAATGGCAGATTGCCCAAACAAATACAAACTGTCACCAAGCGTTTTGCTAGTGCCGTGGGTAAAGAACCTATGAAACAATGGCAGGACACAGAAGAACTTCTCAGAGAAACTATCGAGGATGAGCCCAAAGACTGGTACAATATAGATCCAGTAAATCTACAGAAACAGAGCAGTGCTAGTGAACGTTATAAAAATATAGACTGGACATTTGTTAAACTGGATGATTTTAGTGATTGGGCAACCAATAATGGTTACGAAGGATTTGAACTGTTTGCTGAAAACGCAGACCCTGAACTTATTGCACTTATCAACTTTTTTATAGAAGAGTGTGAAGTTGAAAATTTGTATAAGGAAGACTTTACATTGTATAGATCACTGTAATGTATTTTATATCAGCACCTTTCGGTAATTACATCAAACGTAAAGATGCAATAAGTGTTACGGGTACATGGACTGTACATCCACGTCCGGGTAGATTATTACAAATTATAAAGACATTGCGTTACACAAGAACAGGCTGGCGTAACCAATTAGGATTACGCAATCCTGGCATACTTCATGCCCTAGTAAAACATAAAAAAGAAGATGTTCTAAGTGTTGCTAATCTTGAACCGCGAGATTGGTATATCTTACATGATCTTATTAGTAAACGCTATAGCGTTGAAGTAAACATAAGTTGTCCTAATGTAGATCATAATCCAGATATACTTGATGGCATACATCTATGGACTCAAACTAAAAGGCCTTGGTGTATTGTAAAAGTACCGCCAACTATTGAAAATGAATTTATTGACATTTTAGTTGATTTAGGCTATAATCAAATACATGCTAGTAACACATTACCAACAACTAAAGGTGGCTTGAGCGGTTCTGTTTTAATATCGCACACATTGCGAATAATACAATACATCAAAACTGTGCATCCTCATGTAACAGTGATTGCTGGAGGCGGCGTAAACAGTGTTGAAACAAAACAGGTATACTTGGATGCTGGCGCAGACCACATAAGTTTAGGCACAGTGTGTTTCACACCTTGGCGTATTAAAAGTATAATAGGAGATACAAATGATAGGAAATAGGACACTTGCAGTACCGGGACCTACTAATGTTCCAAATAGGATATCACAGAGTATGTATATCCCAACAGAAGACCATAGAGCACCGGATCTTCCTGGCTTTGTAAAACCACTTATGGAAGATTTAAAACAAGTTTTTAAAACAGAAACAGGCAGTGTTGTTGTATTTCCAGGCACAGGCACTGGCGGCTGGCAAGCAGGATTAGAAAACCTATTGTTTCCTAAGGATCGTGTGCTTGTTAGTCAGTTCGGACAGTTTAGCAAATTATGGGTGCAGATGTGTAAGGACATGGGATTCACAGTGCATGATGTTGCAGTTGAATGGGGCGAAGCAACTCCTATTGATCAATATCGTGACATACTTGAAGGTGATGTGTATAAAGATATTAAAGCAGTCATGGTTTGCCAAAATGAAACAGCAACTGGTGTTACTAGTAATGTACGAGAAGTACGCGAACTGTTAGATGAACTGGATCATCCTGCACTGCTAATGGTGGACGGAATTAGCAGTATAGGCTGTATTGAATATTTACATGACGAATGGCGTGTGGATGTTGCAATTGCAGGATCACAAAAAGGATTCATGATGCCTACAGGACTTGTTGTTGTAGCACTAAGTGAACGTGTTTGTAAAATAATTGCAGGAAACAAATGGCAAGCAAAATTTAAATACTACGATTTTGGAACTATGCTTAGTGCAAATGAAACAGGATATTTTCCTTACACACCTGCTATGACACTAATGCGTGGATTGCGCACAGCAACAGACATGCTACTCGAAGAAGGCATTGAAAATGTTTGGGCAAGACATACAAAACTTGCAACAGGTGTAAGAGCAGCAGTTGATGCATGGGGACTCACACTAGCAGCCAAAAATCCCGAAACAGCAAGTGATACAGTAAGTAGCATAAAAGTAGATAGACAGACAGACGCAAATGATGTTATACTACATGCATATAACAAATATGGAATAAGTTTAGGTGCAGGACTAGGACCACTAAATGGTAGTGTATTTCGTATAGGACATCTTGGCTGGTTAAATGAAACTATGATACTTGGTGTACTGGGAGGTGTTGAACTCGCTATGCGTGACTTAAATGTGCCTTTCAAGGCAGGTGTTGGAGTAGGCGCCGCAGTAAGTGTATTCTCCCAAGCAGAAGATAACGTTGTCAATTTATTTTAAGGAACACAATGAAAGAACTATGGACTGAAAAGTATCGCCCTAAAATTATTAGCGACTATGTTTTCAGAGATGATGCACAGCGTAAACAGGTACAACAATGGGTTGATCAGAAGACTATCCCACATCTCCTGTTTAGTGGTGCACCAGGAACAGGTAAGACTACACTTGCAAAAGTGTTAATAAATATGTTAGAGATCGACGAGTATGACGTGCTAGAGATCAATGCTAGTCGTGAGAACAGCGTAGAAAACGTGCGTGATAAGATCACTAACTTCGTGCAAACTATGCCCTTTGGTGAATTTAAAGTAGTACTGCTTGATGAAGCAGACTACATTTCTCCAAATGGTCAAGCGGCACTGCGCGGTGTTATGGAAACATACGCTAGTAGTTCGCGTTTTATTCTTACTTGTAACTATCCTAATAAGGTTATTCCTGCACTACACAGTAGATGTCAGGGCTTTCACATAGAACGTATTGATCACACAGAGTTCACTGCCCGTATTGCCACAGTGTGTGTTGAAGAAGGTGTAGAAATAGATATTGATACACTGGATAGTTATGTAAAAGCAACATATCCTGACTTGCGCAAGTGTCTTAATTTGTGTCAGATGAACACAGTTGAAGGCAAACTAATTAAGCCTAATGAAGGCGACAGTGCAACAGCAGACTATAAACTAGCAGTTGTAGATTTATTCAAGCAGGGTAAGATACTTGAAGCTCGTAAGATGTTATGCAGCCAAGTGCGTCCAGAAGAAATGGATGAACTATTTCGCTGGATGTATGATAACTTGGAGCTCTGGGGCTCAACACAGGAACAACAGGACGCCGCTATCCTGATTATTGCTAAAGGACTAAGAAATATTCCTATGGTAGCAGATCAAGAGATAAATTTAGCGGCAACGCTTGTTGAACTATGTCAGATAAACTAAAATACGGAAATAGTTTCTGTGTACTGCCTTTTATTCATAAACACATTGACCTAACAAACAAACGTCGTGTATGTTGTATTAGTAGCGATAATATTACTGAAGAACGCCTATTAGGTATACGTCAGGACATGTTATCGAATTTGCCTGTGCCTGAATGCGCACAGTGTATGAAAGCCGAATCAGAAAATAGAATAAGTAGTAGACAAAAAGTAACTGCTGAATGGTTTCGTAAACGTCCAGATATAGATTATAATAATCCTCCTGAAATTAGTTACGACTTAAGATACAGTAATGTATGTAACTTGCGTTGTCAAATGTGTGGACCTATTGCAAGTAGTACATGGGCAAAGCATCTAGGCAAGCAAGATGTATACTATAGTGTAGATCCAGAAAAATTTGACATAAACCAAGATGCTGAAAGAATTTATCTAGCAGGCGGGGAACCTTTTATGGTAAAAAGTTTTAGTAAACTACTATTGTCTTTGGATAATACAGACTGTGAAATAATTATAAACACAAATGCAACAATTTTAAACGAAAACATGCTCAAAGCACTGCAAAGGTTTTCAAACGTTAGTTTTGTGCTTAGTATAGATGGAACAGGTGAAACAATAGAACGTATTAGAACACTTTGTAGTTGGGATGTAATTCAGAAAAATATAAAAATACTAAAAAATAGACTTAATCCTTTTTTCATGGTTAACACTGTTTTACAAAAAGATAATATAGATAATATTCC
The DNA here is from genome assembly GCA_002722435.1 of Legionellales bacterium. Lineage (GTDB taxonomy): Bacteria > Pseudomonadota > Gammaproteobacteria > Comchoanobacterales > Comchoanobacteraceae > UBA7916. Next base: position 2,268 of record PBLX01000006.1, on the reverse strand, counting down.
AGAATTAGCAAATTGGATAGATAATCAAGGAATTAAAAAATGGAATGCAGACATACTTGTAGATCCTGAACAGTATCATTATAGTAATTACGCAGGTAAATTAACATGGCCAGATAGTTTATGGCAACGTAAGTGTGTTAATAATAATTTAATGGCAAATTCAGCACTTAAACAAATTTATTCTAACCTCTCTGATCAGTCATAAAACGTGCCATAATACTGCGTCTTACATTTGATTCTACAGGATCACAACTGTGCCAACTATTAGCATCAACACGCATTAACCAAGCACAGTTAGATTTAAACGGAAAACGTTTTAACTGGTTGCCATTACTGTCGTTCATTCTAGTTCCCCAATCTTCGCCAGCATCACAGTATACATATGTTTGCCATGCTAGATCAATTGTATAATGATCAACGTGGTTACCCACACAATATCCCTTATAGTCCTCCCATAAACTTGCAGTAACGCTGTCTGGTTCTGTGTGCATACCTTCCAGTCTATAGGCGGCACTAATAATATATTCATTATCAATCATATTATCATAATATTCTTTCCAGAACTGTAAACCATTTGCTCTATTTGGTTGATAAATTTTACGATTTTGATTCTGATCAATAGCATTTTTACTGTATGCCCACTTCCATTCGCCTGATTCAAAATCGGGCCACTCCATATTAACAAATTCAAATAGTTCAGGATGTAGAACATCCTCAATCCATACATGCCAGTAGGGATCGTAATCAACACCTGTAGAATCAAAACGATCCAAAGTGTATTCTCTATATTCATTCCATTTAGAGGTTGACAAAGTTTCCATGTGTAGTATTATATATTTAACAGTTTAACTTGAGGACCAGAAAAATGAACACATATGATCTTAAACTTGTAATGACTTACGCTGTTAGCGCACATTTTCAAAACGGTGAAGAGTATAAAAATTATGGCACTAGAACAAACAAGGCCATTATTCAAACCCATCTTGGTGAAATAAATCAACAGCATATGTGTTTTGTTGACTATGTTAAGGAAGAATGTGCAGAAGTTGCTGATAAAATTATTCAGTACTACAAGGGTCTTACTTTTAAGGCCATGGGTGCGAAGATAAATGATTTTGAACAACGTGTGCTTAGTGTTATACAAACTGGTAAAGTGGATAGACGTGATATTGGTGTTATTGCTAGTCTACCAAAAGCATACTTTCGTGCAGTAAAGCGTGATGAAACAGACGCACTTATGCGCAAACTGAGCATGAACAGTGTGCATATTGGTTCTGAAGGATCTGAAATAACTGGTACAATTAAAGTGTTAAACTGCAGTTTCATTCAAAGATTTAACTGTTACATTGTAAATGCTGAACTTGACAACAATATTGTATGCTTTTTTACAAGGCATGGCGATAAAGTATGGGGCGGAGGTTGTGATATTAAAGGCAAAGTAAAGCGGCATCAGATCAGCAAGTTTCACGGTGGAAAAGAAACTGTGTTAAATTATGTAAAAAAGGTTGACAACTCCTAATAATGTGTTATATTAAGATATAAGTTGAAGAAGGAGAGAAGAAATGCGTATTAAAGGTGCAATGACTGTCTTAAATAAACGTGCTAAGTTCTATGGCATGACATTTGATGAACTGATTAAATGGTTAGACGATCGTTACTCTTATAAAACCGAAATGGGATATGTTGATGAGAGCATTAAAGTTCTTCAAGCATATGAAGTTTTTAAAATGGATCAAGGTTATCGTTGGTCTGGTGTTGACTTTGAAACTTGGGTAAAGAAGGAAGCAGCATAATAATATGAAAAAAACTATGCTTGTAGATTGTGATGGTGTTGTACTAAACTGGGAATACGCCTTTGATATTTTCATGGAGGAACATGGATTCAAGCGTGTAGAAGGCGCAGACTACATTTACAATATTGGTGAACGTTATGGCATTGACATTCAACAGGGTAAAAAATTAATTAAGATGTTTAATGAAAGTGCCGCAATAGGCTTTTTGCCGCCCCTCAGAGATGCTGTGGAATATGTTACTAAAATGGCAGATGAAGGCTGGGAGTTTATTGCTATTACAAGTCTTAGTACAAACAAGTATGCTCAGAGATTAAGAAAGAGAAATCTCGATAAACTTTTTGGCAAAGATACTTTTGTAAAAGTAACATGTTTGGGTACAGGTGCAGACAAAGACAAAGCACTTGCTAAGTACAAGGACAGCGGATTGTATTGGGTAGAAGATAAAGTAGAAAATGCATTTGCTGGCAAACTGCAG
>PBLX01000005.1 GCA_002722435.1 Legionellales bacterium | reverse complement strand
GTAAACGCATGTTTTCAACATGCTGTCGATCATTGCGGTGCTGTTGTTCATGAAGTCGAGTTGGTGCCCGCGATCAATTAAGGTGACGGCATAGCCTTTGCGGCGTGCTCTGAGTGCTGCTGCCATTGTGCCAAATCCGCCGCCGACGACAATACATTTTTTGTGTTGTTGCATAAGGTGGTTGTCAACTTATCTTGATGCCAGTCTAACAGGATGTTAAGCATTGGTAGGTGAAATCGTGTATAAATCGGTGCAAAAGCAAAATATGATTCGATTATCGCGGCAATCGATACCCTTCGGGTGACGAATGGTAATTTGGTTATGGATACCACACGTTATGTAAGCTAATTATGCTTTGGTTTTCGTCAAGATCTTGCATATCATCGGTGAAAACGTTATAATATTACAAAAAAGGGGAAAAATGTCCAATATTTATAAAACTACACCATACCTAAGTCCTGCACTGGCCTCTGTTTTTGATATGCATGCATCGCAAAGTTATGAATTAGTGCCCGGGCTCACCATTACGCATCCGTCTAGTGTGAATGAGTATAATGTGATGTTGACACTTGGACAGTGTATTACTCACAAACAATCGTATCCGAAATACAATTCCCGAATTAATGACTACTTATGGCGTATTGGCCGACATGCCGTTAAGAATGGTCAATTGCACATGTTTCGTGCAGCGTTGGGCCAAGCTAATGATATGGGTTTGCGGTCAAGTGGCCTTTCGTTGAGCACTGGCTTTACTCGTTTGCCACCAGAAAGTCAGTTACAGGAACTATTTACTTACAAAACTGCTAATCCTGGAAAAATCGCTGATGTTAATGCCTATTTATGGAGGATATGTGATCAGTTTACGATGAGTGACCATGCATTTTCGCTATTCAGAAAATGCTATCAGTACAACGGCAATGATCTAGGTGCCATTGGTGCCTTCCAGATGGATAAACTTCATGCATTGACTGATCTATCAGGGGTTAAATTCTCCCGGTGATTGAAATTGCATACGGTTTGGTTTTGTGTTGGTGAACTTTTTTGATTCAATAATGGATACCTCGAGGATCGATACCATCATGAAAATAAAAACTGGTATGGGCGGCGTTCGCTGTAATCATACTGCCTGCTGTGCCACTGCTTAGATAGCCATCATCAGTATGAAACCAGAGCAGATATTTGCTTGGACAGGTGATGATTTACCTGTCTACGTTTTGTATGATCAAAATTTTGCGAAGATTCGATAGGTGAGGGTAGTGCCGGTGATACTGATGATATCTAGGCGCACCGAACCAACTTGTGTCGGGCCATTTCGTGCTGGCTTATAAATTACCTCTTTTTGTATTTTCTCGCTTTTTTTGAATGCTTTCGGTTTGTTTTGGAAGTCGATGTATTCAAACATCAACTGACCATCTTTGATACCAAGATACTTTATGCTTACTGAGGTGCCTTTCTTGTTTTTTGGTATGCCCTTAGTGAGTCGCCATTTGGCATTACCGGGTAGTGAGTAGGTATGTTCGGTGATGCCTCCACCTTTTAAGTCGGAGATGACGAAGCCTTGGTAAGTGTTGCTATTTTTCAGTTGCTTAATTCCCTGTACACCGGGGCCGTTTGTCGTGATTGATTGTATTAGGGCATCAGAGAGTTTCTGAGTTCTATGTTCGGTCGCGTAGTAGTAAGCAGCTTTACGCTGGAAGCTCATGCTCAGTAAATCTCCCTGTTTAAGAACGAGGCGGGGGTCCAGGGGGCTTTTACCGTTTACCTTGATTGTTTCTTCAACTGAAATAGCATCGTAAACGTACAGGTTAGATTGGCTGTAGACGATACCGCCTGGCCACACTTTACGCACGACATGAGCACGCGTAGATTCTTGTGAGTGTGTGGGTTCAATTGCCTTTGGCATGTCAGTTTGATAACCCGTCAGTGTCATCAGGATGCCAATTAATAGAACAAAAGTGTGAGTATGCATAAGCGTTGATCGATTTTTAGAAAACTTGAGGGCATATTCTTTCGAGACTCATTGCAAATTGGCCACTTAAAGTTCCAGTTGCGTTTTTGTCCAATGTTTGTCACGATTTGTCAAATATTCTATTCACCTGAACATGTTGTCCGAAGATTCTGTTGACGCACTATTGAATGATTCAGATACTGAAGACGATGTCCTGCTTACGCAAAGTAGTGATGCGTCCTCAGAGCGTCTGTGTCAGCTGATTGAACTTGACGCTTTATTGAAGAATTCATTCTGGCAGCGTGCGTTCAATTCGTCACCGCGTCGACGTGGTTTTAGAGAAGAGTTGATTACATTTTCAGAGAATGTATCGCTTGACCAACCCAATCAAACCATAATTTCTGACCAGGCTAAACGCTTACGTCGATCTTTTATGGTCAATAACACGGAGCGATGTGCGATTAACTACTCCCCAGAGCAAATGACGGATGCTGAAGAAGCCATGCGAGTTTATAATGCGTCAGGAAAAATGCCTCTTGACTGCCCACTATTTATCTTGGGTGCTCGTGGAATTCATTATTATCCCGCGCAGTGGAGTGAGCAGGCTTCTCGGAGTCACCGTGATCTGGACGAGCGTAATCAGCCATTATTTAGTGCTTCATTGTTGCATGCGCAACCGAGTGATACGCCCAATCTGCTTGGTGCTGAGCTATTGCCACCTAGTCAACAGTCTGTGCGTGATGTGCTATTGAAAAAAGCAGTTAGTATGGCGATCTTCCTCACTGCATTGAAGCAATCACAGCCTGTAATTGCGCAATCTGTTCGCTATCGCTCGGGGTATACCTATAATTCGCTAGCGCACGCATTACAAGATGCCTACAGTAATGATTTAAATGTTTTTACTTATCAATTGATGTGGTTTAGACGCAATTATCCTTCGACGTGGGGCGCTGTCTTTGAAAATTCCCACAACCCGAATATTTCGGTTGGGCTTCGCATCGCACATGCCTTGAAATATGCATTTGGAGTAAAGCCATATCATGGTCGGGCAATTTTCCCGGGTTATGATCAATATGGCAAGCCGCTTCGTCAGCATGTTGGGAAAGTTTATTTAACGTTGTTACCTGTGTCAGCTTTAGCGGCAGAGCCTGGTCCGAATCATGTATCCCAGATGGATTATCACGGTCAGTTAGCGGTTGATGATCATATATCACCTGAAAAAGAGTTAACTTTTGCTGGGTTTTTGCCATCGGGCTGCGTAGTGGACCATTGCGTAATTAAGTGGCCAAGATTTGACCAACAATGGCGACCAGTCCACCGTATCAAATATGGTTTGGATGCGGCGATGTATCATGCTTTTGCTCGATTGATTGCAAATACGCGTCCAAACTCGGCTGCTCGTCATCATGTTCGTGCGCTGTTACTTGAGTGGTTATGTGTTTATCAAGAATTGCTCTTGATACAGATGGCTGTACATCATGCGTTTAAACGGGGTGGTTTTGTCTATTATCTCACGCGAACTGGAAAACTGTCGTTGGTGCCAGACATTGGTCGTGTGTTTACAGGTGGAGATAAGTATGTTCAGTTGCGTAATCATGTGCACAGTGCGCGCCGTTTACGCTTACTGGTTGCACAACGTATACTTGGGCGAGTGGCGATACCGATGCCGATAATTCCTTGCTTTTGGTCACAGATACACCATGAATTAGATCGACTTTACATGGAGCGGCACTCTCTGCGATCCCTTCGGCTGAAGATCAAGCACTCAAGACAGGAAGAGGGATTAATGATTGCTGATCAGGTGACCGAGGAGGGGTTATTTAACCGACTAATGAATACGGTTTTCTCTTCTCTCACCGAACAGATGCCGCGCTTATTGGAGATTTTATTATCTAGACAACTGGTTGATCTCAGTGTCCAAGGGCTCCTATTTAAGCGACTATTCATTGTTGGGTCGTGGCCATATGCGGTCTATCCTCGAGTGCGATACTTTCATCTTATGGTGCACCATGGCTTTGTGAATTGGATGTTTCAAGTGTTTCGTTATTGGCATCAGCATAATCAGCGACTTGGTGCTCATCAATTCGTGTATAAAAACTGTGTTGTTTCCGCGAGATCAGTGGTTTATATCGACGTATTCCTGGCTCTACTTCTGAGCGCAGTTCGCAGGGAGACACTGCCACGTATTTGCCCAAATCTGGTAGCGAACTCATTGTTCCAAACAGTATTTCGGCATGCGGGTTCTCAACCACTTAATGCAGTAGTGTGACACTCCATTGACGTTAGTGGACAGCGCTAGAGGCTGATGCGGTGCGTTTCGGCCTTATCGTCAATTATGTTGTACTGTCTCTAACGCCCATGCTAATGTTAACGCATTATTCTAAATGACTGTTGTAGATGCCAGAGCATGTCGAATCAAGCCTGTTTACGAAATCTTTTTGGGCGCTATTACTCGGGTTTATTGGTTATGCTTGCCGACTTGCAGTCACTGTGATTCTAACTCGCCATCTAAGTCTGGAATTATATGGTGATTTTGCGGTTGCATGGCGGTCTCTGATCTTCGTGTCGATGTTGCTTACTTATGGTACTGCGGCGAGTGCTCGTCGATTTGTCACTGACTATGTTGCGGCGCATGATCAGCGAAGAAAGCGTAGTTTTACGTATTGGGTTTTTCAACTCTTGGCGCGGTCCACTGTTCGCCTGTTTGTCGTCTATATCACGTTTTGGATGATGACGAATGTGCTTCATGTCATTGATATTTCCTGGCTTGAAAAGTATCACTTGGCTGTATTCACCTTGGTTTTGGCCCCTGTATTGTCTGTTTTTGCCATTCTGGCAAGCTATATTTTATCGCATGGCTATGGTTTGTTGACGGCTTTTCTTAATTCGGTCGTTTTTTATGGTGTTCAATTTTTGGTTGTGACGATTTTTTTTGCGGTGTTCATACCTGAGAATATTACGCATCTATCTGCACTGCTGTTTTCCATCGTGCTGGTTTTAATGGCGGTTGGTGCGATGATTTCTCTTTCGGTGCCAAACATGGGCATTGTGCAGTCAGTGGTCTCGAAGCCACGCCGCTATGTTGTTGATGTGGAGTGGATGGATGTGTCTCAGGTGGCCTATTTGAACGAGCTTTTGGTCAATACGACATTGACGATGAATCTATATATTCTAGAGCTTTTTGCCGCTCAAGAAAGTAATGTTGGCATTTACAGTGTGTGTGAGACTTGGATCGTCATTCTCGGTTTGTTGTTTGTCTCACTAAGCGAGCAAGACGTGCAGAACATTCATGAGGTTGGGCACGCGTCTCGATCGAAGTATCGTCGTTTGCAACGATCATTGGATTTTTTCAACTCATCCAAGTTGTTGATGGCGTTTGTTTTTTTAGGTTTCACATGGGCTTTTCGGGTGTCTATCTTATCATTCTTTAGTATACCCCAAGGCCGTGCTGAATATTTGCTGCCATTGATGATCTTCAATGCTTATTTGGGCGATAATCAGTATCAACTATCCTACTTGATGGCACATGATGATTGGGATTGGGTGCAACGTGTCCAGCTATTGGCAGTGCTGTTGTTGGTGGTGGTTAGCTGTACGTTGGTGTTGCCATTTGGTATGTTTGGTGTTGCGTTTGCAACCACGCTGTCACGTTTGGTTTGTAAAGGACTGTTTACTTATCGCTGTCGACAGCGCACTTCTCTTCGGTTGAATTTGTTGGTGTAACCATAGTGTCTGTTGATTATAATATCGATCGATGTTGTTGTGCTCTACGCTATCCCTTCGTCGCTGTTTGGACTTGTGTATCAGCAGTCTGGTCTGGGCGGTGTTTATTATTTTGGTTTTCATATTGAATTTATGAAATAATTTTAGTATAATGTGCACGCTGAATTCGCTTCAGCATGTTTCTGGGTCTCTGGTTATCCTTCATTTGGGTATTTTGCGTGATTCAGTGCAAAATGTCGCAATCCAAAGTGACGTTGGTGGTCGGGGCAATATCTTTCTAGGTGCTGGTTCTTATTGAAAAGAACTCATTTGATGGGTTCTGGCTGTCTGTCATGGTTGGATTGACCAATTGATCGAACTTTAGGATATCACATGACCGGCTTTGACAACATGAACTTACCAGGTTCCCTGTTAGAAAACTTGCAGAAGATGCAGTTTACAGAACCTACTCCGATACAACAATCCGCCATTCCGCTCGCAATTGCTGGACGGGATATTATTGGTTCAGCGCAAACTGGCACAGGAAAAACAGGTGCTTTTTTGATTCCATTGCTTTCCCAGCTATTGGCAAAAGACAGCGACGATACCGCGTTGGTTATTGCACCTACGCGCGAATTGGCTCAGCAAGTGCATCAGCAAGCATTGGCCATGATGGGGCGCTCAATTTATCTTCCCGCTGCGCTACTTATAGGTGGTGACTCTTATGTGAAGCAAAATCGTCAGCTTGATAAAAATCCACGCGTAGTGGTGGGCACACCCGGTCGGATCAACGATCACCTAGAGCAGGGGCGTTTGCAGCTTTCGAAGTGCTGTTACTTGGTTTTAGACGAGACGGATCGAATGCTTGATATGGGCTTTAGTGTCCAGATTGATCGTATTGTCAGGACGCTTCCAGAGCAACGACAAACACTTTTGTTCTCTGCAACATTTCCTGACAAAATTCACCAGGTTGCCAAAAAATACCTGAATAATCCTGAGAAAGTTCTGATTGGTCGCGACAGCTCGCCAGCAGAGCATATTCAACAAGAGAACGTCAAGTTGGATGAATCGGCAAAACATGACCATATGATAGCAGAGTTAGAAAAACGTACTGGTTCGGTAATCGTATTTGTGAAATCAAAGTTTCAGACTGAGCGCATGGCGCAGCGATTGACGCGATCGGGTATCAGCAGTGATGCGATTCATGGCGATCTACGACAAGGTCGACGTAATCGGGTGATTCAAAACTTTCGTCGCGGACAGTATCGTGTCTTAGTTGCCACTGATGTGGCAGCAAGGGGCCTTGATATTCCTCACATCGAGCATGTGATTAACTATGATCTGCCTCAGAGTCCAGAGGACTATATCCATCGCATAGGTCGTACAGCAAGGGCAGGGGCTACTGGTAATGCCTTGAATTTTATCGCGCCTGCGGATAGACGTAAGTGGGCAGCCATCAGTGAGTTGCTCAATCCAGGATCGGGTAAAAGCGCTTCTGCTGGTCGACGTCACTCAGATCGTTCATCCTCGCATGCTCGGCCATCGAGATCACGGTCTGATCAATTCCAGCTAAAGCATCGGCGTTATGGTTCTGACGATGGTCCACAGAGACAGCGATCCTTCTCTGGTAATGGCTATGCATCTAATGCCGGTATGGGCTCTGGTCGAGGCGAGCGGGACTTCTCACGTGCTTCTGCACCGCGCTCATCGTCGGACCAAAGAAGACGCTCAGGTGAGGGCCATGCTGCTAATAGCGCGCCAAGTAAGCGATGGTCGCGCCCTAATGAAAGTGGTTATTCTGACCGGCCTCATTGGAAGCGTTCAAACTCGGATTATGCTTCTGGTAACCGTGACGAGCGCCGAGGTGGACGCTCAGCTTATGCGACGAACGATGGGCAATCGTATCAACGAGATAGCCGATCAGAGGGTGCGAGAGATGGTGGGCGCCCATTAAGAGACGGACAGTATGGGAATAGTGTACATGGACATGCTGGAAAATCTTTTTCTAAATCATCGGCGCATCGTGGTAAAAGTTCGTATGGGCATTCCTCATCAAAATCGAATAACCCCCGTTCGCCGCGTCGTGAAGAGTCTATCAAGGCCCCAAAGCGACAGCGCGTTACGCACAAAATCCCAGCCAAAAAGCCAACATTTATTGCCTAAACCGCTTTATCCGAATGGTTGTACTGAAGCGACTCGACTTTGTCTTGTTCGAGTCGCTTTGAGTTGCTTTTTCTGCGGGGACAATCTGTGTGATTTTTATGCATGTTATCTTGGTATGATTGACCTGAGTTTAAATGATATGACGGGCTTGCTCCGCGAGCGTTAGTTCAGCGGTGATTCGTGTCTTGGCTTCAGGGGGTTGATTCTAACTCAGCAATACGATGCTGGTACATCCACCGAAGTGTCTCGTGAAGTGGTATTTCAGAAAAAGTGCCTATTGAATCTTTAAGTTTTTGGTTGGATCCGCAAATTTGTTTTATATCGTTTGATCTGATGTGATCTTTACTTGTAGTGATGTCTATTTCATAGCCAGCAATCGCATTCATAAGCTCTATTATTTGGTGTAGAGTGTGACTTTTGCCTGAACATATATTGAAGATTTCTCCAGGATGTGCTGTTTGGGCAAGTTTGGCGTACACTTCACTGACCGTGCGGACGTCGCTGTAGTCGCGTGATATATCAAGGTTGCCCAGTGCAATTGTTTCTTTACGACGAGCATAATGGTCAACTATTTTTGGAATAAGGTATCGATTGGTCTGGCCAGGCCCCGTGTAATTAAAGGGTCTTATAGTCGTAATGGGTAGTTTTTTTTCCCATGTTTTGGCAATGCTTTCAACGACAAGTTTACTCTTCGCATAATAACTTAGTGGTTCAATTGGTGAGGTTTCTAAGAAATCATGTGTGTTCTTCGTGCTATATACATGGGCAGTGCTGCATATGAGAATAGACTCTGGTTTTTTCCTAAGGTCGTGAAGTGATTTTAGTAGGTTAAAGGTGCACACGGCGTTGGCGCTGAAAATTTTATCAATATCCTGAACGGCAGGGCAAGCGGATCCAGCTAGGTGAATGACAATATCTGGATTAACCTGATTAACAGTGTGTTCGATGCTATCAGGTATGCGTAGATCAGTTTGTAGTATGTGCGGATCATTGCTTTTCTTGAAGCTGGTTCCGTACACGACCAAGCCTTGCTGCAAAAGTGCTTCTTTTACATACGGTCCAGTGAAACCATTGACGCCAGTGATAAGAGCATTTTTCAAAATGAAACTCCTGCTTCGACCCTTCTGAGGTCAGCGTTGGCCATCATTTGGCATAAACCTTCGAGTGTTGTGCTCGGTGTCCAATTGAGTTGCGTTTTTGCTTTTGAGGCATCGCCAATCAACAAGTCGACCTCTGCTGGTCGATAATACGCTGGGTTGATCTTGATGATTGGTTTTCCTGTTTTTGTGTCAATGCCGGTTTCGTTAGTCTGACTGCCTTTCCACTCGACTTGAATGCCCATTGTGGCACAACATAGTTCAACAAACCGCCTTACCGTTTCGGTTCGGCCAGTAGCCAACACAAATGTATCCGGTTGATCGATTTGAAGCATTTTCCACATGCCCTCGACATAGTCCGCTGCAAAGCCCCAATCACGTTTTGCATCAAGGTTACCGAGCTCGATGTGTGTTTGTTTCCCAAGGGCTACGCGCGCGAGCCCATCTGTGATTTTTCGAGTCACAAATTCAAGGCCTCGTAGCGGAGATTCATGATTAAACAAGATGCCGCTCGCAGCAAAAATGTCGTAGCTTTCGTGGTAGTTAATTGCCATATGGTGAGCGAAAACTTTAGCGCAGCCATAGGGGCTTCTGGGATAAAAAGTGGTTTTTTCAGTTTGAGGTGTTTCTTGTACTAGGCCAAACATCTCCGATGACGAAGCTTGGTAAAATCGGATTTTTGGATTAACGCATCTGATGCCTTCCAGTAAGTTCACAGGCCCGAGACCAGTAGTTTGTCCTGTTAATGTGGGTTGATCGAAAGATACGCCGACGAAGCTTTGTGCGGCGAGATTATAGACTTCATCAGGCTGGTGTGCCTCTAGTATGCGAATGCTTGACCCCAGATCATTGAGATCATACTCGATAAGGTGTAGATTTGGGTGGTTTCTGACGCCGAGTTCCTCGATGCGCCAGAAATTGACAGAGGCGGTGCGCCGGTAAGTTCCGTAAACTACATAGTCTTTTGAGAGTAGGAGTTTGGCTAGATAGGCACCATCTTGTCCAGTAATTCCTGTGATAATTGCTCGTTTGGGTGCCATTGTATATTTCCTTTGGTTTTCTTGGTTACTGGGTAGGCATGACTGTTAGCGTGTTTTTACCTGCTTTCATATCATGCTAGGCCGTGTTGATTTGTGACCGTAAGACATCTAGGATCGTGACGTAGAGCGGCTATGGCAAGGAGGTTAGCTGAGCTACCACTATTACAAAAGACTGCATACTTTGTGCCTGCCCATTCAGCGTAGGCTTTTTCGAACTGCTTACAGTAGGAGCCCATCTTATAGTAGTCGCCACCAAGTACTTTCATGACGGCTTGGTACTCTGCTTCGTCCCATGTCTTCGATGCTAGTGGATATTTCATGTACGCTTTCTCTCTCTCTCTCTCTCTCTGATATGCCATAATTTGACTTTTATAATACCCATTATACGTATATCGAATCGATGTTCAATTATTTGATCACAGGTCCTAGGATTTCACATCAACCAAAGTCGGTGTGTTCTGATCATAGCAGCTTTGACAACCAAGTATTTTCGCCTATTCCTCTGGAACGGATAGATGCAGTGTGTGATCAATTTGTGTTTTTATATTAGTGCTACGTTGATGATTCACTACATAAACATGGCGTGAGTAGGTTTGCTGTGCTATAAGATCGTGATGATATGATTTAATATTTGTTAAGTGACGCTATTTTATCAGTGATATCCAATCAGTGAGGAGTTTATCATGCAAGCTAAGTCCGAAAACATTGTGATTGTTGGTGCCGGTGGTGCCATTGGTGGTGCACTTGTCGAGCGCTACGCAGCGTTGCCTGGAGTGCAAACTGTCTTTGCGTGCTCACGCGATGGTCGATCATTCTCTAGTGACAAAGTGCAATCGATAAAACTAGATTACTATGATGAAACGTCGATGATTCATGCGGCCTCGGCTTTAAATGATGCTGGAGGTGTCGATTTAATTGTTATTGCAACAGGCGTGTTGCATACAGATGGTGTGATGCCAGAGAAGTCATTACATGATCTGACGGCACATAAGTTTGAGACGATTTTCAAAATCGATATGGTTATACCCGCGTTGTTGACAAAGCACTTTATCGATAAGCTGCACTTATCTCAGCGTGCTGTAATGGCCATATTAACTGCCAGGGTTGGGAGTATTACTGACAATCAATTGGGTGGTTGGTATGCTTATCGATGTGCCAAGACTGCCTTGAATATGTTTATCAAAAATACAGCGATTGAGCTTGCACGCAAGCATAAAAATCAGATTATTGTCGGTGTTCACCCTGGAACAGTGGACTCGCCATTATCTAAGCCATTTCAGGCGCATTTAGACCCAAAGAAAATCTTCTCGCCAGCATTGGCTGCTGAGTATGTCAATCAAGTGGTTGATACTGTACAGACTGGTGACTCCGGTAAAATCTTTGCATGGGACGGCCAAGAAATTGCTCCCTGATCATCCAGAATCCGTTGCTTTATCTTGTGGTGATGCCACTCCCAAGGTAAACTGATAGACATGTAAATTAGTCAATTGTTGTCATGGCGACGCTACGTTTCCTTTTTCATGATCACCTCAATCAATCGATCGCTACACTTGTGGATTGCGATAAGCGTCATGATGTGGTGTTGATGTGCGAAAGTCGCCAGGAATTTACCCGTGTCAAACATCATCAGAAGAAGATTGCCTTTTGGATTGCGTCGATGCGTCATTTTCACAAGCAGCTGAAAGACCAGGGTTACCGTGTTGACTATGTTGCCTTAGATGATCCCCAGAATTCGCATGACTTTTCAGAAGAAGTGCTTGCATGTGCCAAGCGTCACCATCTGGATCAGGTGGTTTTTATGCAGCCCAGTGATTATTTTCTCGATCAAAAGATGCGTCAACTGTCGGATAAATCCTCACTTGCCGTGACCATGCTGCCAGATAACCGCTTTTTGGCATCTGATGATTTTTTTGCATCGTGGGCTTCTGGGAAAAAGCAGTTGCGAATGGAGTTTTTTTACCGAGAAATGCGCAAGGCGCACTCGATTTTGATGGATAACGGTGAGCCAGTTGGTGGAAAATGGAATTATGATAGTGAAAACCGTAAGCCGCCAAAATCTGGATTGACAATCCCTGCTACATACAACCATCCGCCAGATGCGATTTCTAAGGCTGCATGCGCGCTGGTTGCAGATACGTTTTCAGATCATTTTGGGGAGATAACGCCATTTTATTTTGCGGTGACACGTAAGCAGGCGCTGGATGCACTTGCTTTATTCATTCGTGAGCGCCTGATCAATTTTGGCGATTATCAGGATGCGATGTTGCAAGGGGAGCCGTGGATGTATCATAGCCACATTGGCTTCTATATCAATATCGGATTTTTGCATCCTCGTGAATGTATTGAGGCAGCTGAAACTGCCTATCAACAAGGCCTTGCACCTTTGAATGCCGTAGAGGGATTTATTCGGCAAATACTTGGTTGGCGCGAATTTATTCGGGGTATCTACTGGCATAAGATGCCGGACTATGCCGAGATGAACTTCCTTGATGCTCAGCGTGCGCTTCCTGACTTTTATTGGTCTGCTAAAACAGATATGAATTGTCTCCGTCAATGTGTTGCCGAGACCAAGCAACACGCCTATGCGCATCATATTCAGCGCTTGATGGTGTTGGGTAACTTTGCATTGATCGCTGGATTACATCCCAAGCACGTTAATGAGTGGTATCACATTGTTTATGCAGATGCTTATCAGTGGGTTGAGCTGCCAAACGTCAGCGGTATGATCCTGTTTGCAGACGGTGGTTATTTGGGCAGTAAGCCTTATGCAGCTAGTGGGGCTTATATTGACAAGATGTCTGATTATTGCAAGGGTTGTCGCTTTAATGTGAAAGAGAAAAATGGTCCTGATGCTTGCCCGTTTAACTATTTGTATTGGGATTTTTTATTGCGTAACCAAGATAAGTTGCGTTCGAATCAGCGCTTAGGGATGATTTATGGAACATTGTCGCGTATGCAGCCTGAGCGCATTGCAGCGATTCAATCAGACAGTGCCGCATTTCTTGATCAATTATCGCAGGATACTTATGATGAGTGAAACAGTCATGACCAATCATCTTGTCGCGCATCATTACAGTGTATGCGTCATTGATATTGGTTCACCTAAGCTTGGTAATTTGGGTTGGTATTTGTGGGATGCTACTCGTCAGCGGGTAGCATCAGGCGACGATCTCGACGCACTTTTTGAGCCTCTGATACAGGCCAGTGATCAAAGCGGTGTCCTTCTGGGACTTGAGGCGCCATTATTTGTTCCAATTCGACAGGATTTGCTTTTAATGACAAAGGCTCGGGCAGGCGAGAGTCCGCGTCCGTGGTCTGCTGGTGCTGGGGCACAAGTTTTGGCAATGAACTTGCCGATTATGACTTATTTATTTCAACAGTTGCAAATAAGGCAAGCGAATTTGTCTTATTGTATCGAGTCAACAGATTTTACTGCAAAGCCAGGTCAGGTGTTACTTTTTGAGGCATTGGTCAGTGGTGCTAATAAAGGCAGTTCACACATTGATGATGCCAAGATCATGGTGGATTATTGTCGATCATATTCGGATCAAAGCCAGTTGCCACCTACTATTCTTCAACATGAAGCAGGGACTACTTTTTTGAATTTAGCTGCCTGTGCACTTCTTCATCTTGGCCTTATTGAAACGCAGGCGCTTTCCGGCTGCTCATCACCTATTTATCGGCCTGATTACCGGCCATGAAGAAGCAGAACTTACCGCAGAAAATATGCCCGGTCTGCAAGCGGCCCTTTTCGTGGCGTAAAAAATGGAAGAAGGTCTGGGCGCAGGTGAAGTATTGTTCAGAGCGTTGTCGTCGATCTAAGTCACGGTAAATTNTACTTTTATANAAAAATACGCTATGCTTTAAGGGTATAGAAGGAGCACTGTTATGGTGANGCTGGTACTGACATGCCTTGGTGTAATCCCNTTTGTTACATTGGCTTTTTTGNCACGTGATGCNATGGNTGTTGGNATGGCCATGGATAAGCTGCTGNTGNATTATTCAGGTGTGATTATGGCGTTTTTGGCGGGGGCTCAGTGGGGTATGGCATTATCGAATACGCTTCCAGCGCATTGGTTTGTGCAGTCGAATGTGATTGCTTTGTTGGTCTGTGCAGGTCTTTTTTTCGGTGCGCCGAGTTGTTGGCCTCTATTTTTTGTATGTTTGTGGTATTGCTTTGGTCTTGATGTGCTGTTGTGGCGTCGCGGCTTGATATCAAGCCAGTATAGCATTTGTCGCTTATGTGTCAGTTTGGTGGTTACTGTTGTCTTCATAGGGCAATGGTATATCTGAGGCTACTTGTGATTGGAATGTACGGTTGTTTGTTTGTATTGTCTGATAATTTGCCAAAGGGTTGCTATCTATGAATTTATCATCGGTTGTTGTTGTCTGGTTTAAGCGTGATCTACGTGTCAGTGACCATGCGCCACTTGCCGCTGCAGTTGCCTCGGGCTATCCAGTAATACCATTATTTGTTGTAGAGACTGATTATTGGGAAACTCCAGTTGCGTCGCGACGGCACTGGTGTTTTCAGCACGATTGTTTGGTCTCACTTAATCAGTCACTGTGCCATCTGGGTCAGTCATTGATTGTGCGTGTGGCAGACGATGCTTTGGTGGCTATGCAAGCGCTTGCGCAAACGGTGCACATTCAGCATATCTATGCACACGAAGAGACGGGTAATGATTGGACTTACCAACGTGATCTTAAGGTTCGTGCATGGTGCCATGAGGTGCATGTGCCACTTACTGAATTTCCTTATAACGGTGTTGTTCGTCGTCTAAAAAGTCGTGATGAGTGGTCGGCCATTCGTAACCAGCGTATGGCCCAATCACTCATTGCAGCTCCAGACCATCTATTGCCACTCTCGGTTAGTGTTCACAGTGATGCGCTGCCGCGTAAAATAGATCCTCGTTTTGGTGCGCCATTGCATGGCGTGGTGCAAAAAGGTGGGCGTGTTGATGCTGAACGTACGCTTGCAGGCTTTTTAGAGGTGCGTGCTAAAGACTATTTATATCAAATCTCCGCCCCGGGTGCTTCAGAGCTGTCTTGTTCTCGATTATCCACCCATCTGGCCTATGGCGTCTTGTCGATGAAAGAGGTTTTACACTCTCTAAATCGGCGTGTTAAGGGTTTAATGCCTGATGAGAAAAAAGCATTCTCTCGATCGCTTGCAGCTTTTCGATCACGATTGTCGTGGCGGGACCACTTTATTCAGAAAATAGAGGACCAGCCCTCGATTGAGTATCGTTGTATGCATAGCGGCTGTGAGAAGATGCGCCCGTTACCTGGTAATGCTGATTTTTTGCATGCATGGGAAGTTGGTCAAACAGGTTATCCTTTTATTGACGCCTGTATGCGCAACTTGGTTTATCAGGGGTGGATCACTTTTCGTATGCGTGCCATGTTGGTGAGCTTTGCCAGTTATCATTTATGGCTTGACTGGCGCGAGACAGGGCATCACTTAGCACGTACGTTTACTGATTACGAACCAGGTATTCATTACAGTCAGTTGCAAATGCAATCTGGCGTGACTGGTATCAATGCGCTTCGCATATACAGTCCGACCAAGCAGTCACAGGAGCATGACCCAGAAGGTAAGTATATCAAACAATGGGTCCCTGAGTTAGCGTCTGTGCCCGTTGCTTATATTCATGAACCTTGGACTATGCCTCCCTTGTTACAAACGGAGTGTGGTATACAAATAGGCCAAGATTACCCAGCGCCTATTGTTGATCATCAAACTGCAATTCGCAGTGCGCGTGAGCAGATCTCGGCGGTGCGTAAACAGTCAGACTTTAGAGACAAGGCGGGCAAAGTGTTCCAGAAACTGGGCAGCCGCCGTCGCCAGCCTCAGCGACGTAAAAAGTCGCATCCTAAACCCTCAGATGATCAGCTTTCGATGGACTTGGACGACTAGCGTAACTCTATGCGCGATACACTTGCATCACCAGGGGATAATCAGAGATGCAAATGTGATGCTATTGTTTTGACTGAATGACTGAATGACTGAATGACTGAATGACTGAATGTTCGGGAGCCGATTTTTTGTGGGCAACCCGAAATACTGTTGATTGGGCCTAGGAAAACTTCGTGTGCGAGTTGTTGGTTTGTGTGGATTCTTTATCTTCGCCTGTTTCAACGGTGGTGCTTTTGGCTATCGCTTGTTGTCTTAGTAGAATTATTTTCTTGGCTCTCCAGATGTTGATGGATGATCTTTTCTATTTGTTTTGGAATAGGATTAAGCGATCTGTTCGCTGGTTTGACGATGGGTTGTTGATCAATTCGGCCATCAATACACGAAAAGTAGCCTTGTAAGTGGAGGTCGAGCACCCATGTGACCAGTGCTTCAGTCATGCTGTCACTGAGGACAACGTAAATTCTAGCCCGTTGTTCGAGATAAATTGGAGAAGCAATCAATTTCGATATCTCTGTTGCAGAGTCACCTGGAAGCAGCAGGGTGCTGTTTGGATTGTTTAAAAACTCCACCATTTTTTCTTCATAGGCGCTATGACTGATTTTTTTACCAGAGGCATCTGAGGCACGCCAAAAATGGCATATCTCAATCTCGAGGTCGTCACGACGCAGATTTTCAAGCGCAAACTTAGCACTATCTGTCACTGGGTCAATATTGGTTTCTAGGTCCAACGGGTGATCATGATATGTGGTGGTGTGTGTCTGTGACTCGAGAGGATTGAAAATAGATAGTGCTAGTTTATCGTCCGTATCGGTTGTCCTTCGTATATGGCCGGTTCTTGGCCCGTTGATGACAGAGACGCGTGCGACGACCTCAAGTATACGCGTGCTCTTAAGGGCTTCTACGACAAGTCCTGGGTGTTGTGCAGGCAATAAAAGCCAATTATCAGAGGTGTTGGTGCTGTCGGCATTTTCTTTTCTGGCGTCGCCACCGAGCATCCAAATTAATGTAGGTGGATAAGTTATGGATGTGTTTGTATCTGTTGATTCAGGTATTTTTATTGGTATAGTCGGTACGCAAGGTAATGTAATCAGTGTTGATTTTTTTGGCAGTGACTCTGAGGTGCGGCTGCTAAACCTGGGTAAGTAGACGATATTAATCGGCAGCTCATTGATATCGCTCACGATCTGATGGCCGGCCCATATGACCTCAATGTGGCGAGAGCCTTGTTGGATAATATCTGACAAGCGTTTGATGGCATTGGCACCATGTTCGGCGGTAAACAAGTATTTACAGTGATTTTCTTTTTGTTGTGAATGATTGATGTAGTTACTAGCCAACGAGTTGATATGATCCTCGGTGACAAGCTCTGTCTCGATTCCCTTGCTATCGTAGTAACTTACATAGGCGGACCGGATGCTGTTTAATGTTAACACGTCGCCAGTGTTTTTTCTGTCCTGTGGTAGGTAGGTAATGAGATAGACGGTCATAATAGATTTATTCGGTAATCATAATGGATGGTTTTACCATAGATTCACTTGCTTGGCCACTTGAATCTTGTATTTGTTGTCGAAAAGGCTGCTTATTTATGATGCAGTGGTGAGACTGGTCCATTTTGATCTGTATGCTCTGTAGGGTCCCCATTGCCTGTGGGCCAACGATGATAGAATAATTCTCTGTGTTTGCTGTTTTTAAGGTGGTCAAATGGTTTCTTATTTTCATGATCAAAGATGCTGCTATTAGCGCCTTCATTGAGCAATATGTTGACGCGTTTGGGAAAAACCTGGCCATTGGCTTGCATACATGCATCGTGCAATGGTGTACGACCATAAGTGTCTCTGATACTGAGGCATTGTTTGGTAAATGGCCGTAGGGCCTTTAGTAAGTTTTCGAGTTCAAGGTTATTCATCGAATGCAATGCAGAGCGTATAGCGGTAGCAGCACAGTGGGGGTTTTGCTCGGTAATCGAAAGCGTTTTTTTACCACAGGGGTGCTGCATAATGTACAAACCTTTAAGATGCTCTGCTAATGCTTGCGGTGTCTGTGCACGGCAGGCAAGCTCATAACGGTATCTGTCATGAAGGTTGCAAGAGGCAATTGTCTCATTGGTCGGATTAGCCTGTGTTTGCATACTAGCATTCGTTTTTTCTGATGATGCGCTCGCGATGTAAATGGTGTTGTAACCATAGTTAGTCAGTAGATCGTTGATCAATGCTCTGGCTGTTTTTCCATTGTGGCTCTGGTATGGCATGATACGAAAGAGACCTCGATATGCGATTGCAGCGATGGTGAACACACAAGTGTTTGCGCTTTCAGCTTGTTTGAGATTCTTTAAAAGCTTCCTGAGCTCATCTTTGATACATACGATGTCTTGGCTTATGAATGCAATTTGTGACAGCTTTTCATGATGTGTGCTCAGATCTTCATCTGACGTGAATAAGCGACGTAGCGGTTTTATCTTTTCTTCAGCTCTGTTCTGGTTCTCGTTGAGTTCATAGAACGCACTGATTTTCTCAACATCAATGATTTTTTGGTTGGTGCTGTATCTGTTGAGGTACTGGATCACATGTTGCCATGTATATAAACAACAATCTTCAGCGGCCTGTTTTTCGTATCGTAAAACTGCTGCGAGAATCATTTGTAATTCATGGCTGTTTTTTTTGTTATCAAATAGTTCATGATGCGCATACAGGATGACTTGTATGCCATTTTCAATGAGATTGTCGCGTTGCATCAGACGTTGAAACGGCTCTCTGTTTGGCCATGTGATGGTGGGCGGTAGTAAATGATAGATCCTTTTTTGCTCGGTTAGGTCACGATACTTTGATGTGGCTGGGTTGTAGGTGATGCCGCGGCTTTGTTGATTGAGCCTGAATAGATGCTCTTCCCACTCATCCAGGCTTGTGCGCGCAAATATGCCAATTTGCCTGGGTGATTCGTCATCATCAATATCCAAGTCTGGGGGGCAGAAAATGCACAATCGAAGTAACGATTTGAGCCATGACATAGACTGAAGCCAATTGGTGCGAATGAGGGTTTACGTTATCGACCTTTTGGTGGGCTGTCAAACAATCTTCTGCTTGCGCTGCAAGCCCCAGTGATTGGTAAAGCGCATGGCATGCTAATATTGATGATGCCGTGCAATGCACAAGATTGATGCTAACCTTTGAAGAAATTCTTGATCCTCAGAAGCCACCGTTTTTTTGAAATACGGTTTCACTTTGATCTGCACAGGTATTATTTTTGGCTTCTCGTTGTATAAGCTGATGCCTTTTCAGGTAATTGACTAGATGGGCATTACGATTCTGACTGTTATCTTCAATAGCAGCTTCACCAACTTCTTTGTCATCGGCTTGTGTTTCGGCGAAATCGTCATGTACGCTGGCGTCATAAGTAGTTGAGTCGACTTCGTGAAAACGATTTTGGTTGGTGAGTGCGTAGCCTGCTTCTTGAAGCAGCATCCACATGCAAAATCGAGCAAATTTGCCATTGCCATCCGAAAAAGGGTGAATGGTGGTCAGTCCGTTATGTAACGTAGCTGCCAAACAGATGATTTTTTCCAGCTGTTCCTTGGGATCATACTTCGCGAGTTCTTGAAATTTGTGCTGAACTTCTGTGAATAGACAGGTAAGGTTTTCTGTAATATCGGCACTATCAGAAAATATTTGAGCAACTGGGGTAAATTTTTGTCGTAGGCTGGTATCGATTCCGTGTCGATCGCCCCTTTGGGGTTTCCAGTCTTGACATTTTAGTTTGCTCACAACGTGATCACGTATGCCGGGGTGATCGCTTATCTCACGATTGCTTAACGCTTTTTGGTATATCTCGGTTCGTTTTTCGATCGTGGTGTAGGTTTCGGCTTCGAGTATTCGTTGGCTGACGACATAGCATGATTTGAGATGTGGGAAATTGTTGGGATAGTCGTACCAGTCATCAGGTTGGCCCTTAAGGAGGTTGGACAAAGCGCCAGTTAACGTGTCGATGATTTGGTCAAGAGTGTATGATTTTCTAGGATGACAATGCATGTACTCGGCAATATTCATCAGATACTCGAATTGACTGTTCACGTGGTCCAGTCGGTTGGATTGGTGATGTTTTCGTGCAAATATGATGCTGTTTTCGCCGGCAAGTCGAAACTGCCCCCATTTTTTTGCATAGTTTATAAAAACTTGTGTGTCGCTTGATGCGTAACTTGGAAAGTTCTCTTGAGCATGTTGGGTAAACAGTCCGTCATGTGGTAGGGTGTGCTTTTCTGGTTTGCTTGATTTCATTTGTTTCAATTGGTTATTTTTTCAGTATGTTATCTTTTGTACAGGGCTTTGTCAATTGTAGCCCAAGTAAGTAGGCAAGTAGGCAAGCGTGAAGTTAAGCCTTGATGTGGTGACTTGTCTGTTGTCGATGGTACTGCCTCACCCATGCATTCCAGTCTCGTGCGCCTAGGTCTTGTTCAAAATTGAGTAGTGTCTTCACAGCCCGTTGACAGGTTTTATGATCTAGTGTTCTCATTGGCTGTTGCATTGACAGTGCCAGAACCTGTGTTTTGCATGCCATTTCAAGATGGTGGGTGTAGAACATTGCCTCTTGGATGGTTCTTCCAGCAATGATGACGCCATGGTGTCGCAAAAATAAAATGTTTTTGTCGCCCAGATCAGCTGCCAACCGTTGCCCTTGGTTGGTTTCAGTGATCAGCGAGTCATAGTCATGATAAGCTATCTGTTCATAAAAATGCAGCGCCCACTGACTGATAGGCATCAGTCCGTCTGCTAGACAAGAAACAGCAACCATATTTGGGGTGTGTAAGTGAAAAATGGCTTGTAGGTCGGGTCTAGCCCGATAGAGTGGTCCGTGTGTTTGATAAGCAGTGGGATTATAAATGCGCTCAATACCAGATAATATCTCTCCGGTCATGGATACTGTCAGTAGTGTGTCTGGCTTGCTTTCGGCAAATTGATCGCCAAACGGTTGGATATAGAAAGCATCTTGGTGATCTGCTCGATGGGTTAGGTGGGTATACGTGTGGTCATCCAAGCCAAGCATGGCAAGTATGCGGTTGGCATATGCGAGTTTTTCCTTCGAGGTCTTCGGCTTTTGCAAAGTGGAATCGTGCTTCGATGAATTTTCATTATAGTGGTATTGTTGGTTTATCACCAGCAAATCACCAGCAAATCACCAGCAAATCACCAGCAAACCACTTGTAAATCTGCGGGTGATCATGTCATGCCTGTGATCATACGGTTGACATACTTTCTGAAGTTCTGTGCGGTCTTCCCATGGATTGTAATTATTTAGATGTTGTGCCACTATTTAAGGGAATGTTCATGTTGAGATGTCCCGAATTATGAAACGATTTATATTACTGACAATATTGTCATGCTTATGTTTTTCTCAGCTTGTGTATGCAAAGGAGCCCTCGGCACTTTCCGGATACTGGTTGACCCGAAAAGACGACACTCACTTGCCGTCTTCCGTTATACAATTGCATGTTGATGATGATGGAAGCTTGTATGGCCAAGTTATTGTCGGTTTTTATGAGGTCAATGCACCGTTGCCTGATCGCGTATGCAGTCGTTGTAGTGCACGTACAGTGGATGGCCGTTATGGTGTCGCTCATAACCAGGAGATTGTTGGAAGTTATGCGGTATGGGGTTTTAAAAAGCGCAATACCAATACTTGGGTCAATGGCAATCTCATCAGAATTAAGACAGGTCAGCGCTATCGCGCAAATATGACCCTTCGATCACCTGATAAGCTTGATGTTCGTGCTTATTATGGCGTTTTTTATAAAACGTTACGTTGGGAGCGTTTGACGCGTACACAAGTTGAGGATGTCTGTCGTGGCGACATTTCGTCTGTAACGGTAGATGTCAACGTTCGTTCATTCTGTGTTTCTCTGAAAAAGTGACTGCTGTGATCAGCTCGGTGGATCAGTTTCTATCTTTCTAGATCCTGTTTAACGACGCTTTTGGCGTTCTGCCTGGTAGAGAAGGTGTAGATTATTCTGGCAAGACCCGATAGCCTTTGCATAACGGATCATACAAATGCCAATATTCTGTGTGCTGATAATCAAGCTCAATGTTAAGTTCACCACAAACATGAAATCGCCAGCACTCAGCGTTTGTTGGCTGGTCTCGATGATGAGGCCATAAAGGAGTAATCCCAGTAAAATATTGATTGAAAGGGATTGTTTCCATGCGAGCTTTAGCTTAAACCACCGCAATGCCTGTGTTTTATGTTGGCTTTGTCCGAGATGATAGCTGAGGCTGCTTGTTGTTTTTGGCTTGCTCTTATTAGGGTATACATGCTGCATTGTGGCGATGGAGTCAATGAGAAACCGATTGAGTTGGTGGTTTTTTTGTGTCACTGCTCCTGATAGTGTCTGTGCCTGGCGTGCGGCGAGTAAGGTGATAAGTATAAAGACAATACTCCAGCTCACAAGGCAAAGGGCAAATTTTGCTTGTGCAACCACGCAAATAGAATAGTTTGCACTGATCAGAGCGCCTACTTTTGGGAAGAAAATATCGCAACTGATGTGACAAATTGTATCGAGTTGTTTGGCAATGTCTTGGATTCTCTTTGCTGACTCACCAGGATGTCCTGCTGATCTTAGTATGCGCTTAGTTATGATCATGCGATGTAATTTATGTGTAATGTCACTCTGGAGTTGCGTATAGAAGCGAATGGCTAGAAAGTTGTAGCCACGCATCATGCAATTCATGATCAATGCCACTAGCACGTAGGCACACAGGTATTGCCATGTTGTCCATCCAGGTTGACCGAATGTTTGTGCATGAAGTACCGATGAGTCAATGATTCTTTTCAATAGATAGGGGCTAAGTGATATCTCGCCCGCCTGTAATAAATTGATGCATAAAAATCCAATCAGGTATCGTTTCTTGTCATGCAAAACCGACCATGTCAAATGGATAAAAGAAGGTGATTGATGTGGTGGTAACACTGAATAATCGTCGGTACGTTGGCTTTTATTCTATCGTGTTGCCAGATCCATCCAATACCGGGTTGTAGGCTATTTGCGCTGACTGCTGTCTAAGCGTGTGTTTTTTTATGTACCAAAGTTGAAATCAATTGGTCGGTGATATGTGCTGCTTCAGTGATTTCGATGTCTGCATCTAATGTGAAGCTTTTTTTGGTTAGGATGCCAATGGTATGTGTTTGTGATTTTGCCTTGCTCGCGCGAGCGGCTTGGACGTCGTAGGGACGGTCGCCGACCATGACAAATAGGGTGTCTGGCATGAATTCAGCTTGAATCTGATTGATCATATTTGGTGCTGGCTTGACGTTTTTATTGAGTACACTATCGTCTCCAGCCATGACATGGGTGAATAAACCTTCAATACTTGTCGCACGAAGCTCATCTTCGAGTAGATCTCTTGATTTATTGCTGGCGATGCATAGGGTATAACCAGCTTGTTTGAGCGCCTTGAGCATGTCCACAACGCCTGGAAAGAGCTTTTTTTGTGCCTGCTGATAGTATTTTTTGAATCGTAAATACGTGTCATCCATCCATTGTTGATGTGTAGGGTTTTCACAGTCGACTTGTGGCATGATGCGAGGAAGGATTTTCTCTTTAAATCGATGGCCAGCATGCTGAAATAACATCTCTTGGCTAGGGGCTTGCCATGATGCGCTAAATGGGTACAAGACTTTCTCTTTTAAAATGTCATCAATTGCCTGAGCTTGTGTTTGGCTCAGCAGTTGCCCCGCGTCGAGAAGCGTGTCGTCCCAGTCAAAGATGATAACAGGTAAGGGCATTGCTGTGGACGTTTTGGTCATGCTTTTATGCCTTGAAGTTAGGTCAATATAGTAGCAATCTTTACGGTGGCTCACAAGTTGCGTTTAATGATTCTAGTTTGTCCGCTTCTTGGGCATTAAAAACAGTTATTTTTTGTGACTTGTACTATAAATTCTGCAACATAAATATCGCAGGCTGCTTATGAAGCAAGATTATCAATTTTGTCAACTCAAGACAGTAGACCATATCACTTGTGTATATCTGAACCACCCTCCGGTTAATGCATTGTCGGAAGGTATACGCAACGAAATACATGCTATCTTAGTCGATGCGGCGCGCGATGACCAAACGCACGCTCTGCTCTTTTTGACCAAAGACTTACCTTTCAGTGCGGGTGCAGATATCAAAGAATTCTCAGGCCCTATGAAGGGTAAGTTTTTCCTCGACTTTTATCATGCGATTGCTGAGCTAAAAAAGCCTGTCATCATGGGGATATCACAATATGCGCTCGGCGGTGGTTTGGAGTTTTCCATGATGGGGCATCATCGGATTGCTCATAAAGATGCGCGTTTGGGTTTGCCAGAGGTCAAGTTGGGTTTGATTCCAGGTGGAACCGGTACCATGAGCCTGCCGCGCCTTGTCGGTGTTGAGCAGGCTTTGTCAATCGCAGCAACTGGGCAACCCATATCTGCACAATCTGCACTGGCTATGGGCTTGATTGATGCTATTGCTGATGATGACCTTGAGTCTTTTTGTTTGATCTTCACCAAAAAATGCCTTGCGGGTGCCAAGCAGGAGTGGATCAGTCCATTGCAGCTACCACATCCTGTCGTGCCATCTGCCGATTACTTCGCGCAAAAGCGATCTGAGTTTTCTGAAAAATACCATGGATTCAATGCACCATTGCGTTTGCTTGCCTGTATAAAGGCAAGTACAACAATGCCTTTAGATGATGGCTTAGCTTTTGAGCAAAAGCAATTCATTGAGCTGATTACGGGAAATGATGCTGCTGGCATGCGTTATGGATTTTTGTCGCAGCGCCTTGCGGCCCACATTCCAGGCATTCGAGTAGATGATGCGTTGGCGATAGATCGTGTCGGCGTTATTGGGGGAGGTTTGATGGGCTCTGGCATTGCCATGGCTTTTCTAGCACGGGGTTTTTCCGTTGTTTGTGTCGAAGTGGATGCTGATCGTGTGGTCTTGTGCAAAAATAGTATTGAGAGGCAATATCAAAAATCAGTGGCTTCAGGCAAAATAACCGCTGATGATGCAGCAGACCGGTTGTCGCGATTACAGTTAACACAGAAGATGTCTGGTGTGGCGGCTTGCGATCTGGTGATTGAAGCCATCTTTGAAAAGATGTCGCTGAAAATTGAACTTTTCCGAGAGCTAGATCGTATCTGTGATGCAAAGACCATTCTTGCATCTAATACTTCAGGTCTTAATATCAATGCAATGGCAGCAGTCACTCAACGACCAGAAAAAGTTATTGGCCTACATTTCTTTAGTCCTGCGCATGTGATGCGTTTACTGGAAATTGTTCGTGCAGATAAGACTGACGATGTCACGCTAGCAACCGCACTTGCTTCGGCAAAACGACTAAAAAAAATAGCGGTGGTTGTTGGTGTTTGTCCAGGATTTGTGGGCAATCGTATGATCTTCAAATATTTTGAGCAAGTGGTTTGGTTATTGCTACGTGGATGTCGTCCACAGCAGATTGACCAAGCGATGCAGCAATTTGGCTTTGCCATGGGGCCATGTGCTATGGCTGATATGTCAGGCTTGGACATTTGGGTGCACGCCAATCCAGCNGAGGATTCTTTGATTCACCAAATGGTTGCCTCTGGTCGCTTAGGTCAAAAAAGCCAGAGAGGGTTTTATGATTATGGTGATGATCANAAGACTCCAATTCCATCGCCAGAGGTGNATGCATTGNTTCAAGACTATGCNCAGCAGCAGGGNATTGTATCGCAGTCCTTTGACCACGATNNNATTGTANAGCGTTTACTGATGGCNCTGATCANCGAAGGGTTGCATATTTTACAGGAAAAGGTTGCNTTGCGTGCNAGTGANATNGANACCATTTATGTCAATGGTTATGGNTTCCCGATATATCGTGGTGGCCCTTTGTTTTACGCTGATCAAATCGGTCTACAAGCGGTAAAAGAGCAGCTGATGGCTTATCAACGATCGCATCCTCAGGTATGGAAAATAGCCCCGTTGTTGGATGCGGTGATTGAATCTGGCAAGCCGCTGCATAAATATCAAGCTCAGGATGACTGATATCGGTCTGCTAGAGCGCAAAATGCGGTCACGATCGATGCGTGTTTGTTTACGTGCCCAGTTTTTGGAAGAATTGCTTCACCTTTTCAAACCAGGTATCTGATTTTGGCCGGTGTTTTTCTGGTGATTTATTCACTGATTTTGCAAACTTTTCCAACAATGCTTTCTGGGTGTCGTCTAATTTGACGGGTGTTTCGATAAATACTTTGCAGATGAGGTCCCCGGCTTGGTGACTGCGTAAGCCTTTTACTCCTTTGCCACGAATTCGAAATGTCGCACCAGTCTGCGTTTCTTTGGGTATGGTGATTTTCACTTTGCCATTGATGGTTGGTACAGTGATTTCAGCACCCAGCGCTGCTTCGGTAAATTGTATGGGTGACTCACAGTAAAGATCGTTGCCATTACGTTTGAAGATGGCATGTGATTGTATTTGTACTTCTACATAGAGGTCGCCTGCCGGGCCACTGGTGCCAGCTTCGCCCTCGCCACTGAGTCGAATACGGTTACCGTCATCGATACCAGCTGGAATATTGACTTTGAGTTTGCGAAGTTTTTCGACGCGTTTGCGGCCCTGGCAGGTACCACAGGGATTCTTAACAATGGTGCCTTGGCCTTTGCAAATAGGGCAGGTTTGCTGAATGCTGAGAAAGCCTTGTTGTATTCTAACTTGCCCTTGTCCGTTGCAGTGTTTGCAGACAACAACATCGTTAGGGTCTTTAGCGCCTTTGCCATCGCAATCAGGGCATGTCGTCAGTGCACGAAATTGGATTTCCTTGCTGCATCCGAGGATGGCTTCTTCTAGTGAGATTTTCAGATGATAGTTGAGGTCGTGGCCACGTTGTTCTTGGTATGGACTTCCTCCGCCGCCGCCGCCAACAAATTCCTCAAAAATCTTGCCGAAAATATCGCCAGAGAAGTCGAAACCACCAAAACCCCCCGCGCCAGGTCCACCACCAGCAGCACCTTCGACGCCTGCATGTCCAAATTGATCGTAAGCTGCTTTTTTCTCAGGATCGCTGAGTATGCCGTAGGCTTCATTGATCGCTTTGAATTTTTTTTCAGCGGCCTTGTTGTTTGGATTACGATCGGGATGATGTTTCATGGCAAGACGGCGAAACGCTTTTTTAATTTCGCCGTCGGAGCTTGATCGATCCACCCCTAGGGTTTTGTAGTAGTCTTCTTTACTCATGTTGCTGGTGGTCACTCACAGTTGGATTTATTTATCGTCTTCTACTTCTTTGAAGTCTGCGTCGACAACCGTATCGTCGGCATTTGCACTTGTCTCTGCCTCTGGAGCGCTCTTCTCTGCATCTTCACTTGGGTTTGCATAGAGCTTTTGAGCTAACTGTGCCGTTGCTTGCTCAAGCTGCTCTTTACCGTCTTTGATTTTTTCTTTAGACTTTTCTTTAATTGCTTCTTCAAGTGTTTTGCATTTTTCTTCAAGCCCTGTGCTTTCATCGCTTGTCAGTTTGTCGCCAGCATCCTTGATGGCTTTTCTGCTGCTGTGTACCAGGTGCTCTGCTTCGTTACACAGCGTGACAAGTTCTTGGAACTCCTTGTCAGCTTCTGCGTTTTTTTCAGCGTCCTGGATCATTTTCTCGACCTCTTCGTCGCTAAGACCGCCCTTTGCTTTGATGACAATGGATTGTTCTTTTCCGGTTGCTTTGTCTTTGGCGAACACGTGCAAGATACCATTTGCATCGATATCAAAAGTCACCTCGATCTGGGGCATGCCGCGCGGTGCAGGTGGAATGTCAGCTAGGTTGAACTCCCCAAGGGATTTATTTTGGCCAGCAACACTACGCTCACCTTGCAGAACATGCACCGTCACAGCAGTTTGGTTGTCTGCTGCGGTGGAGAATACTTGATTGGCTTTTGTTGGGATGGTTGTGTTTTTCTTGATCAATGTAGTCATGACACCGCCCATGGTTTCAATACCAAGTGAAAGTGGGGTGACGTCTAGCAGTAGTATGTCTTTGACCTCGCCGGATAGAACACCTGCCTGGATGGCAGCACCAATGGATACTGCTTCATCAGGGTTAACATCTCTTCGTGCTTCTTTGCCAAAGAATTTCTTCACTGTTTCTTGGACAAGTGGCATACGTGTTTGTCCGCCGACTAGAATCACTTCGTGGATATCTTTGGTGCTTAGTTTGGCGTCCTTCATGGCTGTTTTGCATGGCTCGATGCTGCGTTTGACCAAGTCTTCGACCAGCGACTCGAATTTAGCACGCGTAATTTTTACATTCATGTGCTTAGGCCCAGTCGCATCTGCTGTGATATAGGGTAGGTTTACATCGGTCTGTTGATTAGATGATAATTCAATCTTCGCTTTTTCCGCAGCCTCTTTCAGACGTTGAATTGCTAGGGTGTCTTTGCTGATGTCGACATTTTGGTCTTTCTTGAAGGTGTCGACCAAGTAATCGATCAATGCCTGGTCAAAGTCTTCACCACCAAGGAATGTGTCACCATTGGTTGCAAGTACTTCGAATTGATGCTCACCGTCGATTTCTGCTATCTCGATGATCGAGATGTCAAAAGTTCCACCACCTAGGTCATACACAGCGACTGTACGTTCGCCTTTCTGTTTGTCAAGTCCATAGGCCAGTGCGGCAGCTGTGGGTTCATTGATGATTCGTTTAACTTCAAGCCCTGCAATCTTACCAGCATCTTTTGTGGCTTGTCGTTGAGCATCATTAAAATAGGCTGGTACAGTGATTACCGCGCTGGTCACTGTCTGGCCAAGATAGTTCTCGGCGACGGTTTTCATTTTTTGTAAGATGATGGATCCCACTTTTTCAGGAGACCATAGCTCGTTTTTGCCGTCAACTTCGACTGCAAAGCGGACATCGCCGTTAGACGCTGCTTTGATGTCGTACGCTACTTTAGCGTTTTTGACAACTTTGTCACTGGCTTTGTGTCCCATGTAACGTTTGGTTGCGTACAATGTACCTTTGGGATTGGTCACTGCTTGGCGTTTGGCGCTCTGGCCGCAAATGATTTCTTTCTCGACGATTCCCACGTAGGATGGGGTGGTTCTTGCACCGTCCAAATTTTCGATGACTTTGACTTTTCCACCTTTTTCCATGATGGCAACACATGAGTTGGTTGTGCCAAGGTCAATTCCGATCGTTATGGTATTTTCTGTAGACATATGTTCTTTCTCCTATTTGATAGGCCTGACTTGGTCAGGCGGCACACCTATTATGTGGCTTCTTACTCTTACTTGGGGTCCATGTACACTTATTTCAAGCGCTGGTGACTAAAAATCGTGTCAATTTATTAAGAAATGGGTTTATGTGTTGCCCTTCGCCACGATGACGCGGGCAGCTCTTAGCAAGCGGTCTTTGATTTTGTACCCTTTCTGCACAACTTGAATGATGTGGTTTTCGGCCACACTGTCGCTCGGTTGCATGACCATTGCTTCATGATGACGGTGATCGTATGCTTCGCCAGTAGGGTCAATGGTTTCAATATGATGCTTGGCGAACGCTTTTTGTAGCATATCAGTAATCATCTGGATGCCTTCTTTTTGTTTGCCGTCTAGGCTTTGCTCTGCTTGATCAAGTGCATCGACGATATCAAGAATATCTTTGGCAAAGTACTGATGTGCATATGTTCTGGCGTTGGCTGCTTCACGGCTGTAACGTTCCTGAATGTTTTTGATCTCTGCAAGATTTCTCAGTTTTAGGTCATGCATCTCTTTGCTTTGCTCCGCGACTTTTTGTTCAAGGTCACGAACGGTCTGTTGCAATTGTTCTTCGATAGCATGGGTTGGTGATGACGCGTCTGCTGGTTTTGCAGCGTCTTTTAGATGATCGGATGTGACCTTATCTTCAGTCGTCTGTTTCTTTTCGTTGCTGTTTGGTTTCTTGTTTTTTGTCATGGTTTGGTAACTCGACGGTTGTTCATGTTTGGTCATTAGACGCGCTCCTATGATGATCGTGCCATTTAACGTGGTGCTTTCAGAGCGCATTGTAACGAATTTTTTCTCAGAAATCCATATGGTGTTGTGTAGAATGTTGCCAACAATGAGGTGAATAGACTTAGGCCTATCCGCTGCGCGTTGTTTGCCAGAGTAGCCTGCTGATTTGCAATCTTCGAAGCGAGCATGTATTTTAATGTCAGTTTCTGATTCGAGATCATGTGACCAGCCATCCTCAGCGGAGATCGACTTTACCAACGCACTTTTGTTTATCGATCGATGGATTACTGCGTTTGTTTTTTATCGCATTTGGTCTTGGTTACTTTTTGATTTTATGGTTCAGCTTTCTGCTGGACTATCTCTTTGCTTATCCGATGTGCGAGATTTGTTTGCTGCAGCGTTTCCTGATGTTTTTGATTGTGGTCAGTTCGATTCTCGGTGGCTTGGTTGTTTCAAGTGCGCAGCGTCTGGGTTATGTATTCTTGTGTGCCAATGGCTTGTTGGTGGGACTCGGTCTTGCTTTTGCTGTCGCGCATCTGCACATGATGCAAACCGTGACATCAGGTGGCGCCAGTGCCTGTCAAGTGGTCTCAGAGATGGCCTTCATTCCTGATTTTCTATCGGAATACTTTCATGCACACTATGCTTTTGTGCCATGCGATCAAGTGAAAAGTGGTTTTTTAGGTCTTAGTTTCCCAATGTGGTCGTTGTTGATTTATGGGGCGTCGGCAATTGTTTTCTCATTGGTGGTGTATCTTGTCGTTACGCAGTTCAGGAGTCGTTCTTTTGTGGCGCGTATTCGTGAAGCGCGTTGGTTTGCATGGTGTCGTCTTGTTTTTACCATGGTTCTGGTGATCCTTTTTTGTGTATGGATCTCGGCCAGCATCTATGTGATTATGAACCAAAGAAACATCATCTACCGGCCGGAGCGTTATACTACGCATGACGCTGACTTGCTCAAGTATGTAGATGTGGTTGATTACACCCTTGATATGGGGCCGCAGCAAGCATATGCGTTTTCATCCCAAAAGCACATCCCGAAGCACAAGGCGCAAGCCGATACCTGTAAGCTCTGGATTGTATTGTCGGGTCGTGATGCAGTGGCGCTCAATGGTTATGTTGGCAAGCCTTATTGGCGTCGTCTGTTTGAGGCAGTGACTTCTGATGCGCAAGTGCTGTTGATCGATTATCCTGGCTTTGGCGCAAATGCGGGCTCTCCGACAGAGAAGGCGAATCGTGACTCGGTTCTGGCTGCGCACAAGGCTTGGCGAGAGCAGCGTGCGTTTTCGGCTACGCAATCATGTCAGGTTTATTTACTCGCGCATTCCATGGGTACAGGTGTGGCGGTGGATGTGGCACGATCATTGCCTGATGTGCATGGCGTTGTATTGCTCAGTCCATTTTTATCCATACATGACATGGTCAAAGGCGTGCTCGGTGGATGGATGGCTTGGACAGTATGGCCATTTTTGTGGGATCGTTACCCGACGGTGGATCGTCTAGCTGATCTGCATCAAGCGAAACCTCAGGTTCCGCTTGCTATTTTTCATGGTGACCAAGACTTTGTGATTCCCGTTTGGCATAGCCAAAATATGGTGAAAACCAATCGCTGGATTGATTATCACCAAGTATCTGGTCTTGGGCATTCAAAAGACGGTTTTGCTGATCATCAATTGCTATTGGTGATGCAGCGCATGATGGGTGCTGTAGCAGACTAGTTAATTGGCTGGTTCAAGCTTTGCGTAGTCGGTCAATAACCATTTATTGCCGTGCTCGACAAAGTTGACTTGAATGCGACCTGTGCTGCCGCTGCCCTCGGCATTCATGACGACTCCATAGCCGAAAGTTGGGTGCTTAACGTGGCTACCTAAGCGCCAAGGAGAGTTGCCGATCTGATCTGACATATTTGCAAGGCGTATGCTTTGGGTTGCCTGTTGTGTGTGGTCGCTGTTGATGCGTTCGCAATGTTCAACAGGAATCTCAGTTAAGAATCGGGAAGGGCGCTGATAGTTTTCTTGGTTGTAGAGGCGCCGATATTCAGCATGCGTAATATGTAGTTTGTGTTTGGCTCGAGTGAGT
>PBLX01000004.1 GCA_002722435.1 Legionellales bacterium | reverse complement strand
AATTTGCAAATGCTGTGCGTGCAATGCCACCGAGAAAAGACCAGACGGGATCGGCAATTCGGGGATCCCTTGTTTACAGCACCTGTTGTCACGGATCGAGTGCGTGACGAACGGGGCAACGTGTTCTCCACTTACTTCCGGAAACAATAAGTTGAGTCGCATCTTTTTTTTTGCCACCGTCTGATCAAACTAAGTAACTATGCCCAAAGTATTGAGTTTCGACATGGGGTACAAAAACCTAGCGTACTGCGTGCTGGACGATAAAAAAATCACCACGTGGAAGTGCGTCAACATCATCGAGGGAAAATCCAAAGCGAAGAAGCCTTCCATCGCCATCTTGTGCGAGGCACTGATCGACCACTTGCAACAAGAGGAATTGGAAGCGGACAAAGTGCTGATCGAGCAGCAGCCCGTCGGATTCCATAAACGCAGCAACACCGGAATGAAAGTGTTGAGCCATGTACTTCAAAGTTATTTTTACAACAAAGGCATCAAGGTGAGTTTCGTCAGTCCGAAGCGAAAATTGAAAGGGTGCCCGGATTGCAAAGGCAAGCCGACGAAAGAGCGCTACAAGATCCACAAGCAGTACGCAATCGATCAGGCGCGCGAGCATTTGAAGACGGAAGGGACCGAATGGGTAGACGTGTTTGAAAAAGCGGACAAGCAAGATGATTTGGCAGATTGCTTGCTACAGGGATTGTTGTAGATCGTAGATGTTTTTTTTCACCCACTTAATCAAATTTCTATGGAAGAAGGTGCTTCCTTTTGCCGCATTTGTCTGGACGGCGGCACCCTCCTGCGCCCGTTGAAATCCGCATGCGATTGCCGCGGGTCCATGGCGTTCGTCCACAAAGACTGCCTCTCCACGTGGAGGTGCCAGTTCCCGAAGTCCCACGAGAAGCATCGCAATTGCGCGGTGTGCAAGACGCCGTACAAGTGGAAAGAGCGCAAACGGATCAATTACTGGATCGTGCCTTCGTTTTTGGCAAGCCTGAGTACTTCGATCGCCTACGTTGTCCTGATGCAATATTGCTACCCGTACTTGAATGTGCGGCACATGTTGATCTGGTACCAGCGAATACACCCAGCCTGCATTCAACGCGCGGTGGTGGGTAGCATATCGACGGTGTGCAAAACATTTTCGCTTGTCGTGGTCTTCAATCCGAAGGAGCGACTGTACCACAACCTGTGTTGGACCGTTGGCCTCGCCGTCCCTACTTTGGGCTTGTATGCCATGTTGTTCTTCGTGGACATGACCCGGTTGATCCTACCCATTTTCTTAGGGCTGTACCTCTTGATCGAATGGGCATGCCTCTTGATCTACGTGTTGGAAGTGTAAAAAAAAAATCAGGGTCGTACTCAAAATGGAAGCATTTTTGGAAGCAAAGTACCAGGCGCAATTGGCAAAATTCAGCCCGGCCTATGCACAGTCGTCGCAGTGGTATGTAGGGCCCACGATCGTTCCGTACTTGTATACTTACTTGCACCTTCCCACGTTGTTTTTTAGCGACAAGATCATCGACCGCTACATCGACATCTGGCTCCACGAATATTATCGAACGCAATATCAAACAACCCATGGATCTTCGTGAATTCCGGCGCCACATTTTGCGATTGGAAGGCGGTATACGGAAAGACATGGAGCGGCGGCGGGCCTTCAATTTAGCAAAGAAAACCACAACGATACCCAAAACCTACTTGCCGGAGTCGTTGTCGCCGGAAGATTACAAGAAACAAAAAGCCAACATCGAGCGGCGCCGGCAAGCGTACAAAAAGAAGCAGTACGTCGACGCCCCGAAATTGAAATCGTACCGATCGAAGGAGAGTTCGCACATCAAAAAAGCCAAAAAAATGTACGGTATAACGTCCATGGAAGACTTGGATACACTCAGCAAGATGACCGGGTGCAGCAAACCTAGCATGGAGATGATCTTGAAGAAAGGACGAGGTGCCTACTATTCCAGCGGCAGCCGCCCGAACCAAACAGCCGAATCGTGGGCACGAGCCAGGTTGGCATCGAGTGTGACGGGGGGCAAGGCAGCGAAATACGACTTCAAACACTTGAAAGAAGGCGGGTGCAACGAGAACGTGCTGTCGATGGCTCAAAAATGGATGAAAGGAGGTGCGGTGTATCCTTGGATGTCCTACGAAGAGGCACATGCATACGAGACGCAGGCAGCAGAAAAGAAGGTCAGCGAAGTGGCGCGATCTGCTGGTGGATTCATGCGTGTCTACGAAGAGCATCCGTCGCCAGAAGAGATGGAGACTACGATGTACAGTGAGACGCAATCGTGGGCCAGGCGTAGGCACAACTTTATCAAGCGGCATCTGACCCAATATCTTAAGAATCCAACCTTGAGAAGGTGGCTGGCGATGATCATGTGGGCGTACAAGCACGAACCGTTGCACGAATCGCAGCACGAAGAAGAAAAAAAAATCTAAACCCATATACAAAAAAAGATGGAGCGTACGATATGGTTTAGTGTCGTCGGCGGGGTCGTCGGATTGAGTCTGTTGTCGAAAATGACCGGTGTCATGGAGAGCAAAATGAGTTTCACGGAAGAGGGGAAGAACATGATGGCGGTTTCGGACCAGGATAAGAACGTGTTGATCTCGTTGATGCATATTTCCGAAGCCATCGCGTACTTGAAGATCGCCGCGGAAAACGGCGGGGGCAACGCGAACGTGCTGGGAGATGCGCTGAAAAAGCAAAAACGAGCCTTGAAATTTATTCATCGAAAATGCCCGAAATTGAAGGCGAAAGGCTGGCAATAAAAAGCGGTATACCGGTCGCATGATAAATATACTTTTTTTTGAAACACGTACACACATCAAACATGGATGTACTAAAAAAATATTGGAATCAAAATGGAGTTTTTACATGTGCAACGAGCGTTTGAAAAATTATCTGTCGTGGATAAACAAAATATATTTGATAAACAAAACAAAATCCCTTCATGGGAAGAAGTCCAACTGACGTGGCATCCAACCGTGACTTGCGTTGGAAATTATTCGGTGATGTCGTCCTCTTTTTTTACCCCGTTTTTGAAAACGGCCTACATCGATTTAGAAGGCCTACCAAGCGAACACTCATATTATAAATACGTCATATCGGTAGAACATACGAATCCGTTTCGAGAATGGATAGCGAAAAGAAGCAAAGAAGCACTGGCACAATTGTTGGCAAATAGCAGCCACATCGACATGGCACCGGACATGTTTTACAACAAAGCAATGAATAATGTAATGTTCGACGATCAACCCAACCTTCGATTTACACGAAGACTCGATGCTGGTCCTCGTCCCACCGTCTGGAACGCACAACAGGTTCCGGTTGCGACAGGTGTGTTTTTAAAATGTGAAATCAAAGTGCATGCATGGTTTACAAGAACAAACCAAAAGTGGGGCGTCTCCTTGAAATTAGGTGACAACATTGTAGTGTAGTGTTAGATGAGTAATTTTTAACTTGGTTGAAAATATAATAAAATGCGTATTAAATATAATAAAATGCGTATTAAAATAAGGTTTTTTTATTTCTACCAACCAGTCAATTTTAAACCGACAATGCATTTATTTCTACCAACCAGTCAATTTTAAACCAACAATGCATATATACACACATACGCATAGATACACACACACATATTATATACATAAAAACATAAATATAGAATATATAACACTATTAAAAGTATAAAACATTATATTTTATCCGAAAGATGTCCACAACAACCACTACCACAACAACCACAACCACCGCGTCCGATAATATTGCCGTGGCAGGTTTGTTGCGGTTGGGAAATCGTGCACCGAACCCCCAAACCGACACCCCGTTGCCGCAACAAGAAAATGGCCCAATGTATTTGGACGACAACATCAACCCGATCCATCAACTGCCGTTTTCACCGAACCACATCAGGGAAAAATACATCGGGTTTTTGAATGAGGCCGGAAAAAAGCACACCAAGTGTGGAATGTATTTGTTCCAAGTGGAGCAGAACTCAACAGAGAACTCAACAGAGAACTCAACAGATCCATATTGGTGGTTGTATATCGGAGGCTTCCAAGATGGCAATCCTCACGGCAAAGGTATTCTGTACCAACAACTTGCTCCGGCACACGTTCCTGTCCTCCATAAGATGCATACTATGGATGAAGTATTTAGATTCAAAGATCAAAGCAGCGTGTACAAAGATTATACATGCAGTTACGAGGGGCCGTGGAGTGCGCGGAATCCATTCGTATTGAAGGGAAAAGGAGAATACCGCGATAACAATAAACGAATTGTTGGTACGTTTGTGACGGAAGTTCTCGACAAGGTGCAAAACAAATTCAAATTCGAAGGAAAAGTGGAAGTGACGTACGCATCGGGAGACAAGTTCGTCGGTTATTTGTACCCACACGACGTGTTTTACGCACAGCGAGGTTTTTATACGTACCAGGATGGTCATACGTATCGAGGTACCTTTCCCAACAAATTATTTAACCAATTGAACCATAAGGGAACCTACGTGGATGCCGATGGACACACGTATACTGGCGATTTTCGAGACGATGAAAAGCACGGGCAAGGATGGTTAACCTTTGAGAATGGCGACATTTTCAAAGGACAATTCGAGAACGACCAGCCGGTTCGTGGAACACTGGAGAAGGGTACCAGCAGCATTCGAAAAGTCAGATATCAAGGTTCGGTCAACGAGACATTTGAACCACATGGAAATGGACAACGGAAGACGTTTGTCAACGGAAAATTTGCGTCCAAATACGAAGGCGAGTTTGTCCGCGGCAAACCGCATGGGAGAGGTACCGAAACGGTCGTCAATGAACAATTTTATCCCAATCTGCCTGGCACTTATATTTCGGAGGGTGTTTTTAACAAGGGGTTGTTGCGGGAAGGTGAGCAGAAGTTTATTCATGCTACCAACCGTAGGGTGAATTTCAAGAAACAAGGAAAGTTTGTGAACGGCGAAATTCGAAAGGGTATTTATTACCACGCCAACGGCGACGAATACCATGGACAATTTGATGCGAATGGTCAGGCGTCCGGGAAAGGCACACTGTTTCAAGAGCATGCCACCTTCACCGGCGAATGGAAAGACAACAAGATGAATGGAGCATTCGATTACATGAAGCGTTTTTCCGTCATGAACCCTGGTGAAGAGCCAAAACGATACCATTATGTTCGCTGTGTAAATGCCAAGTTTGAAGACAATATGTGCACCCATGTCCAACGTGGTGGTTACAGCGATAGAAAACGCAAAGCCGATTTCAAGGAATTTACAAGAGTCTGCCGCCAACGGGTCGGAAGTAGTAATGGTGCTCGTGTGAGGTTCAACAACGACAACAATACCGACGATGACAACATGAGCGTCGCTTCTTCCATGGTCGTCAACGCCCCAACCAGTCCTAGAGGAATTTAAAGAGGAATAAAATAAAAAATATTACAAATATATTATTATATTTTTTTTTTCGATACTATAATAAAAAATGAGTTTGACGTTGAAATCCTTTGGGTCTCCGTGGAAACAGGCTATCAAAGATGTCGAACGAGAAACTGGCCAAGAGGCGGTCTTGTACCGGGAATCCTACCAGCAGTTCAAAAACACTTTCGAAGGCTGCGTTCGCGGGCAAACTCCCAACATCGATGCCAAACAAGCATGGAAGCGGATGTACAACGAATCCATGCCGAAAGTTGCGGCGCCCACCGCAAATTTCAACAACTTAGAGGCAAGCGAGGTGGCAGCCGGGATGACGATCGTAAACATGGGGCTGGAAATGGTGAAGGGCCACGCCTTCATGACAAAGTTTGCGGAGCAACTAGCCGATCGGTACGAGGCCATCGACAAGCCGATGTTGATGCGGTCGTTGTCGCGGCTCTTTCAGGTCCAAAAGAGTGTGTTGACGGCTACCGATTTGGAAAGTAAGGCGAAGGCACTGGCAAAGGACGAGGGGTTTGCCATATTGTTTGCCATGGACAAAGAAGAGTTTTTGAAGACGGTGCAACTGGTGGAGAGCAAAATCGACAGGATCCAAGCAGAAGTTGAAATGTTGCAAGGCGGAGGATCGTCCACCTCTGCATTTGAGGAATTAATCAACGAAGTAAAATTACAAGGTGGTGCTACAGACTGTGAAGACTTATTGAAAAAAGAATGTGATAAACGATTTAATGAAGGAGAAGGGGATTGCCGGTGGGTTGGAAAAGGGCAATCATACACAAACAAACACGGTGAAAAGGTTATCATGAAAAAAGGTAAGTGCAAATCAAAATGGGTAAATCAGATTGAGGTGAAACAAAAATTCATACAATCAGGTGTAATGATTGCGTTGCTTTTAAGCATATGTACATATTGTTTTGTTTTTGGGTATTCCTTAACAAACTATTGGAGTGCGATGGATCAACAATTGGCATCGTTGAATAAAACATATTCCGAATTTTGGGGATACGTAAGTGGATTATCGTTTGTGGTGGCTACAGTCGCTTGGTTAAATCCTGCAACTGGTCTTTTTGTAGGTATTTTAAAGGCATTTACAGTATCGGCTTCATTTCTAACAGGTAATTTAATCGGAAAAGAATTGACCAGAACATTTGCCGAACAAGCCATGATGTTTGAAGCACCCATATTTAAAATAGAATTTTTGGCTTCAATAGTGCTTGGGATATGGGCTTTAAGTGAATTGATCTCCATTTACGCTTTTCAACTTCCATTACGACCAAAATCAAAATATAGTACAGTGATAGGACCAGCAGTAGGAGCCATCACGCAGTATGGCATCAAATACCAACAAAAAGTCAAGGATCCGGTATTTTCCATGTTCATGGGTTTATTAACCATGACACTCGTCATGTTTTTCCCATGGGCTATATCGGCGGTAAAGGCTGGGTTCGGAGCAATGAAAGGTTGTTTCTCCAAAGGACAAAAATCCGCAATGACGCGGGAAGTCAACAACCGCCGCCAATTAGGAACCAAAAAAGCCTTAAGACTAGAAGACAACAATAACGTACCAAAAAAGAAGACACTTCCACGACTACAGTGCTTGTGCTTGTACAAAACTGGACCAAACGCAAGAACTCGATGCACCGCTGCCCGAAAACCAAATTCAAAATTCTGCGGCAGACATCAACAATGTTGGTTTGAGGTGGGCGACGACGAGTCGAAAACTGATGATTAAACAAGTGCGGGCACACCTTGCAATTCTTTTCCCATCAAACAAATGTATGCGATCGGTACCTTTTTGCGCTGCAATCGCTCGCAGCACCCGGTCGTGGTCGTCCGGCACTTGGATTTCCTCGAAGGCATGTACTTGTTCAACGATGATACCCCTTCGTATTTGGGGATTATGGCGTCGTCAGCCACGAGAACGAGTTGCGGCCGCTGGATCTGACCATATACGAGAAGTTGCACGGGAATTGGTGGGAACGGAAGAACCTGTCGGTGTTTCAATAATCTTGTAATCGAAGCCTTGGGGTAAATTGTATGCTCATTTGACTCGGTTTTTTTCCCACCTCGTAAAAAAACAAGATGCAGGGCTGGGCCTTACAAACGTTTGAAGACCATATGAAGCGAGCGCCGACCAACAAGGAGCGCATCGAGATCGAAAAAGCCATCAACATGGGAGCCACGAAGCAGCAGGTCCAGAGCGCGTTGCAGACGTTTCGACCGACGCTGCCCAAAGGCCTTGTCAATTTAGGCAACACGTGCTACATGAACGGCGCGTTGCAACTGCTGATGACTTGCCCGCAATTCGTCAACAACACGCGGTTCCACTACTTCGTGAAGCAACTGGACCCGAAGATGCCGCGGAAGTGGGTGGCGAAGGAGTACCCGCAGTTCCGGAACTTTGCCCAGCACGACTCCCACGAATGGCTGCTGGCCCTCCTCGACGTCTGCAAAGACAAATTGTTCGAAGGGGAGATGGAGGTGAAGGTGACCTTCGAGGATTGCGGGCATACCAACACCCACACCGAGCCGTTCGTGACGGTGTCCCTGCCGATGGTGGGGGATTCGATGGGCACCGCGATGGAGCACTTTTTCCAAACCCCGGAACGGGTGGTGTCCACGTGCGACACGTGCAACGACCATATCAAGCAGGCGGCCATGAAGACGATTTCGATTTCGAAACTGCCGACGTATTTCATCGTGCATTGGAAGCGGTTCGACAAGCAAGGGAACAAGATCAAGAAGCGGATGCAGACCCCGCTGCACTTGTTCGGAAAAACGATGGCTGGCACCGTGAACCACTCCGGGAGCCTGCACTCCGGGCATTACACGGCGTGCGTGTGCCACGGCGACCAGTGGCACTACATCTCCGATTCCCAGTTGATGGATTTGGAAGAGCGGCACGCGGTAAAAAGCAGTGAATTAGCGTACATGGTAGTATATAGTTAATATTCGTTCAAATGTAGATAAATTTTACATCCATACTGCTTAAAAATGATAAGAAATCTGTTTAAGCGAAAAAGTCTACAACCTAAATTAGGAAGATGGGGTGTAACATATGAAAAACCTGTTTTAGACAAAAGAATCAATTGGGCAAATCATGATCATTGTGGTAGCGAAGTATGTGAGAAACATTTTAGTGACAAAAAACATAAAGAAGTTGAAAATTGGGATGAATATTTGAAGGAAAAGAAGAAAAAAAAGAAACCTAAACCTAGTTCATCAAAAAAAGACGACGACGACGACGATGATTTTTATTATTATGTTCCTTACTGTTTATAATGAAGGTTGTTTGATTGCAGGTTTGGCCTTCTGGACACAGCGGTGCTTTAGATCGGAGGCATCGCAAGGTTGTCCCACTTCTGTTCGAACGGAACGAGGTTCTATTGTAGTTTTTTTTTGCATCCGAGCAATCGATTGGGGGGAAATCTCTTTCATCGGTTTTTGCTCTTGCAACCCGACGGTGGTCGGCATCCCGACATGCAACAATACCAACAAGATTCAAGAAATGGGTTCATGGTTTTTTTCCTACCCACTGAAAAAAAACCATGCGATTTTGGCTGTTTTTGCTCGCATGCATTCCGATCCGATTGCTCATGGCATGGCTTGCCTACGTCGTACCGAACCCAATCTTCGGCCTGATGGCGTTGGCCGTCGCAAGCACGTGGGTGTTGGGATCCGTGTACGGTTGGTTCAAGCCGCACGGATTTTTCGGCGGCAACGTGTGGTGGCACCACTTGAGATGGGTGCATGCCGGAATGTACCTTGGGTACGCGTTTTCCACGGTTTCCGCGCCGGTCCATGCCTACCGATGGCTGTTGATCGATGCGTTGATTGGGCTGATGGCCGGAATGTACGTTCATACGATACAATAAAAAAATCGCTCTTGTCAATAAAACCAAAAAAACCTAGAAAAAAAAAAAAAAGTATGCCAAAAACCAAGAAAAAAGCAAGAGACCCGAACCGCCCGAAGAAGCCGATGACGGCATTTTTGCTGTTCTCCGGCGCGAATCGAGGTGCGATCAAAAGCAAGCACCCGGACATGCAGGTGACGGAGATCTCGAAAGAGTTGGGAAAACGTTGGCGTGAATCTAGTGACAAGGCAAAGAGTCCGTTTGTCAAAGAAGCGAAGAAATTGAAGAAGAAGTACGACAAAGAAAAAGCCAAATACGACAAAGAGAAAGCAAAGCATGCGCCGCCTAAGCGCCCGTGGGGGTCCTATTTCCGCTTTTGCGGGGAGATGCGGGAGGATATTAAAATCGAGAATCCAGGGTTAAAAATTACGGAATACGCCAAGTTGCTAGGGGCTGCGTGGAGGGATTTGAGCGAGGCCCAGCAAGCGCCCTACAAGAAAGCCGCGGACAAAGAGATGGAAAAATGGAAAGCAAAGATGGAGAAGTGGCGCGCAAAGCAGCAGCAGCAGTCTGCATAAAAGTGCGTCAAAGGCGGCAACATTTTTTTTTGCGCCTGTTATAGAAAAGGGGCACACCATGTGGAAACGCGGCCAGAAGGTGGCTCCTCCCTCCCAAAAAGCGTTTTTGGATCCCAACCAGTACCTGCCGAAGTTCGCAAAAGAACTGGTCAACGACTTCATCTCGTCGGCGTCGTCTCGGGGGTCGTGGAAGAAAATTACGCAGGTGGTGCGCAGCAAAAAGCCGTTTGCTGCCAGCATGCTGGTGTACGGGGTGCACCAGTGCTGCGGGCACGACAAATTCAAATGCTGCCAGATGTTGTTGGACCTGATTCGCAGCGACGAGGTGCGAACCACCATCGTAAACACGCCGTACGGCCGAAAAGGGTACACGCCGTTGCATCGGGCGTGCTACAGCGGGAGCGAGCGCATGTTGAAATTCATGATTTGCTGCGGTGCAAAGGCGAATGTGGTCAGTCCAGAGGGAGAAACCTTGTTGCAAGTGTTAAAACAAGGGTTAGATCAGCAAGAAAAAGATAGCCAGTATACGCTGGCAAAAATACTAAGTTATAGCCCGCGCAGTCAATTTTACAAGGTGTCGATGCCAAACGGGGACGTGAACGAGTTTAGCAGTACCTTGATCGATCATCAGCGAAAATGGGTAAAGCAGGGTCACGTGTACGTGCACACGCCGTCACGCAAAGATGATTTTATCTTTATTCGAGAACGATTCCGGAATTGCGAATATTACATACAAAGCGAGCAGGGTTTTCAAAACAA
The DNA here is from genome assembly GCA_002722435.1 of Legionellales bacterium. GTDB lineage: Bacteria > Pseudomonadota > Gammaproteobacteria > Comchoanobacterales > Comchoanobacteraceae > UBA7916. Next base: position 13,067 of record PBLX01000004.1, on the reverse strand, counting down.
GAAAGGGGCGAAGAAGAAGAAGCGTTTGTTGTTAAAATCCCAGTCTATACGTATTATACAGCGTTGGTGGCGGGGCAAACATGGAGCGATGGGGAAAAAAAAGACTTCTCGGTATTCCAAGTTTGGATGGAAAGAATTTCAACAAGGAAAAGCAGTGGAAGTTGGACTGGATCGGAAGGCGGCGAAGGTGTTTTTGTTGAAGTTGATACAAGAGGGACGGATGGACGACATTCGACGGTTCCAAGCGGATATTAGGAAGAAGAGACGAACCATATATCACCAGGTGATTCAAGAAGATATGGACGTAAGAGAGTATGCAACCGAGGATTGCCCGATGTTGCTGACGTTGTAAATAAAAAAAGAAAAAAGTATAATAATATATGTTATTGTTTTTGTTTTTTTGCAGTCGCACTGCGGAAAAACCCTTCAATCATGATTGGCAATATCTTCGGATCCTTCTCCATGCCTTTGCGAACGGTTTCCAACGATTGCCCTTTTTTCACTGCTGCTATGTATGGTTTCATACGCGGATCGTAACATACCAATAGATTGTGCGTGGTGCAATCTCGGCCGCATTGGTCGCAGATGTTTGCATGACTGTTGCTTTTCCTTTTTCTAGGCTTGTTGTTTGCTTCTTTATTGGCCACGATGCTCTTTTTCATACTGACACCATCGTTTCGAGGAAAGCATTCAGTTGCATGCATCATCATAGTAGATTGTGGCCTTCCCCACCCCATGGTTTCCAATTCCAACTCCAACGCGTCGATCTCACCCAACCAAATTTCGTTCACACCTTTCTTTTCGTACGCGTCGCGATCCATTTGTTTCTTCTCCAATGCAGCCTTCAACGCCTCGATTTTATCGGAGGAGAACGTCCCTACACTCATTTGCATGAACGTCTCCGTGTGCGCATGTGAAAACCCGTGGGAATAACACGCTTCCACCTTCTGGTCTCTGGTTCGTTGAAAGTCCAATATCGGCAACGTGCCGTTAGTGGCTAGTTCGATGAACCGTACTTTTTCCCCCAACCGTCCTATTTCGTTTGCTTTTTCGACCAACACGTGCGCTTTGCGCTTCTCGTATATGCTTTTCCGTGTGCCGTACCATTTGCGCAACACGTTTGTATATGTGCTGCGGCAGGGTAGATTGTTCTCGTTGATGACTACGATGCTTTGCGACAACGATGTTTCCAATCGAAATAGTTTGCATATTTCGCGGTACATGCGTGGATATTGCGCTTCGTGTGGATATTCGGACGTGATATCGTCTACCTTCGGGAAAAACGTGCGTGGTTGGTCGTCCTCGTTCTTGTAGTTCATAGTAATGGTCCATTCGATCGTTCGAGGCGTGCGCTTGTCTTTGTACGTGTCGATTAAGAAACTCAAGTTGGTGTCTTTGTTGCCTTTTTTATTGTCTACTCGCTTGGTCAGTGGATCCAGCACGGTTTCTTTGTACGCATCGGTCCATGTACCCACCGGCACGTCCTCTATTACAAGTACGACGCAACCGTTGAATTCGAATTCATCCTCAAAGTCCGCATGTACATTGCCAAAGTACAGCGTAAACTTTCCTTTCGAAACGTACTTTTGGTCGCCCAATGGAAGGATTTGGCCTTTGAAACCTTTGTAATAGGGAAACAAGTTGTCCGCAACGGTGTCCTCCACCTTACCTGCCCTGATAATTTGCTTCGAAACATCGATAATGTCGCGAGGGTCGTGTGGCAAAATAGTCGTTTGAAATCCGCTGCCCACGCCAGTGGCGCCATTGATGAGCAGCAAGCACACGATAGAACTCATGTGGATTGGCTCCACTTGCTCCCCTTCGTCCACGTGATACTCGTACACGGGAAAATCGGCATTTGGGAACATATATTTGACCCAGTTTTGCAATTTGGTGGAGGGGTACCTCGCTGACGCCGCGCCATGTTTGGTTCCGGAAATATGGCGCGTGCCAAACTGCCCGTGCGCCTCGCATAGTGGTAAATTCCCCCCTGCACCCACTATATCCTGAGCGCAACGTATCAACGTATCGGCTATGGAGGTGTCGCCATGATGGTAATGCATCTCTTTGGAGATAGAGCCACACAACTGGGCCACGACTTTCGGCAATGCAATATTGTTCTTCAGCAGGTAGAACATCAATTTTCGCACCGTCACTTTGAACCCGTCCGCGTAATGGGGCAAGGCTCGGAGATTCGCATCGTGCATGTACAGTGTGAATTCCCCTTCGAAGTACGTTTTGAACGAGGTATCTTGCATCTCACCTTCTTGGCGCGTCGCTTGTGCTTTTCTCGCTTGTTTGTGTGCTCTTATGTCGCTAAACGCGTGCTGCAAATACACCAAATCCTCGTCTGTCGTCTTGATGTCGTAGATCAAGTCGTCGAACTTAGTTGCTATCCATTCAGCCTCCGCTTCCGAATGGCTTCCCAACCCTTTGTAGTACTTTGCGCTTTGCACGTCCAGTTGCTCCATTTGCTGCGCTTCCTCCACGGTGTTGTAGCACGGCACCACCGTTCCATCGGTCGTCGTTATCTTCACGAGTGGCGTTTTCAACACTTTCACGAACCCCTCTTTCAACAATTCTTTCCACAAAGGATCCCCAGCGTAAAACAGTGTCGAAATGAGGCCTTTGATGTGGAACCCATCCACGTCTTGGTCGGTACACACGATCAAGCAACTGTACCTCAACTGGCGTTTCAATTCGTTCAAAGAGTTGCACCCTCTGGTCAACCCCAACGCCTTTACCACGATATTGAAGGCTCGAAAATCCATCACCTCAACGCTGTTGCTCTTTTGCTGCTTCTTATTGAACTTCTCCGCCATCATCACGACGTTGTTGGGCTTCCCTTTCAACGGCATGTACCCGATTCGACTTGGATGCCATTTGGAGTTGTTGGTTCCGCGCAAACCGCTAACGATTTGACCAATCAATTGCGCCGCGGCGTCCCCTTCTGCCACAATCAACGCCAGTGGAAGTTCGTCTTTATTCTCCCAATCGTAAGTATTGGCATCGACGGCGTCCACCAGTTTAGGAATATCGCAAGTTGAATATCTTCTATTGTCCCTGTTGACCCTCTTATTGGCATTTTTCTTTTTTTTGGCCACGATCTGCTTCACACTAGTCGTCACAAACTCCGATTTCACAAAAGCAGCAAACGATTTGTTTTTACCCAACGCATCCAACGCATCGTGGAACCCCTCGCATTCGAAATTGGATACGTTTCGCTTCAAATATCCTCCCCATGTTATTTTCTCGCCTCCGTACACGCAAACATATAGAAACAATTGGTTGAGAAACGACCTGAAATCATTCTGTTTGTAGGTATGGTCCAGTTTATGGTTTTTTTTTACAAGTTGTACGATTCGATGCTCAACGTCAGACACGTGCTTGCCACCATCATGCGTGTACGCTCCATTCATGAACGATTGGCGCACCTTCGATCCTTCCTTCAATCTTCCAATAAGCAGGTTTAATTGTGGTTTGGAGTAGTTTACCGTAGTAGAATCCATCAACAATGGCGCCATTAATATTTCCGGAACGATAGGTTCCAAATCGTTGCCGTTCAACGCAATTCGTAAATCTGGAAACAGCATTTTTGCATAGTATACGTTGCGACGCATCATGTGGTACGTTCCTAATGGGATTTGATCGCATGCCTTCTCCATCGGTTCTCGTTTGCCCCAGCAATGCTCTTTGGTAAAATAGTCGGTACGAACCGTTGCGGATACTTTCGTCGAATCTTTCGTGCCATCAGTATCAGCATCCACTCCTTTCACAACGTAGCGCTCACGCAAATCAACAAACGTGTCTTCGTTTTCAAACTTCCACACCACGTGGTTCTTTTTACCTTTATATATTGTTTCAACTTCGAATTTTTCCGAGAATAAATTGGTCACTTTTGCCCCGATTCCATTTTTCGCTACGGAACCACTTTTTTCCCTCGCGGTTTGATCATACGAAGACGACGTATTTGCATACGAAAATGCCTGCACAACCACTGGGACATCTTTATATTGTTCGGACATGCCACCAATCGATTGGCCATCGTTTTCGACACTGAAATAATGAGAATCAGGATCAATAACTACCTCAATTGTTGTTGTTTTATACCCTTTGTTGTATCGATCCAATGCATTGTCCAGTAATTCTTTAAACATGATATAAATGGTTTGAATATATTCAACATTTGCGTCAAAGTCTTTCCATACCAACTGGCCATTTTCCAACTGGTCATTTTCACATAAAAATGTATTGCTTATGCTCTTTACGTATCTAGAGCCAGCACCATTGGTCTTTGGGTCGAAAAACGTTTTTTCAGTCAGTGATATGGTCCGAATCGTATCTCTTGTGGTCGTTGTGGTCGTTGAATGACTATTACTTGACGAGGACATTCCAGTCTTTTTTCAATAACTAAAAAATGTAAAACTAACTAAACTAAAAATATGTAAATGTGTTATAAATGTTCAATATTTTTTATTGTTTATATACTTGTATTTATTAATACATATATGTTTAGATGTATTTATATATGATTGTTATATATTGCATATATTATATATTATATATAATTGTATATTGTATATATATTTATATATTTTAGTATATATATATATATATTTTAGTTATATTTATTCTTTATATTCTCTATATTCATAATTGTCACCATAAATAATGCGTTTTATTCTAATACTCGGTAAACCGAAAAAAAATAAATATTTTTTTATACCTTGCTTATTTCTTCAAGGCGCGTATGATGTGCTCGATCACAGGCACGCACACCGCGTTTCCCAGTGCACCCATCCGGTGGCATTTCGCCACACCTTCGGTATAGTTGTCGGGAAACCCTTGCAATCGTTCCACTTCAATCGGCAATATTCGCCGCATCAAAGGCGGTTCCACACGCCGGTCGATGAGCGCCGTGTACGGGACATTCTTGTACATGCAATGCAACGCACATTTCGACTTTGGCGCCTTCGTGTCGTTGTGGTAGTTGCGCTGCCACCTTGTTTTTTGATCTTTTCCCGATCGGCGATCCATGTACGCTTTCGCCCGATCGCTCAATTCGTGGATCCGCGCCTCTGCCAGCGGCACCAGCACGTCCACGAAGGCTGGGGAGGGGAGGTTTGTTTCCAATGGTGGAATGGAAAAATTCGCCCAGAAGTACCGTTTCCGACTTTGCGCGGTGACATGCCTTGCATCCAACATGATGCTCCGGACCCCGAAAAGCGCATCGATCTTTGCACGGTCGGTGGCTCGCATGGAAGCGACGTTTTCGCACACGAATAAGACGGCTGGGTTGTGCTGCTGCACGGACCGCATGACGCGCACGTAATCGTACATCAACCTGGATTTGGGACCGTTCAAGCCTAGTTGGGAGAGGGGCACGGGGTCTTTGCCCAGCCCCATGAAGGACCCGTTGCACCGCATCCCAGATAAATCTTGGCAAGGTGGACCACCTACTACCAGATCAATCGGCCCGTGGACCTCCGGTTCGTACACAAAATCACCAATGTCGTAGGCTAAGCAAAGGGCATCGGGGTAATGGCGTTGGTAGATGGTTCGGCACGGTGCGTGGATCTCGACGTAGCCAGCGCATTCTGCATGGGGAAATACGCGGTGAATGGCCACCTCGAAGCCGCCGATGCCAGTGAAGAGGGAGAGGTAGCGCATATTATTTATTTGCTTGTTGGTTTTTTAGTTTGGCAATATTACCGTACAACCAATAACCAAGTATATAACATCCCTATGAATAATACAAATGTAGACTTTTTTAGTCTACACCCCTGTTTCCTATATCAACATAGGAGGTACACAGGAGGTGTTATCTGAAAAAACATTTTTTTTACCTTAATAAAGTTGTACTTATTTTTTTGTACTTGTTTGTAGTGTCTTTACCTAGCAACTGACCTTAAAAAAATGTTTTTTCGCGTAGTCCTTGATGTGTGCCTGCTATTTTTTGAAAAAACATTTTGTTTCACTCTCAAATGATTTTTGAATCGAGATTTCAAAAAAATTTTTTTTTTACATCCATGAAAATTTTTGGGGTCTCGTGAAAAAAAAATGTTTTTTAGTCGTTGAAATACAAACTTACAACAAACCACAAGACCGGTATACCGGCATTTCTAAAATTAAATTTAAATAAGTTATAATATATGTAATATTCAAAATAAATAAAAAAAAATTATAAGAGATATATGGAATCTATACGCACCGAATTGCAAAACGCGTTTCCCGATGCCGAAGGGCCAATGATGCAAATACGAGTCAGTACCTGCGAAGCATTGTTGGATTCCCATGACAAATTGAAACAATGGAACGAATTTGCGAATTTAGAAGACATTGACGACATTACCCTGCTCTACCAATCGTTTCGAAAATTGCAGGAAAAGACGTTGCTAGGGCACGCATGGTTGTACGACAAACCGATACACGAACAGTTGGCGTGGCTGTTTCAAAAAGCAAAAGGAAACGATGATTACGAGGACAAAATCGCGTGCATGGATTTGTACGGCGTGAATTCCTTTTTCTACGACCATTGCAAGAGGGAACACCTGAAGTATTTGAAGGCGGGGAAGCAGACGGATTTCAAATTATGGATGGAGCGAGCCCACATCATGCAAAAGGTCGAAGTTCCGTGGTTTCACAACGTGTGCAAGGTGATGCAAGTGCCAGATGTTGATGTTGGATTCTTCCATTTGATTTATAAATTTGCAAGGCCGTTAGATAGAGCGCGATGTCGCAAATTAGTCATGACCCATTTGGCGTTGATTTCATCGGAAACGTACGAGTTGAATTTATTGACAAAGGAGGACGTGGACCCGCTGATTCGATTGAAAAAAGGCGAGACTTACTATAGCGCGATGATGGCTCGGGGAGATTTGAAGGTGGAAGCCAATCGAGAAGGCTTGAAGGACATGTTTGCGTTTTTGTGGCAGCGGCGATCGGGTTCAATTGAAGGGAAAAAAAATTCTTCCCCTTGAATAAAATGAAACTTGAGATCTGCTCCCGTTTGCCATATACCATCGAAGATATCGTCAACGGCCTGCTGCTACTCCGGCACGAACAAGCGGAGCCGCGAGTCACGTACATCAAACGAAAGCATGCCAGCGATCACATCGTCCACGAAATGCAATACCAGACCCACCTGTTGCTGGTGCCGTTCGTCGGGCAGCAGATCGTCATGCGGGAAGACATGGTAGTGAGTGGGAATACGCTGGTGGTGAAGACGTACGGGGAGAATTACCAAACGAAGGCATACCCGTACATGATCACGGAGGCGAGGTATGTTCAAGGGCTTCAAGGTACGGATTGCACTTTGACCGTGGAGTGGGCCATCAGCAAGCACAAGTTGAGCAAGATTATCGAGGATCGTTTGAATAATTTCGGTAAGAAGCAATATGCCGACATCCAGCAGCGCGAGTTGGCGTACATTCAACAATACGTGTCCAACAAACAGTAAAATTTATTATAATTTTTTCTTTATCAAACCAAACACACACATGTCCTCCAAAATAATTCTTGTACTTCTGGCAGAGTTTGCTCTATGTCCCCAACTAATTTGCAAGGAGATCCTGCGGGCAAATCGTAAATACGTACGAGGAAGCAGTGGTAGTTGATTAAAAATAATTTTTTCTTTCGGATGTCCAAAATAATTCTTATGGTCTTGAGTTTGTTTTATGTCTTTTTCCCAACTAAATTGCAGCAAGCAGATTGCTGGGGGCCCTGTACTTGATTAAAATCCTCCAAAATAATTCTTGTACTTCTGGCATTGAGTTTGCTCTATGTCCCCAACTAATTTGCAAGCAGGTGGGGGGCAATAGTTGATTAAAAATAATTTTATATTTTTATAATTTTCTTAAAGGTGGCTGCTTCGGGCAGCGTCGTTTTGGTCTCTACGATGCATTGGTGTGCGGTAAACAGCCGGTGCTTGGAACAGAAACTTTTGTTGCATTTGCACACGATGGTTTGCTCCACCAAACTCAATTTTTTCTTGCAATGGGCGCATTTGGGTTTCTTCGGCATGGTCTTATATTTGATTGTGCCGGAGAAAAAACCACCCCAACCTCCAACTTGGCAAAAAAAAAAATCGGACATTACATCAAATGCACTGGCAAAAGTACCGCCACCCAAATCACTTCCGGCCCTTCTTCGAGTCGTTCGAGGACGACGGTTGGGAATACTGTTCCAACACTTTGGCCTTGAATGCCCCTAGCAGTTGCTCTTCACTCCCTCCTTCCAAAATTCGGCGTTTCACGTCGATCATCTCCAGCACGTTCCTGAATTCTTTGATTCCCGCCTTTGACCGGGTCAAGTGATTGAAAATCGGCTTGTGGGTGTACGTGCAGAACCGATGCATCGTCTCGCTCTCTTGGTTCGCCTGCTCCACGAGGGCTTCTCTGGCTTTGCTTTCGTCGTACGGTTTGTGGTCGCGTTGGTACTGGCACCGCCACAGATAAATTTTTCTGNCATAGTCTTGCACTTGCTCCATCGGCAACGCCTTCTACCTGGTCATGTTGGTATTCGTANACGGTCACTTGCGGATCNTTNGCCAACTCTTTNAACCGCTCNTTGGTCAATCGNTGTGGCTTCTGCTCGCTCATGTTGTTTTTTTGGTTGCGTTGAAAAAAAAAACGATAGGAAAACTACCGCGTTCGAATCGAATCAATTATTTATAAAACCATACAAACAAAAACCAGCGGGGTTACACGTACAATACACACACCATTGAAACCGCACCCAATGTCTAGTTCCGATAGCGATGCTTACATGGAGGAGGAGGGGCCCAACGAGTACGATTATGAGGATGGGTTCGTGACCCCTGATCGTGAATATTCACCGGAGGCGGCAGAATCTGCAGATGATGATGAAGGGGAAGTTGGCGAGCGCGATTTGACGGAGGAAGAATTGGCCATCTACCGCGCTTCACAGCAAGAGGGAGGAAGGCGCCGTAGCCGACGCAATCGCCGTGCCGTGGAAAGGTACCAGGATCCAGATTATCATCGCCTGATGTCGGATAATGGCAGGGATGTCTTGCCGGACGACGAGAGTGTGATGATGGTGCAGCAAGAGTCGGACGACGAGTACCAGCCGGAAGTTGGAGATTTTTCAATGGACGAAGAGTCGTCGGAAGAAGAGTCGGAATGAATTACGACAAGTTAAACTCTTAAATATTTTTTTTTTAAATGTCGCAACGCCGGAGAGATGTCAGACTGCAATCCCCCTCGAATGCCAATTCACACTCGGTGCATTCGGCTCTCGGGTGATTGGCATCCACATAATTCGGGCCCCCGTAGTAGAAATAATCCCTTTGGTACTCGTCAAAATGCCCTCTATCGTCTTCGGATAACTCATGCAAACCCTTCCAAATTCCCATTTGGCGAAAGGTATCGGTGGTGTATATCCAAAACTCCTCCTCTTTCGAGTCGTCCTTCAACCATTCCTCAAACGTCACTTCTTTGAATGTTATTTTTTTTTGCTGTACCAAATCGATCTCCATGGTCTTGATTTGTTCCTGCAACTCGGTCAATTTCGGCTCCATCTCCTTGATTTGGTCCTTTAACTCGTTCAATTCATCCTCTGCGTTTTGTTTGTCACCTTCCAACTGACGGTGTTGGTCGTACAGTGCTTGCAATTTGCGTTTTGACATTATTATATATAATAACTGATGTAGTGTTTTTTTCAATGTATGTATATTTATTTAATTGTATATGTATTATTTAAAAAATAAAACGCGGTATACCGCTACACCCGTGTGATCCAGTGACAAGGGATATTATCAACAATTTGTCCATCGTCGTATTTAATGTTATAACCTTTTTTCACTTTTTTTAATACGGTTCCGTAGAACTCTTTACCAATCCACTCCTTGTAATCGTCGCGGTCGTCTGTCTTCCATGTGACCCGTACACGTTCCGTTTCGTGTTGGCGTTTTCGTTTGCGTTTACTATTCGGTTGCACCTTTTGCACCTGTTGCTCCATTTCCAGATAAAGACGTTCCAACGTTTGCAAATATTGACAAGAGCGCGTTTTTGCCAGTATGATGCTGATCATCGGGGAGGTTTCCGAATATTGCACTTGATGTGCCTTCGTCAACGTATCCGGTCTTATCAACAGGGCTTTGCGCACCCCATGTCGAATATGACCGGTCGTGAAGGTGACGATGAGGACACCGGAATCGTTCAATTTATCCGCGGCCATCAATATGTCCTTTTCTGGATCCCAACCAGTCGTTTGACTTCGCTCCGGTGTGCCGCAAAAATCCAAGTATATACAATCGTATCTGGAATGCAGTTTCCGCAACACTTCCGTCGAAATTCCAACCATCGATTTGGAGTGCCCCGCATTTTTTGCCAACTCAATCACATGCTCCTCGTTGTTGATAACAACGATATTGGCGGGATCCAATCCACGAGCCACCAATGCTTTCGAGGATTGCAATGTTTCGGCATCGATGACAATTGCTTTGCTGCTTGTCTTTACCAGCGGCAAATGAGCAATAAAATTATTCATAGTCTGCTTCATGGCAGAAGATCGTTTTAAACTAGCATTGTAAGGCATTATTTATTATTAAAAAAAATAGTACAAAAACACAAACTATAATATTATATATTTTTATATATATTGTATTGATAATCCTTTGTTTTAAAGCGGTAAACCGGTATTTGTTCGGACTTACGCTCGTTTCCATGACCCATCGCGTGTTCGTTTCAACCTACTTTGTTTCAAATTGTTCTTCCATGGTCCCTCATAGATAATGGATCCATCGGTTCGTCGTATTTTACCATGTCCATGTCGCAAATCGTTCCACCAATCACCATCATACACTGTTCCGTCCGCATACGTCATCGTTCCGACTCCACAACGTTTATTGTTTTGCCAATGGCCGTCGTATGACGTTCCGTCGGCATAGGTCATGACCCCCCTCCCGGATCGGGTGTATTTGAGTGTGCCAGGACGGAGGGTACCCACGTATTTGTTCCCTGTGTCAAAGTATGTGCAGGTGAAGATTCCAATTTTGTTCCATTGTTTTGAAGGGGGTGGTGCCCTTTCCCATTCGCCTTCGTATGAGCCTGCTTCGACGAGGAAACGAGTTTTCGAACTTTGAACCTTTTTCATCTCCGTTTCCTGTGCAACAAACACGCCTTTTCCATGCGATGCCCCATATTTGAATCTCCCGGTATAATAATCCCCATTGGACCACGTATATGTACCCATACCACATTTCACGCCGTGTTTCCACTGACCCACGTATACCGACTCAGTATCTTTGTATTTCATGGTACCCCTTCCATGGTACGTTCCATTCCAGAACTCGCCAGAATACACTTGTAAAGGTCTCGTTTCAATCCCTTGTCCATGTTGTTCGTTCTTTTTCCAAAATCCGTCGTATTGACTGCCGTTGTCGTATGTTTGCATACCCTTCCCATGGCGTGAATCGTTTCGCCATTCTCCTTCGTATTTTTCTCCATGATTACAAAAGATGCCCTGTCCATGGCGTTTTTTACCCCTAAAGTCACCGATATAATGTGTGTGCTCGGAATACTTCAATTTGCCGTGCTTGAATTTATTATTTTCAAAAGTACCGTCAAATGTACCCCATTTATTATTATTATAACTGAACTTATAATTCCCTTTGTTGCGCTGGTTATTTTGCCATGTGCCAGTATAGATCGAGATGACAATATTGTTTCTCTTGATGATGGAGGTACCCGTATCGATTTTGTCATCGTTGAATTCGCCGACGAATGTACTTATGAATATACTTCCATCGTTTTCCCATCTCTGTATTTGGTTGGCATGTCCATGTTTTTTACCCCATTGAAATGGTCCCACATACACATTCTTGTCCCACGCCAACACGCCATCCCCATGATGTTTATTTAATATTGTAGGGCCTACATATATTTGTTCTTTTCTCAATATAGCACGTCGAAACATGCGCAATTCTTTCAAATTCTGCATCGCCATTAAAAACAATTCCTCGTTGCTATCTTTGAAATTGCATACTAGCAACCAATAATAGATGGACTTAGGATCGTTGATCGGATTGACAATATCATACATGACATTGCTCTTCAAAAACTCGTAAACACATCGTGCATATGGCTTACCAAGAAATAAAATTTCATTCATATTTATTTTTAAAGTAATATATATATATATATATATATATATATTAATTATATCTAAATATATGCAATTACAATATTAACACCCGGCGATCCAGAACCTGCGATGAAGTATATTTAAAAAAAAAAAAGCGGTAAACCGGTATTTATACGGCTCCGTTCGGCAAGGAGTAGACCGTATTCGATTTCACGTACTCTTTGAAAAAGCCGTCCATTCGCGGCAGTCGCAAATCAATTTTTAACCAGGCAACTTTTCCATTCGGGATCGAATAGCCAAACACGCGCTGGTGCTGCAACGGCGACAAGATTTGTAGTCCCCAATCGTAACTCAGGCAAAGATTGGACTTCAATTCGGCCACCATGTCGTCGGTCACCACCTGGTGATTTTTCCAGTGGCGCTGGATATCCAAATCCGGCATCAACAGACTCATTTTGAATGGACCGTCTCACAATATTACTCGTCGTCTAAACGAACCACGACTGCGTCTTCGATGCAGCGAACGGAACGAACGGTACCGATGCACGGAGTAATGCGCACCGTCACGGTTGCTTCCGGTACGGAGTCGATCACGATGACGGGATGCACTGGAAATCGTCGCCGCCAATGTCGGATGTTTTGCTGTATATTTTGGCAACTATGGGCAGTGACAAACAAACAAATGTCCAACAACCGGATGCACGTGATGCCAATGATTATGACGGCGTACAAAAGCAAACAAATCGACACCAAAATATAGATTGCCGTCAACACAACATGCTGGTCTTCGCTCTCCCCCATTTACATTTTTTTCTACACATAATAAAAACCACCACAATGAATAAAATAGTTCTCCTACTCCTGACCTTGTTTTTACTTTATGGCCCCAACTAATTTAAATGACTTTTTATATTTTATGCTTGGTAGTTTTATGGCCCCAACTAATTTAAATGAAGACGATG
>PBLX01000003.1:13362-22873 GCA_002722435.1 Legionellales bacterium | reverse complement strand
CGCGAATTTCAAATCCACGATAGAAGATGCCTTGAAAAGTAGAGAGGAAAATATTACGTTAAAAGAATTAATCGATGTATAATATATTTATTCGTATCATTTTTACATTCTCCCATGCAAACACTAACGCAAAAAGAAACGATGCGTACATCATATACGCGATAAATAGCAACACCAATAAGGTGCAGCGCGAACGATACCGATCGCCGTAATTCATAAACACTTGCTTTTTGGTGTGGAGTGTTCGACATACCGGACATCTCAAATCGGTCCATTGTTTCATACAAACGAAACAGACGTAGCCTTCGTTGCACGTGTTGCAATCAAAATCGGGTGAAGCACATGGTATGTGTCGCTCCAAACAAATACAACATTTAATTGTCAAATAATCCATATTTAATTTGATAATGATTGTATATTTATATTTATATAAATTTGATTTGTAAATAAATTGATTTGTATATTTATATTATATTTAATTGTATATTTATTCAAAACATAAACGAAATGAAAATTAAGGTAAAAATACCGGTAATAAAAATGACCGGTATACCGCACCCAAAAAAAATGCGTTTTTTTTTTATAATAAATATAGAATAATATATATTATATATATATATATATATATAAATATAAAGATAATTATTCATTTCAAATCACAAAGAAATATTAAAAAAGATAAGAAATATATCACACAACGATTTAAGATGACAACAAGTATCAAAAACATGGTTATAAAATACTATGACAATTTAAAAACTATTACCAATCCGGAAGAAGACAGAACATTTTGCAAGAGATTGCGAGAGTTGGAGAAGAAAAATTGTGGTGAAGTATGGTTTCGATTCTGTCATGCACTTTTGAAGTGCCTTTTGGATCACGGAAAGACTTATTTCGCTCATGAATCGTTCTCCTTTTTAATGCAGGGACATACGAAAGAAAAAGTTATCTTGTGTTTGGAGACAAACGAACAGAAGGAATTAGGATTAAGAGATACGATTGAAGCATTTGCGACGAAGCATCACATTCCATTGGACGACCAACATCTTCAATTTTCTATGGAAATTGAAGACGAGGCAGAAAAGGCAGATTCTGAAGAGGAGGAAGAAAACAATGATCACGGACGTGTGGAATACATGTTTGTGGAGAAGTTTATGCCTCACTCTGTTGACTTATCCAACGTTTGTTTTCAATTGTCAGAGTATAACAAACAATACAAAAAAGAACTTAAAAACTGGTTTTTTTCCATTTTTCGATTCCATCCACATGTATTTGGGGAAAACGTATGGAAAGAATGCATCGGGCACTTTATCGAAACGATGGACGTTGACGGTATTCGTGCCATGTTGGAGGTCAATCGCAAACAAACGTTTGTGTCGCCACACCAATTGATCGAATTCCTTTTCGGCATGGTCGCAGACGTCGAGATGTTGGAGCAAAAAAAAGACCATCTTCAGCAAGTTGGACGCATTCTCAATGAATTCGTCGTGCATTCTCCAGTCCCGAACAAAGAAAATCGCATCGTTGGGCGCCCGAAACCCACTGGAAATTGGACTCCGGACGCACCTTACGAAGTCGATACACGCTGTTACGCGCCGTTGGGACACCGCAATCGTTAATTAATTAGGTTGAAAGAATCACCTCGCGATCTATTTTGTGAATCGGGTTCTTGAATGACATTCCCCTGATCAAGTCCAACAGAATCCTGTAGATTATCAAAAGTATCATCTTGATCCAAATTAAAAATGTTAAAATAATTATTATTATTGTTATTATTATCTTGTTGTCTTGGTTTCTTCTTGCCTTTTCCCAGCGATAATCCTTCTATACCTCCGGTCCGAAAGAATTGCGGCGACGTTCTTACGATGTAGAATGGCAGCATGCGGACCAACTCTCTCATCTTCCCATCTATACTTGGAAACAAGTTGTCCACATACTTGTTGTATTTTTTCGAAAATGTAAAGGTGTTTGCCATGGTTATGTCTTTGTCAAGCCTGTCTTGGGTATGGTAAAATCCTATCAAATGGTAAAACAAGGACGATTCATCCGGGTACAACTTTGCCAATTGCCGCATTCGAATGTCGAACCGTATCGACATCACCATCCCCCACTTCAATCGCGCGGCCTGTTGCATATACGTCTTTTCACCGTAGTAGTTTTTTAAATAGGCTTCCACTTCGTAGATGGTCATCATCCCGTTTTGGCGCGGAAAATCTTTCTTCTCATCCGGCTTATCGTTTTTGTGGATGTTTGCACCAATCTGTCGCTTAAAAACGTCCGCCTTCGGAAACCCCCATACCAAATCACTCTTCCTTGGCCAATTGTCTCTTATTCCTGTTATGGTGCTAAAAACGTCACGCATCGTCTGCCAAAGGTATTTCGGACTGGTGTAAAACTTTGCTTGCTTCTTGCAATTGTTGGAAGACACATCTATTATTTGGTCAATTTTGATTTTTGCTGGATCCCTTATGTTTCTCACTTGAAATTCAAATTGTGAGTCTGCTTTTTCGTTGCTCAACTGTTCATACTTTATTCGGTTTGCTCTTCCAGTGCTGCTACTACCTTGATTGCTTGGAACTTTCCAAATTTCAGGTCGGTTGTCGGATGGTTGATACGGGCCGATCACAAACTGGAATTCACTCATGCTTTTTGATGAACGGTATGAAAAAAAAATTGGGTTATATTTATTTTAAAGACGACTCGAACGATGCAACAGCCGATCGAAGATCGTGCAGGTGCATTTGTTTCTCCCCATCCAGAACCAGTACGTTCGACAAGCCACCCAACCACGATTCATGCTCCTCTTCCAGCAACGACAAGTACGACCGAGTGATTCCTTGCTCTCCTTCTCGCTCCCGTTTTGTAATGCGAGTAAGACAAGTATCCACTGACGTTTTCAGGTAAATATGCCCTACGATCGGCGTCGGCATGTCTTGCACGGCCTGCCGAAACTGGTACAAATAACTCCCATACTCCACCGGATCCATGTTTCCCAGTCGGTATTGCATCGCTCCGAACAAGCGGTCGCTGTGCACGCAGCGCTCCACGAACCCTCGTTTCGACTTCCACTCCTTCGCCTGCTCCACTCGCGTCCGCAACACCAACTGTTGGAACATGCACGCGTACTTCACAGGATTCCGGTAAAACGCCGTCAAGACATTGTGACTGGTTCCATCTTCGCCTTGCACGGTCCAATCCACTACCGGCTCTTCGAACGTGCAGAACCCGCCTGCGCGCAACTGCCGGCACAGCGTGCTTTTTCCCGCGCCAATGTTTCCTTCTATACTAATCATGTCGGTTTTGTAGGGGCAAGGCATTTATGATCCACCATATCCAACGCGCTGAATCGTTTCTTCGGGTTGTACCGCAGCATCGGCGTGAAAAAGTCCATCCACAGGTCCACGTCTTCGATCCCGTCCTCCACCATCAACTCGTCCAACGACCGGAGCACCACCTTTCCAATCCCACCTCGCAACTCCCCCCGTACGGTGAAATATTCCTGGCAATGCCGATGCATGTGTTTCGGCACCTGGCCGAGCACTTCCTGAATCAGGTACAAATGGTTCAGGTCGATTTCCTCGTCCATATCCTCCAGATCCTCCGCTGCGATGGACACCTCACGCGGCTCAAACAACAAGGTAGTCTGTCCATGCATTCTGGTCACAATCTCATAAATGACGCACGCGGCAGACCAGACGTCCGCTTTCGCGTTGCAATCTTCAAGGTCCATGATGACTTCCAGCGCGCGGTACTCCGTGGTCTTTCCGTACAGCGGAATTTCCTTCATCGGAAGCCGCTGCGCCGTTCCAAAATCGGCAATTTTCAACATGTCGCCTTGCAGCAAAATATTTTCCGGCTTCAAGTCAAGATGGACAATCTTTGCCTCCTCCAGCGCAGCCACGCCCCGTAACAATTGCCGGATCATTCGCGCGGCTGCGGTGTGAGTCAACACCTTTTCGTCTTCGTGGAGCAGCGTAAACAGGTCTTTTTCCATGCGTTCCATGACAAGCACTTTGTGAATTCGATCTTGGTTTGCGTGGTCCAAGGTGGAATCTAATTGCATGATGTAGTCAGAAGTCAAGGATTGTAGAATTTCTATTTCTGAATTGATCATGTCGCGGTGATCCTCACCAGATCGCATGATTTTCAACACCTTCGTGTCGTTTTTTACGGTCCACACCATGCCGTACTGTCCGATCCCGATGCGATCCACCACCGTCCATGGGCCGATCGAGTCCCCCACTTCTACCTTCAAATGGCCATCTTCCTCGTCGTACGAGATGTTGGACTGGTCCGACGAGTCCGACATGGTTTTTGAGATGTTGGACTGGCCTGACTCCGACATTTTTTTTGTATTCTCAACCCGAATCAAAGTGGTTGTGAATGAACACGAGTTCCGGATTTTTTTTTCTACCCGGCTAACAAAAAATTACAAATGTCCACCATCGAACTACTCATAATCCTGTTGTGCCTTGGTGCACTCTATTTTGTAATTGCACAGCCAACCGACGATGACAACACATTTGAACTGACCCCGGAGGAGTTCGAGATCTTCACCCAGCA
Source organism: Legionellales bacterium (assembly GCA_002722435.1). GTDB lineage: Bacteria > Pseudomonadota > Gammaproteobacteria > Comchoanobacterales > Comchoanobacteraceae > UBA7916. Next base: position 18,310 of record PBLX01000003.1, on the reverse strand, counting down.
AAAAGACGATCCCTCCGACGAACCCGTCACTGTCATGTTTTACGCGCCATGGTGCGGCCACTGCCAACACATGAAACCGGACTATCTACGCGTAGCAAGGCGACATCGACGTCGCATGCGCTTGTTGAATGGGGCTCGGTACCCGAAAATGATGCGAAGGATGAAAATCCGCGGCTATCCCACCGTGCGCCGGTTCCGTAGGGGAAGAGCGGACAAAGAAGAGTTGCGAGATCGCTCGGAAAAAGGAATTGAAACATTTGCCAAGGGTGGGAGAAAAGGAAGACAAGGTAAAAAAGGAAAAAAATAAGCGGTTTACCGGACCTATATTTTTTTGTAGTGCGTTCATTCCACACACTTCCGTTTCGTTTTCTACAACCAAAACGATTATATATTTGATCAAACCGATGAAGCAAATTGGCAGATTTTATTACAACGACGTAAAGGGAACGCTAAACTACGTGAATCCCACACTAGCGCAGCGATTGTCTGAATTGGCGCCGAAAGTCGATGACGTGTTTCTCGACACCATGCTGCTGCCGCTGATCAACCAAACGGCGAAAGTCTCCTTGCGAGTGCTAGACTGGTGCTGCGTCAACTACGCCAAGAAGCACCAGTTGGCCATCCAAGTGGGGTCGAACAGGACGAAGTGCAACTTTTACATCCACGACGCTTACAAACGCGTGTTGCGAGCCCGACGACGCCGGCTGTTTGATCCGTTCCAGCGCAAAGCGCGTATCTTCTTCCGACACAGAGAGGAAGACATGCAAACGACCGTGGCGCAACTAGCCTTCTTGTTGTGGGCACGAGACAACGGTGTATACCGGTACACGCTGAAGCATGCGCACAAGATTGAGATGGATATGCGCAACACGCTGAAGGCGAATCGACGAAAGCGGAGGAAAAAGCGACAGGTGTTGACGAAAGAGAGGAAGAATTGGTTGGTGGTGTCCACCGGTGCTGTGTACTACGACAACAGCGACGAAGAATCATAAAAATATAACATATTTATACTTTATTTTTACATAAACATTTTTATGTACCGAGACGTACGCTGTGGTTTCTTTTTTATCGCCATGGAAGATTTCTTCTTTTTGGGAAGGATAGCCTGTTGCCTCGCTTCGTTGATTTTTCTTTTTTTTTGTGACAACATCAATTTGCGATGCAATGCTTGCGCTTCCTTCTCTTCTTCCTCTCGTTGACGCTTCCCATGCATGATCTGGACATTTGTCAATTCTTCGTAGGCTTCTTCTATCTTCTCCACCAGTGCAATGCTCGCCTCGTTTTCAAACCATGTTACAAATTTGCTTTTGTCGATAGGGTAGGTCAGGGTTACGTCGTCCATGCCAATCTTGAATAATTTCATGGCCTCCTCGAATTGCGAACGATCCAACTGTTTGGGCCCTTCGAATGTGAAAAAGTCGAATATTTGTTCCGACAACTTGACATCGTCCTTTTTTACAAACCATACGTCCTCCAACGTTTTTTGACCCACTTGTTTGTAGGTATTGGAAGCATTCGTCGAATCGTCTGCAGCATAATTGTCAATAAATTTGTTCATCGTGATTTAAATAATGGAAGTTTGAATTATATATACATTATATATATATATTATATATTTATTGTTTAATATTTATTTTTATATATTTTTTGCGGTATACCGGTGTTGTGGTGTGTTGTAAGTGTGTTTACAACGACTAAAAAACATTTTTTTCTCACGAGACCAAAATTTTAATGGATGTAAAAAAAAAAAAAAAATTTGAAATCTCGATTGGAAACTCATTTGAGACCGAAACAAAATGTTTTTTCAAAAATTAGCAGGCACACACCGAGGACTACGCGAAAAAACATTTTTTTAAGGTCAGTTGCTAGGGAAGGACACTACAAACAAGTACAAAAAAATAAGTACAANTTTATTAAGGTAAAAAAAATGTTTTTTCAGATAACANCTGTTGTGTACCTGTTAGTTGCACATAGGAAATANGGTTGTAGTCTTAGGCTTTTTTTGACATTTGGATGGTCCATCCAGACGCCAGGCTATCCGGAAGGTCGTCCGGGTACTCGGCTTCGAACGTTGCCTCCAGATCCATTTCTTTCACCAATGCGTCTTTTTTTCCAGCCACGAGCGCCATGGCTTGCGACATNGCCTGGTGGTCTTGCACCAATGGGCTGGTCTTCGACTCGAGCGCGCCACGCACTTTTTCGGGNTCNGCCCCGGCTTGCAAAATTTGTTGCACCAANGACATTTTGTTAAAGCCCGAAGAAAAAAAAGAGGTTTGCAAAATTTATGAAATTTACATGAAATTTACATCATACTATCCGAATCGGAGGACATCATAGAATAGTCGGATTCTTGGTCTGGCGCATAAGACTCGTCCTCCTCCTCTTCCATCGANAACTCGGACCCGTCGCNTTCCAACTCTGCCATATCGGCTTCGTGGCCTTTGTCCGCGGAGGCATAATCCACCTTGAAAAATTCGGTTTTTTTTCTCGACCGCGGGGGAGGATCTCGTTCGTCCGGTCGCAAATCCGCCACCAACTCGTCTACCTCNTTCGAAGGGCTCAGTTCCTCCTCTTCTTCCGACNATACCTCTTCCGACAAGTCGGGNGCCATGAACTCGTCGTCCATGTCGTACTCGCCGACNTCCAGGTCGGAGTCGAGGAATTCTTCGGATCCGGCGCTAAAGTAAGAAAGTTCGGTCATGGTTGTTGTTTNTTGTCTGTGGAGAGATTTTTTTTCCGNCGTCGTTCGACCACTGATTTTTTTTTGTAGGGTGTAATAAAATACACTCCGTTCCATTTTAGAAAAACATGCCAGGACAACTAGCCAACTCTTTACAACTTATCGCGGTTTCCAACCACAACCAAAAATTGACCGGGAATCCAGACCGTACCTTCTGGAGACANGCCCATGCACGAAGCACCAACTTCTCNTTGGACGGCGTCAAAATTCCGTTGACCGGNAACGCCAACTTGGGCCAGAAAACCACCACCGTCATCCCGCGCGAAGCCGACTTGTTGACCTACTTGTACGTCTGCATCGACTTGCCAGGATTNAAATCAGCGGATGCNNNCNNNGACGCCCCTTCCTANNTTGATTTCGTCGGGTACCAACTCATTCAAAAAATCGAATTGTTGATCGGGAACACCTGCTTGGACTCCTTGACNGGNGATTACCTNTACATGTGGCAAGCGTTGAGCGGCAAAGCCGGNAAANACATTTCCGANATGGTCGGCAACTTNGATTCCGACGACCAGCGTATNTGCGCGNCCCAGTGCGCCACNAGGTACTACGTGCCAATCCCATTCTGGTTCAACAGTGCTTGCGCANGCGGCCACACCGGNAANGCGCTTCCCATCGCAGCGATCCCGTTCCAAGAGATNAAAGTTCGGCTGGCGTTGCAAAGNNTCTCCAAAGTGATANNTAATTNTGACAACGCCCATATCAACCAAGAAATCAAAGTGATTGGAAAAACGAGACGAAACGTTTCTGAATATGGTAGTGGTTGGACTAATCGTGGTCCAAAAGATTCCGATTGCGCGGCGTACTTGGAGGCCGGGTACGTGTACTTGGACGAGGAGGAGCACAACGCGATGAAAAGNGCCAATTTCGAATACGTGATCACCCAAGTGCAANAGGTGNAGAAAAGCNTCAGTGCGAANTACCACACNGAAATCCGCTTGGATTTCAACCANCCNGTTCGCGAACTGGTGTTTGGCGTGGGAGANTTAGAAACAGCAGAAGNAACCCCTGCTGCATTCCAAAGTGGAGCAGTAATATTGGACCCNATCGCCGCCATCCAATTGCGCCTGAACTCCCATCCTCGCTTGAACCAAGCAGAGGGCAACAAAGTCGAAGGNAGGTANTTNCGCACCGTGCAGCCNTACCAGCACCATTCTCAGATCCCTGCGGACGCGGACGATACNTTCGTGTACGCGTACTCCTTCGATCTCGATCCAGAAAGTCCATCNCCNAGTTCGTCCNTGAACTTCTCGAAGGTCGATCACGCCGTCATGGAGATCGATTTCGACGAGAATTACACNGACGGAANCTTNCGCATGTATGCTAGGAATTGGAACATCGTGTCCATCCAAAACGGCATGGCCAGTTTGGGATATGCGAGTTANATNNAAAATNTCCAANGTCGGNTTTAGTCGTTGGCTAGTCGTTCGACCAGTGCGTTGATGGTGNACGCTGATTTTTTTTTTGTNGGGTACTATCAAACACACCCACACCCTACCCTTTTCCACACAAAACAACCCAAAAATACAATAACATGAGTTTAGCATCCGTCTTAGGTTTACTTGCAACCGCAGGTCCAGATTCCGTCATCTACGACGATCCACAATCCACGTCATGGAGGTACGTGCACATGCGCCACACCAAATTCGCCATTGACAACGCANCCGTTACATTACAAGGCACNCAAAAAACCGGCGCCAACACCGTGACCAACTTNCCACGCGAAGGTGATTTAATTACCTACTTATACGTTGTNATTGACTTACCAGGTTTAAGTNNTGGAGTNTACNCACCTCGCGTTGGCCAAGCATTGATCGAGCGTTGCCAAATCTTCTTAGGCTCCCAATGCATCGACGAAGTGACCGCNGAATACTTATTCATGTGGGACTCTTTGAGCGGCCAAGCNGGCAAAGCATTAGGTGAAATGATCGGCCACGATCCAGACGGCATCCATCCTTCNGGCNACTACAAAGACGAGCGCGCACAGCGCTTGTACGTGCCAATCCCATTCTGGTTCAACTCTGCTTGTCCAGGTGGTGTAACNGGCAACGCATTGCCATTGATCTCNTTACAATTCCACGCNGTGACCGTGAAATTGAACTTACGCAGCATNGTAGGCCTTGCATCAGCAGANNCTGGTGATGNAACCGTGCAANNCNACCACGGAATCGACAGCATTGGCATGCCATTANCANNNTTCNNNGGNGG
>PBLX01000003.1:0-13356 GCA_002722435.1 Legionellales bacterium | reverse complement strand
CGCATTAAGCGACGACCAAACCCAAGTCCAATTGGAAGTTGGTTACGTNTACTTAGACAACGAGGAGCGTTCNAGATTCGCNGACAGCAACATGGAAGTGTTGATGTCCCAAACCCAGCAAATGACCAAGAAACGCAGTTCCAATGCTACCGAACAACATCGNTTGTACTTTAACCATCCAGTCAGTTCCTTGATNTGGGGNGTNAGATCAACCGACCCAGANCACTTGTTCGATTTCTCCGGTCGCCANTTAGATACTTCAGCAANAGAGGCCAATGCTCAAGGNNANNNAGTTGCTTCTGGTNNGCACNNNGCCGACCCAATCTGCTCCGCACAGTTGAAATTCAACAACCACAGCCGTTTCAACATGGCAGGTGGATGCNNCAACTCCGGCGGCGTGCCAGCATCGTACTTCCGTACCGTGACACCATACCAAAGCCATTCCAGAATCCCAGATGCAAGTCAAGNTGAGTTCGTCTACACGTACCCATTCGCATTGCAGCCTGAATCTGCACAGCCATCCGGTACCGTGAATTTCTCCAGAATCGACAANGCTATCCTTGAATTNTGCTACGACAACGACGGNNANGAGCACGAAACCCACGTNTTNGCTNNNAACTGGAACATCTTGCGCATNGCATCCGGCATGGGCGGCTTAGCATTCTCCAACTAAATTCCTTTATTGAATAATTAANTTCATTACTATGTTCATCGGATTACTTCGATGAATCGAAAACATTTTTTTTTTTTTGGACCCACTAATAAAAAACCACAAGATGGCCAGTGCATTATTGATGTTGCTTCCNGCNGCNGCCGCNGCGTATGGCTTNAGTCAAAACCAAATGCCAAAGAAGCAAACGACTGCTNCACCCGNGGCTCCGGCAGATGTTGCGGAATCGACTNCNACTCCNNNANCATCCTACCGCACCANCCAGCAAATCGTTGCCAACGCGAAGCCGATGACGGACTTCCAGAAAAAACACAGCGCGCGACCCGCAGCCAGNCGATACCTTCGAAACCAAGGCAGGCGAAACGACGGGCCNGCAGCCATTCCCATGCTAGCCAGCGCACANTCGCTGTACGGGCAAAGNGTGTACANCAGCAACCTGTACAACGCGGAGCCTACCACGAAGAANGTGGTCGGTACNTTCAAAGANTCCAAGGGNAANGTGTTCCAGCAGTACGAGGACAAGATGCCGGATCCGACTGGTATTTACCACCGGAACACGTCCGGTCGGAACCGCCTTCAAAATATGATTGGCGAAGACGACCTGTTCAAACGAACAAAACGCGATGCGGTCAACTTCAACGGATCCAACGATCTGGTGCGCACCGATATTTTACCGATGAATACGAGGAGCCGAGCCGTAGAATCGATGCGGTTGAACATCCAGAACAACTTGAACGGCTGCCAGCCGTCCAACACGAACCAGGTGACCCGCGCGCCATTCGGGATGGCGATGGAAGGCGGCCACTTCATGCTTCGTCCAAAGCCAAGGTTGCCAGAGAGCATGCGGTACGAAGCCTCCAAAGTAGAGGAGGCGAACCCGCGCGATCGCCAATCCAATATTGACCTGGGTGGAGCAACATTGCGAGGGAAAATGCGAAGCGGCACCGACAAAACGGCCAAAGGGCGCAAAGGCAACAAGCGATCCGAAGTGGATGCGGCGCAAACGTTGGGCGAAATGACCCATTGCAGAGACGGGACGGCGGCGATGAAGATCAATCCGCTGATGCAGATCGATACGCAGCAACCGAACCCGTACGGCTCGTACGGCGACGTAAAACTGAGCAAGAACCGCGGGATGAAAGGCGGGAACAAAGTGGCGCAAGTGGATACCTTCGGTGCCAAAACCCGAGACACCAAGTCGGTCAGTTGCACCAACCGCACCACGAGCAAGAAGCGGAATCCCACGTTGATGGTCGGAAAACATGGCGCCGAAGCCCGGGACGCCACGTACACGAAAGACAACACGAAGCGCAGCATGAAGAAGTACCGCGCGGAAGTCGAAGAGGCGCTGACCAACGGCGTGGTGCTGCGTGCGAAAAATCCGTGCATGATCGATCGCACTGCGGTTGGCCCAGAAGCAGTGTCCAACCGAGATGTGCTGCAACAAGGCCAGTCTGCGATTGGCGAGCATGCGGTGAAGCGCCAGAATTCCGGGCACCACTTGCGCCAGCAGCATGCCGCGCCTACGGAAGGCACCACCGCCAGCATGGATGTCGGTGGTCCGGAGCGGACGAAAGACTTGACGATGGAAAATCGCATCACGGCTGGATCGTTCGAGAAGCACACGCGTGCGAACCCGTTGTTGAGGGAGACGCCGTGCCACGCCAACGTGACTTTGCCCGTGCAACACAGCATGGTGTCGGGCAACCGCATGGAGGTAATAAGTACGTCGAAGGAAGGGGACTATTTGAATTAAAATTACAATATTTGATTTTTTTTAGATTGTCCGAATGTGTTCAGATGACAAAAAAAATCTCTCCCCCCAACAAACAAAAACCCACCCCAAATAAAACGATGTGGTTTCAAACAATGCTCCTCGCAACTTTATCTCTTGCGGAATATGGAAAATATTTCTTATCTTCCCTTGGCAGATGCAACCGATCGTTGCGGCTGCATCGACCGGACAACTTGTACGTTCGCGTCAACTCCATTGAAGGCATGTGGCTCGCCGCCTTCCTCCAGAAACAACGATTGGCGAATCGCGTCACCATCGTGGAGGATGAAAAAGAGATCCCAGCGTCGGACATCGACGAGGAGGACCTTCTCACGTTGGATGCCGCCTTTCGAAGTGTGGGGGTAGACATTGAATGGGAGCCGGCGCCAATCGCGAAGAAAGCGGTGGAAAAGGAGAAAGATTGGGCACTGTTTACCTCGGCCGACCAAACGAAGGAGAAAAAGGAAGAAGAAGTGGACGAATCGAAATTGAGGCCGGAAGACGGGTGGAAGCAAATCAACCAAGCATTCAAGGACCAATTGTGGACGGAGGAGCATTTGCCAGAGCAGGAATTGATGTACGTGATTGACGCAAGGGACGACGACGAGTCTGCCGATTTTGCGAGCACGCTACGCCAGGCGTTACGGATCATCGGGGTCTTGAACATCGAGATCGAGATGCTAAGCATGCAGTACATGTTCGAAGCCATGGTGCCGCAAGAAGAGCAGATACCAGAAGTAGAGGAGATGCCGCAAGGAGAGGAGGCAGATATTGCAGTCGAAAAAACAGAACAAGTGGAGGAAGAAAAAGTGGAAATTTAAACTACAGGCATAAAAAAATAATATCATACCATATATACAAAAAAATATGCTGTTGTCGTCGGCNCCATACCTGTTGGCNACGTACGTCATGATAACAAGAGGCACGATCGNNATTATNCTTGTATTGGCAGCACAAGCAGCGATCAATTACGTCTTAAAGCAGGCAATCCGGCAGCGGAGGCCGCCCAACGCTCCCAAAACATGTGGATGGTCCCCTTTCGGGATGCCCAGCACGCATGCCCAATTGGTGGTTCTGTTGGTGTTGATGTTCTTTTCTACGTCGCCAGCCGCATGGGTATTGGCAATCCTCGTCATGGCCCAACGCGTGTGGTCCGACTGCCATACGATCCCGCAAGTTTTGGCAGGTGCTGCAGCGGGGGCTACCATCTCGATGGTATTGCGATGAATATCGTATCGGTACGGGGATTGCCATCTCCCACTTCCTTTGGGCGATGACAACTCTCCCAACACAACATTGGCAACAAGAAATTTGGTTACCACTTTAGCCGTCCGACCAGGATTAAAATACAAAGCCGCATTTGGCGATTCGGGGGCAGAGGGCGTGTTTACGTTCAATTGTCAATACTTCCCACGAATTGTGCTCGATCCAGCCAGTTCTACATTGGACAATAATTCGTTCTTTTTTTCAATAAATATGCCAACCATTTTCAACATTCATTGTTTTTGGCTTGCAACTGAATTTTTGGAAAATAGGTATTTCCGACAACAAGTCTCGATTTTTTTTGCTACGAATAAAAAAAAATGGCCGCTGTGGTCAGTCACAATCCAGATTTGATTCGTCATATCTTGTCCTTTCATCCCGGGGCGTGGCCGAAGAAACGAACCAGATGGTGCAAAGCGAAGGAATGGATCCACATGCGTATTCATGTCTGGATCCTTCAGGTGGCGTTTCGAAACTCGAACCTAGCCGTTGGGTTTCGGCTGTAGCGCCCGTACGCATTCCTTTTCAAAGCATGCAACTTCCTGTACAACAAAGATCGGTCGTACCTCTTTCCAAAATGGCTGAAAAAATCATTTTTGTATGGGCAACACCATTCTGGGCTTCCCATGGAGGACGTTCGGACCAACGCGAACGGCCTATTATCGTTCGGTATAGTACGGACGATTCGGTCGTACAGCGACCTCGTCAAGACAGGGTAGCGGAAATGCCACCGCCACCATCGCTGCAACGTCACGATCGGGTTGCGAAGGAAGGTCCGTATGTTGTTCAGGAGGACTTTCGGTAACAAACGATGCAACACGTACACCGGTACCACATTGATCTCCATGATAATATATATATAATATTATATATATATTTTCAATAATATATTACCCTTTTTTGCCTTTCAGTTGTTGGGGTTTTTTTTTGAAACCGGTTAACCGGTCTTTGCTACCACCCAACGACTTTCAATTGTTCAAGCGTCAATGCGTTGCAATACTCATACCAAGTCGTGACGTCCTTCAACTTTTGCTCGTCGATACTGGTCAACCGATAGTGAGCGGGTATCAGGGAATTCGAGATGCGCAACTTGTTGAGTGCAAACTCCGCGTAATCCACAGCATCGTAATGGCTGTGATGTTGCAACAAGGCTATCATGTCGTCTTTGGAGGTACATTTGAAAAACAAATCGGCGGCGGTCTCAAACATCTTTATTCTTCGTACGCTTTTTCCAACGTTGAAAACCAACGCAAACACGTGAAAAAAAATGAAGAGGATCTAGTAAAATATTATGGGTTGCTGCGAGTCTGCTCTTGAAATTGGCAATGAAACCACAACCACGTACCATCCTCCCAAAAAAAAAGAAGCAGTTCTATTCTATGTCGTGACCACGAAGGAGGATGAGGTCAAAGAGGAGTGTTGCATTTGCTTCGAGCCGATGCACCAGTACGTCTACTTGCCGTGCGCGCACAAGTTGCACCACGATTGCGCCATGAAATGGTTCCGCTCGTATCGCCATTCCGAGTGCCCGATTTGCCGCACCAACATTTACCAAAAGCCTAACCTAGAACAAGAACCCGTACAAGAAGGCGTCGTTGACGATGACGTGGAGCAACGGGAAGACGGAACTGATGACGAATCCTTCTCCGATACCGATACCAGCGAGGGCAGCGATGGGGAGGATACAGACGAGGAGCAGGATTCGGACCGGCCACCGGCTGCCCCCGTTCCCAACCGCTTGTTCTACCAGCGGCAAGAAGAACATTTGCAACACGTAATACATCAACGTCGCGCCCGCCGCCCAGTACGCCAGGCTTGGATTCAAATCGTGGAATGACAACCTTGCAACCAAGAACAAATTCATTGCGTACGCCAGCGCAGCCGCGCCTAGCAGGTACCCCCACATGCCTTCTGGGACGTTTCCCCAAAATTTAGACAGTGTGGTTTCTTGCAATTGGTACGAATACCCTACCCACAGCGCAGTTTGTGTCAACAGGAGGGTGAGCAGTAAAAGAGTGTTCATGTTTGATAAGGATGTCGAAAAAAAAAGAAGTAAAAAACACCAGGCTCAATACAGTTGACGATAAAAACTTAAAAAGAGAACGAAATACATCGTGTACATGCCAAGCCCTACGTGCAGCCCAATAGACTGGTAGCAATTGCGTGTACTGTATGTATATCCGATGGCATAGAGGCATAATGCATGCTGTGCAATCTGGGTCACAGTAATCCACTTGCGATATGGTCTTAACGTTCCACGAGGAAATGCAAAATACCAATACATTATACAATGGACAAAGCAATTGGATCCCATGAACACGAATAAGGATGGAATAGTAAGGTTCGTATACGTTACAACCGCAGTACTCATATGATGCAGGTATTGCAATCTAGATATTTTTTTTCCAGACAAAACCAACAACAACGTATCCGTCCATTCTACATATTTCGAACACAGAAACATGTCAATACCTGTATACGATAAATACGGTGTGCACCAATCGGTGAATTTACCGTCGTTGTACGTTGCAAGTGTGATAACATACAACATGTATCCAGACCACGCTGACATAAACATGTTGTACGTTGTCCGCAGGGTGGAAAACCATGGTGCTTGTATCGTTTTGAAATCTTGAATGCAGTACACAAACAATGCATACAACAAAGGAGAGGCAACGTGTAAGACGTTCATTATGTTTTTAACGATGCAATATATATATGTTGTGCTATCGAACGAAGAAGACCCACGACGCAAAAAAAAAAAAATATCTAACCCCAACAGCAACAACGAATGTGTCTAAGATAGTTGGAGAATACCATCCACGTCGTATGAAAGGAATTGGGAAATAGCGGTTCCCGTAACGATTCCCAGCGAATTGAGTGCGATATCTTCCCACGCGCTTTCCCAGTAGGTGAGGTACTGATATTTTTTAGCGTCTAGCCTTGTACGAGCCTTGCGACTGAGCACGGTCTCCTTGCCGTACGTTTTGAACAGGTACTCTGTGACTTCCCATGCAACGCCGAACCCGATATACAACTTCCAATTTTTTGGCGCAAGCGTGGCGATGACCACCCATAATACAAAATGGGACAGCGGCCACGTACTGATGGGGAACCCAAACACGGAAAAGAGTTTTTTATTCATGGGATCGGCAGCAATCGCGCATTCCTGATATCGGCTCAAATACCCGTAGAAGTACCACACAATCGACCCTCCGAACCACAAAAATGCCAAGATAGCCCTCAGTAAGGTATTGGTTCGTTTTCCAACAACATAGAAGAGGAGTAAGGATATTAAAATTCCAGACCAAAATACCACCAGCGGCATGCTTTCTAAGTACCACTGGACGTTTGATGTACCAAAGATCCGCCTTGCGGTTTCGTAGTTTTTTTGTTTACAAACGTCCTTAATCGAATCGGTCTTCATGGTTTTTTAACCCCAACAAAAAAATATTTAATACTCTTTTAAAAAGCCACTTACGGCTATATTTAACATCTTTATAAAGCCACTTACGGCGTGCCACCCGAGAGAAAGTAGACCAAACGTGATCACGAAGACTACGACATACGCAACAGCAACGAATGCGTCAAACGTTTCGTTTCTATATTTTGCTGATTGTGGAAAGCGTTTATTTAACATGTCATGGATGTATACCGCAACTAGTATGGACACAATCGCAAACAGCAGAGACACCCACATTTTTTCAACCCCCGAGAAAAAAAACTTGATTTTACCACCACCATCGATTGGGCGGTCGCCGATCTTGCGGATGCAACAACTCCCAACGTTCTTGCTGCGCTGTCCGTTGCAACGTGTTCAAGCGTGGATGTGCAATAGGCTTGCATGCATACTTTGAAGGGGCATGTAAGAATTTGTTCGAGGAAGTCTTGACGAAATAATCCAACAAGTTTCTCGTGAATACTCCTGTCGGTGACAAATCGGAGACTTTTGCCAAACATTGGCTAAATTGCACGGAGCACTTTCCGCTATCGACCACGTTACCCATGCAGACATCGTGTTGCGAACAACATTTGGTGGTATTTTTGTCAAGCAATTGACTCATGATATTCTTTTCTTCACTTTTACCAATCATGGATTCCGGTCCACATCCATTCACTGCCTGAGTTGCATTTAGAATATGGTAATTCGGTTCACACAAACAGCGCCGTTGAATCATGTTGGTCTGATGATCAAAGTACATGAAACATGACAGATTCTTGTTTTCTTTGGTGACGCATGTGAACGTGTCGGTATTTTTGTATTGGGAACATGGTTGATACGGCATATTTGTTATTACTTAGAAAATTTTTTCATCTCCCGCTCCAAGATTTGGGGCGTCAACTGGAAGCACGACGAGATGTCGCATTCGTCTTTGTTGTTGCAATTTTGCTTGATGCACGTCCAACATTGCTGGTACAGGCCTTTACTTTGCTCGATTGACTGGAGGTTTTGGGTGTCGTTCGGTCGTCCAGGAACCATGGACATGCCGCCGCATATGCGGTTGAAGTGTTGAACATTTTTCTGGTGGGACATGGTTTATAGGATATTGTGGTTATTTGTTTGGGTTTTTTTATTACCGCGAGAAAAAAATTGTATAATTATGTTTTCTTATTATTGCGCCGCCGCGTACCTGTATTTTCTATGCGAATGGCTTAAAGCCACGGGGTGGCTCGCTCCCCTCCAGAACGATAGCCATTACCACACTTGCCTTTCCTTTTTCGAACACGAGTTGACGGACGACGTGACGCGCCGCGTCTGCGACATGCTCAACCGGGAAGAAAACTTTACCAAATTCGTCAACAACGGCCTGTATTTGTTCCTGACCCTCCACGCGCTCACCCACCACCTGAATTTTAGTCATTTCGACCCTTGGTATTGGGTCGTGGCTTGGGTCACCGCCTTTGTTTATTCCTTCTTGAACAACATTTCCTATTTTCAATTTTCCATCGACAGCCATACCAGGTTCCAGCCCTCCGAACTGGTAGTCTGTGCCGCCGCCGGGTTGGTTTGCAGTGGCTTGCTGCTTCGGCAATGCTGGACGCGTCGCATACGGTGGCAAACCTTGGGGTACCCGTGTTTGTTGTATTTGGTCATGTTTGGCCTCTTTTTCTCCGTTGACACCGGGGTGTCGTGGCACCTGCACCACGCGATCTTGTCCGGGTTTCTGTCCCTCTGTTTCACGGAGTTCGAGGTTCAAACGAACCGAATCCTCCACGCCGGGTGCATTGGGTTGATTGTCCAAGGGTTTAATTTTTACACGGTGGAAGAGATACTGCTGTTCCGCATCCACTACCACCAGCCACCAACTCTGCTTTACATGAGCCTGCTGCTGGTGGCGCTTGGGGGATACGTGGGGTGTGCGGGCTATCGACGGTTTACACGCCAACAGAAAAAGGAAGACGATTCGCTGCGAATCCAATTGATTCCAAAAATTATTAATTAGTAAATTTTATTAAAAGTAGATAACACAGATAAAAACAAACACACAAGATATATACAACCGCAAACAAGTTAACCTCGTTTCCTTTTTTTGCTCTCTCCCGTCAACTTCACCATGTCCTCGCTGGAAATTTTATTCTGCTGCATGCAGGCATTCAACATCTTCACCTTCACGTAGTTCCCGTGCACCACGCGCAGCAACCCGGACATCACCGTGATGTACTTCACGTACGGATTTTTCTGCCAAAACGGCCGCATCCTCCCCCGTATTTGCTGCCGATCCGCTTCGTTGCCGAAGTACACCCCACCGATGCAACAACAACATCGGGTCAAGTTGTAGCCGGCGTTGTACTTTGCCCGCGTGATCACCACATCGTAATCCTTGACTCTCCCATCGGCCACTTTCGCATCCGTCAAATCGATCGAATCGACCTCGTCGAACCGGTCCGACGGTCGTTTCAAGTTGTTTGTCCCAATGCACACCACCTGGTGGTTCGCCTGCAATTGCTGCGCCAGCCACTGCTGCCCCTGACGGTTCTCCGCAACGACGAACACTTTTTGGAACTGCCCATCGTTCGGTCCACCTTGTATTTGTACCTTTCGCTCCACCTCCACTACCTTCACGATCTCGCGCTGGCACGCCTCTTGGGCTAGCCGAACCATTTGCAAAAACGATCCATTTCGATGTGCCTCCTCGTATGCAGGTCCAGGATTGCATACGTGGTTGTGCTCTCGAACCTCGACTTCCACGCGGGGAGAAAAACTAATCATGCTGTTCGCCGCCACGACGAAATTTTCCTCTGTGACCTTGAATTGCACCGCCATCTCCAACCAGCGAGTCATCAACTTGGTCCCTTTCTTGTTCAGGATCGGGGTGCCGGTGAACCCGATGGTTTCCTTCGCCAATTTCGAGAGGCACAACGCGGCGCCGCTGCGCTTGCTGTAGAGCAGGCATTTGTGTATCTCGTCCAGGATGAAAATAGAGGATCCCATGTGCGGCTGCATGTACGATTGGTACTTGCTGAGCCCGTCGTGCTCGATGACATGGATAATTCCCTTGCGAAATTCCCGGCGCGGCCCAGCCGGCAAATGGAAGACTTCCGGTCGATTGTTGGCCCACACCCCAATGCGCCGGTACGCCCCATCTTGCTCCCGCTGCTTCTTACCCGTGCACGGTTTGGTAGCAAGATGGATCGCCACGCGGAACCCCATCGTCAGCATCTCCCCGATCACGCTGTGAAACGCGCTTTTCGGCATCGTGTAGAAAATATGCCCCACGTCTCCCAATCCCCGCTCCGCCAAGTATTGCAATACGATCAGTGTTTTTCCCATCCCGGTGGGAAGCACCAACAACTTGCAACTCTTCGTGGAGCGCAGCAGTTGATCGATGCTTTTTCGCTGGAAGCCGTACAACTCTCGGCCTTCTTTGTCTTCCAACGTTGGCCACCTGGTCGAAACATGTTGACTCGTCTTCTCCTTCACCACTTGTTCCAATCGACGTTTCACCCGCTGCAACAAGTACGGATTTTCGACAGCAAAGTGAAACGGCCGGTAATGCTTGGGAAACAACGCAGGCGGCACCACTTGCGCCATGGCACAAAACAATTTGAAGGCCGGTGCATCCAACGGATCCACTGGATCGGAATCTGGGCCTGTCGACCCATCCCGGCTGATGGCCCGCATGCCGAAGGAATGGTTGCAATGGTGCAGGTAGGTGAGGGCACGATGCAGCAAAAGAAGGGATTCGCTGCGAAACAGTCGGTCCAATTGTGCTTCCCAATCCAAAGGCAACTGGTACTGCTTCCTCCATCGCTTCGCTTCGCGCCACGGCTTCCACTCGCCGCCCTTCAACCCGATAAAGTAGTTGTTTCCCTCTCGTTTTACACGGCATCCGTACAAATCGGGGATCGGCATGTGAGCCTTGGAAATGGTCGTCAATTGCAACGTGCCGGCTTCCAATATCTCAAGTGCCTTCTTTTTTGCCTTCGCTTGCATCTCGGGTTCGAACACCCATTGGACGTCCTTCTCTTTCTGGCCACGCTGCTTCAAAGACGGTTGGCAGACGATTTTATCGATGTCGTTGGGGTTCAAACTGGCCATCACCTGCCCTTTTCTAGTTTTGACGCTGGGAAACGGTCCAATAGCCGCTGCCAACCAATCGTCGGGCAATTCGAAGGACAAGTCGCACCGGGAGGCATGGGCCGGTTGGATTGGTCGGTACAGCGAGATCAACTTGGACTGGGCTTCGCGGACGTGCTTTGCACGCTCCTCGAAGTTGCTGAGATCGTGGCGCCGGTAGTTGGTTCCGGTGATGCGAAACATGTATTGGCATCGCGCGCCAAACGGCGTTTTCTTTTTTTTGGAATCATCATACTGTATGTCATCTTTCAACAGCAAGACCACCTGAGGCAGCGTATGCTGATCTAAGGCGTGGTTCGGATAGGGAAGGAAGACAACGGGAGTCACAACAGGAGCGTGCACCTTCTTGTTTGGGTGGCGGCACACGTAGTCCATCATCTTCTTGTCCCCGTCCATGCCGCCCACCATGCGCATCATGCAAGCGCACTGCTTCAATGGGCCCCAAGTCGAAAAGGCAGTTGCATCGAACAGCACTGGATGGTCCACCGTGTTGAAATAATCGAACGCATCCGAGGAATGCAGCAGCGTCAATCCTACTTCAAAAATGATCTGGATGAACTGGTTGCACGGGAACCACGAGGGCTGAGCCTGAGAAAGCAAGGCGGCACCCATCAACAGCGGCAAATGACTCACCGCGCCGCATGCATCTTCGAAGGCGATGACGGCTAGGCGTTTGGTAACATTACCAACCCCTTGCACACTGGTGCGGAGGTTGGGGTTGTATTGCGGCAATCCATATAGCAACTTGTGCATGCAATAAAGCAGCACGACGTCGCTCGGAAGGGTAGTCTCTCCAATTTGCCAAGGATTGGCGCCGAAGCGGATGGTCTTCTGCAAGATCGATTTGTACACGGACGTGGTCATGTAGGGCTGCGCATCGACATGGTCCAGTTGTTGCAGGAAGGGGCCTACGTTCGCTCGGTGTGGCAGCAACCTCGAGCACCAGTCCAACAGCGTCAGTGTGGTGGTGGATCTGGATCCAGCCCGGACGTACACACCGCCGGCAAGATAAGTTAATCCTTCCGAAAGGACAAGATGCGGTGCGACGACATGGTTCTCGACTATGTTGTGCACTACCTTGTACACTCCACGACGAAATTGCATCACAGGTTCCTTGCACCCTTCCCGCAACGACGTGTCTCCTTGCGCTAGTGTGGCGACAGTGACGAGATCGTGGACGTGCAAGGGACGTCCTACCAACTCGTTCACCATTTGTTGACCATGTTCCGGTCCAAAGGTTTCTTGCAATGCATGGACCATTTTACTGGGGAGTGAATAGGCCACCACTTGCCAATTTGGATCGTCGCCGCCAATGTCTCTATGGTTGGGCAGCCGGTCTCCCAATGGCAGGAATACGTCGCAATCCCCTCGCTGAAGTTCCGTCCAAAAGGACTCGCGTTGGAAATCTCGCTGCGGGCCTGCCGGCTTCCACTGTGGATTTTTTTGATCGTTTGGCGAGTCGTATGCCGTGCCATGGAAATACCCTTCCTGCAATGCTTTCCATAGGTTGCCGTTCGGTGAAAAAAAATACTTTCCGTTGTACCGAGGAACGCTTTCTGCTTTCACTCGCACGTCGCTAGTGCCGGTGTACAGAATTTGGAGCACGCAGCCCTCTGCCGGCCCGAAACCCACTACCATTTCACCTTCAGCAACCCCAGTGACGCTGACGGAGTAATGTTTCAAACTTTTTGCCAATTTCTCAAAATTATATTCTTTGGTTTCGGGCTGTAGATTTTTCAACGTGGCGCGCACGGGATAATATGGGTGTGACGACCCCGTTTGATCGTTGAATCGATTCCAAAGTTTTTCCATTTTATAAATACAAACCTTAAGAAAAATTTATATATTGTATGTATATTATATTATTATTTGTTTTATATTTATTAGATTTTAATATGTTTGGAGCGGTAAACCGGTACAAACCTTATATACGATAAGTCAATTTTATATTTGACATTGTTACTTGTTACATTGTACTGTACCGATCCAACTGACGGTTCGTTCGCGGAAACATTGAAGTATGCTAGTCGTAAAGTAAAATTTCTGCTGCAAGAACCGCAATCCTACTTT
>PBLX01000002.1 GCA_002722435.1 Legionellales bacterium | reverse complement strand
GCTATTAACAATGGTATTGCCAAAGAGCAGGCGCGTGTTGTTTTGCCTGAAGGACTTACAAAAACACGCCTATACATGAACGGTACACTGCGTAGTTGGGTACACTATATTGAACTGCGTGGTGCTAATGGTACACAAAAAGAACATATGGAAATTGCACATGCCTGTGCTGAAGTAATAGCAGAAATATTCCCACTAGCCAAATCTCTATAAGGAGTTATACATGGGAGCAAAGCATCCTATGGCTGTTGTAGCACAGCTCAATGCTAATAAAAATGAATTTATATTGGCAGCAAGACATCTTGTAAAATCAGGAGTAGCAAAAACTCCCGGAGATGCAATACGTTATATGGAAGACAACAATGTGAATGTTCCAGAAGTAATGGAGCAGGTTATTATAAGTAAACAAACTAAATTACCAAAAGAAGAAGACAATGAAGATACTAGCACTGAGCCCGCATCCTGATGATGTAGAACTTGGTGCTGGTGGTTTTTTATTAAATGCTCTACACAAAGGAGCAGAACTAGATGTTGTTTACTGTTTTAGAGAAAAACAAACACAAGTAAAACAAAACAGTGAAGAATATGGTTACCATGCAATGTGGTTAACTAATACAACAATTAACACTGTGCGCCCTAGTCCTACCAGCGACAATGTAAAATTATTAGATAATATTCTTTATAGTAAACACTATACACATTTTGTTATCCCGCACAGTGGTGAAAGTCACCAAGATCATAAAACAGTAAACAGTTTAGCACAAGCAAGTGCTAGAAGATTTCGTGGTATGATACTGCAATATGAAGTTATATCCTATACCAATAATAATAAGTCATTCAAACCAAATTTATTTTTCGGAATAGACAATTTTATAGATAATAAATTAAATTGGGCAAATGCCTATGAGGATGTTACACTGGATATGATTGAAGGAACTAGAGCATTGAATCGTGTAAGAGGACTAAACACAGATAGCAAATATGCAGAGGCATTCGAAATATTAAGATGGTCAGATTTATTAATTTAGATAGACACTGGAGTGCAGTACGTGAACAGGTGCAGTCACTAGCGGATGCTAGTTTGAGTGCTGGACTATGTCAAAATAGTCCTATTGTAGAAGAAATAGAAGGCAGAATAGCAAAACGTGCTGGTAAAAAATACTGCGTAACTTTTGCTTGTGGTACTGATGCACTTACTCAGGGACTGCGTAATCTAAAATTATCTCCTAGAGCAGAGGTGTTAGTGCCAGAATACACATACATTGCAACTATAAATGCTGTAAAACTTGCGGGTTATACACCAGTATTGTGTGATGTGGATGACAGTTATCATATTGATCTTGATGCTGCAGATGCCAAAATTACTGCTAATACACAGGCGATAATTTACGTTACTCTACTAGGACAACCCGCAAGATCAGATATAACTGAATGGTGTAAGAAAAATAATCTTACGTTAGTTGAAGATGCTGCACAAAGTTTTGGAGCACCTATAGCAGATAGTAAATTTAGTATACTTAGTTTCTCACCCAGCAAACCCTGCACTAGTTTTGGAAGTGCTGGTGCACTTGTTACAGATTATTTGGATGTAGCAAACAAAGCACAACAAACAAGACTACATGGAAATGCTGATTATCTAGGTATTAATAGTATGATTAGTACAACTGAAGCAAGTGCAATACAAATTAATTTAGGTTTACTGGACCAACATCTTGCACGTCGTAAACAAATTGCATATGAATATTTTAGAGAACTTACAGGCAAGTTTACGTTTCCACGATATTTAAAAGACTGCACATACAGTAAATTTGTTATCCAAACAGACGAACGTGATATGCTTAAAGCAAGACTTAATGTAAATAATATTCAAACAGGTATACACTACAATAGACAGTTTACACAACCAAATAGTTCACGGCTAAGCAAAATAAGTTTGACACTACCAAACTGCAGTTATACAACAGACGAAGAAGTTGAGAGGACGATTACATGTCTAAAAGAATTTTAATCCTAGGCGGACACGGATTTATAGGCAGTCATACTGCTAACATACTACGCAATCAAGGACACACTATTGGTGTTGTTGACTGCTATCATAGATACTACACATTTCCGCAGGAGGAATATGAATGTGTACTAAAACAAAGGCAGGATCACTGTGGTGCTGATAGTGTATATCCAGGACAGATAGAAGATGCAGTGTTTATGGAAAATACTTTTAAGTCTTTCCAACCAAACATAGTAATACATGTTGCAACTTATCCAAATGCTTATATGGTTAAACGCAATGTTATTGATGCAACTAGTAATATGGTTACTGCAACTGCTGTTACACTTGATTTATGTGTAGAACACAATGTTGAACGTGTGGTGTTTGCAAGCAGTAGTATGGTATATGGAGACTTTACTAGTGAAGCACCTGTTGAAACAAGTAGAACAAATCCGCTTACACTGTATGGCAGTTATAAACTACAGGGCGAAAAGATGTGCCAGATATGGAATCGTGAAAAAGGATTGGAATATAGTATATTGCGTCCAAGTGCCCTGTATGGAACACGCGATATGATTGTTAGAGTAATTAGTAAACTTGCAGAAGCCGCTATGACAAGCGGTGAACTTCGTGTTCAGGGTCCTGATAACAAATTAGACTTTAGTTGGGTTACTGATGTTGCTAGTGCATTTGCAACAGCCGCTACACATCCTGCATGTGCTAATGAAATTTTTAATTGTACAAGAGGCAAAGGCCGTACAATACTAGAAGCCGCTGAAATGGTACAGGCACGTTTAGGTGGTAAAATTGTTACGCTGCCACATGACGACTTTTACCCCAATAGAGATACACTTACAAGTGATAAACTTAAAAATATGACAGGATGGAATCCTCAAATGGATATTGATCAGGGTATTCCGTTGTACCTTAATTGGTTACTTGAGCAGCCATATATTACAAAACAGGTTGGCTAATACAAGTGTATCGTTCCTCAAAATAGGCTTTTAACCAGGGCCAGTCATAACTATTTAACAGGGCGGTATAACTGCCCTGTTCTTGTTCATAATATTCTATAGCATCCTGTGCGCCCTTTAAACACCATTTAGCATTATTTCCTTCTGCTTGTGTGCACCATATCTGTAATCTATAAGCAATCTCAGGACGAGGATCGCCGAGATCTACTTCTCGTTTAAGTTTAAGTACTTCACGAAATGCACTACGCCAGGTTATCCAGGGATCTTCATTGAAGCGACTTATGCTCGCACATATAGGTATTGTATCATGATTACTACTTAGTGTAAAGTCTAATCCTGCCTGTGTATCCAATGTTAACTGGCGATTATATATGTTAATATTCATTGCGCCATACTCTAATCCATTTAATGGATTACGACTGTGTAACATATAGTGTTTAGTTTCTTCTAGATAGTCAGGCTGAATATCAAACTTAAATGTATCAAGCACTTCTGTTTTTGCAAATACTGCATAAAACCATTCTGTTTCGCTTAACTCTGCGGCTGCTTTATATGCTTGTGTTCTGCCATTTACACCATCACTTCGCACAAGTCTATTTGTGCAGGCATTGTGTTTGTGTACTTTCTCCAAGTGTTTCCAGTTTAGATCGGCGTTTTTTTCGCCATTACTAATAAACACTATATCTAGTGCCTTGTCCTCACAATTATAGCCGTTATGACGCAATATATATGGGTAGTCATAATACTGAGTAGAAAAATGTTGTTTACAGTCGCGCGGCACTAGTAGTACACTACCACTAGTATTGAATACATGTATAGCACGTTTTTCCCATAATGGAGGATCGTAAGTACCAGGTTGTTGTCCGTTGTTTAACACCCATTCATACATGTTACCTAAAGACGTGCGTGACACTCCTGCACTATGCCAATTGATGTGTTCGTACCAGCCCAATACTTTTAGTTGCTCTGCTTGACGCTTAAAGGCGTGTACAGGCACTAAAAACGTATCACCAAACTTTTGATCACCACTTGCCCAACAGTGTATTTGTTCTGCTTCCCATGGCACAGGTTGCCAGCGAAAATTAAAATTAGTATAGTCACATATATCACTTACAATCCAAACATACTCTGTTGTAGCACGTTCCACACAGCGTTTTATGGTTGCAAGATGAGTGTTGTTATATCTAGTGTATTGGGTATGTGCAGGCAGATCTGTGTTGCCGCCCATTTGCATACAGAAAATATCAAACATATTGTATCATATATTCAGCGAATTGTTCATGTGCTTGTGTCACTGGATGATTTTTTACTATATCAAAATTATGTTCTTCAGTAAAACTTAAAAAGCCTTTATCATCTTTGTAGTATATAAATTTTGTAAAGTCTATCATTCTTAGAGCAGGTATTGTACTGTGTGCTTGATCTGTTCCGCAGTTTAGTGGTTGTTCTATTTGTTGATGTTTATCATAAGCACTAGTAAAACGATACTTGATACCTTTATTTTTTAAGTATAGTTCTAAAAAATAAACACTGTTCCAGAAGTCAAGTGTTGCTTTGTATTCACTATANAAATATTTGTACCATGTTCGTTTTTCGCCTCTGTGTTCACCTCCTGAAAGAACAAANCCNGATCGNTCGCTTANTGTTCCGTCCAGTTGNACAAAGTCACTGTGATATCCGTTTTGCCAACTTGAAATANTCAGTGCATTTTNTTGTAAAGGATTACCCTGATCTATATACCAGTCAAATCTATCTGCACTGGGTAACATTATTATTACAGTATCACTGGATATTAGCCTAGTCGCTAAAAGTCTATTTGTTAGAAAATCCATGCCTGCGCCTCGCGCACCTAAATTATCACAGCGTAAATTAAGTTTTTCCGCAAGATAATCTGCCCATGTTTTTTGATAATTATCCAGTGTAAAACTACATCCAAGTGCTACTAATCTATCCATTACATCCAGCCCATTGCAAATTTAGTATCTTCAGGAATCATATCCGGTCCAAAGGGAGGATCCCAAACTAACTTGCGTTCAACTTTTTTTACTTCCGGAACACTTTTAATAGCATCACTAATGTCCTGGCATATTTGATCTGCAAAAGGACACATCATACTAGTCAGTGTATGTTCACATAGCACAGATCCATCTACACGACAGATCAATGTGTAAATAAGTCCTAGATCCATTACATTGATGCTTATTTCAGGATCATAAACATTGCGCAAGGCTTCAATGACTTTACCCTTAATTTGCAGATCTTCTCCGTTTACTACTGCCATTAACTACACACCCTTACATTATATTTTTTCTCAAAGCGATCCGCATCAGCACGATTGTTTACCATTGGCTCACCTTTAATATTTAGGCTAGTATTCAATAACAGTGGACATCCTGTCATAAAGTACCATTTTTCAAGTAACTCCCGGACTCCTGGATGATCCTGTTTTCCTACTGTTTGCACTCTACTAGTACCGTCCGCATGCACTATAGCAGGATAAAGATCCGGTTGCTTACAAGGATACACTAATTGCATATAGGGTTGACTTTTATCGTGATACATTTCAAACACTTCACTTGCGTGTTCTTCCAGAATCATTGGCGCAAAAGGCCTAAACTCTTGTCGCTTCTTTATAGCATTAACACGATCCTTAATATCCTCTCCGCGAGGATCAGCCAGTAAACTTCTAGTGCCCAGCGCACGAGGGCCAAACTCTGCGCGTCCACTAGCAACACCTACAATTTTGTCAGCAATCAATCCACCTATAACTGCATCTACAGGATATTCGCCTCCCATATCATGTCCTAAATATGGCCCTTTCCAGTTTAGTCGTCTACCATATTGTAGTGCGGCTGCACCCAAACTTGAACCACAATCGCCTGGATTAGGCATAATCCATAAATTTTTACAGTATGCTCTTAAATTACTGTTTGCAACACAGTTTAGTGCTACTCCGCCCATAAGCACTAGATTCTCTCCCATACCACACCATTTTTGCACTAGATTTAATAATAGTTGTTCTGTAACCTTTTGTGCGCCAGCAGCAATATCAAATTCACTAAGTCCTGTGCCTGAAAAATAATCATCCTGTATACCAGCATGTAGATTATCCATTGTTTCAATCTTTGTATCATCGCTCCAGAGTTTTAAGTTTTCTTCATATGCTGTTAGATAACTTTTACCATAGGCCGCCATACCCATTAGAATATATTCGTCCTCCATGGGTTTAAGTCCAACATACTGTGTAACTGCACTATAATACAATCCAATGCTGTGTGGATATCGTTGACTCCAGAGTTTTTTGTATTGTGCTTTGCCTCTATGCTTAGTTGCTGGATTAGTTAAAAATTCTTTAGGTTCGTAGGTTGCGTCCCATACTGTTATAGTATCCCATTCACCTATAGCATCAACTACAATTACTTTTGCACTAGTGAATGGACTTGTTTGAAATCCTGCAGCAGCATGGCACAAATGATGACCATAACAGTGAACTGGTATTTTTCCCAGTAAGGCGTGTATTTGTTTGCTTGGTTGTGTAGTAAAGTCTATTGCTTTACGCCATTCACCACTGTACAACTGGCGTGTACGTTTAAGTAGTGGACGTTCGTACCAAGCAATGTTGTTTGGCTCTCCATACCTAAGTGCATCATCTATTAGTTCTTGGTTTAAATTTGGATCATTCTTAACGCCACTGTAGCGTTCTGCATGTCCTGCAAACACTATATTACCATGATTGTCTATTACACTAGCACCTGCATCGTGAAATCCAGCACTTAGTCCCATGTAATATTTTACAGGATCTATACTACTGTGTATTTCGATCTTTTCTTTATCTAAAATTTTGTTTAGTTTTTTCCTACTAGTAGGATCTATGCCATCATGGCTCGCTAGTTTCGGCATCTCTTAACCTAAATTTTTGTTCACAATATCTACACACTGCAGTACCTCCTGATGGAATAACATAGTATACTGCAGGATGATTGTTAGGATATGGTTGTCCTGTGCATTTTACATGTGGATCGTCTACATATATAATATCATCCGACAAATGCCTTCTCCTGTACAAATGTTCCTGCACTGCGTTTACTACCTTCAGTGAATCCTGTGTCTATAAACAAGTTCTTCATGTCCTTGTTAAAGTCCATACTGCCGCAAACCATTACTTTGTCACTGTCTGGCCTAATAAATTTCCAGTATGTATCATTAGCAATATGTTCCTGTATTCTTCCCTGAAGCACTCCCTGTCGAGGAGTCTCCTGTGTTACAGTTGGATAGTAATTGTTTATGCCGTCACTGAGGATGTCCTTTATAAAGTCATGATAAGCATCTAGTTCAGCACTTGTTCTAACACTCCACGCTACATTTACTGTATCAAAATTATTATATGTATCTGGATCTCGTAGTATACTTACAAAAGGAGCAATTCCTGTGCCAGTTGCAAACATCCATAAATTACCGCCAAGTTCTATATTAGCCATTGTAAGTGTGCCACTTGTACGTTCTTTGACTTCTAGACTATCACCTTCTTTTATGTGTTGTAATTTACTTGTTAATGGGCCGTTAGGAACTTTTATACTGTAAAATTCAAGATAGTCATCGCCTGGACCATTAGTAAAACTATATGCCCTAGTAATATTTGTATCAGGAATTCCTATCATAGTAAATTCGCCCGCAGTAAAACGAAAACTCCGGGGGCGTTCTGTCCTAATACGAAATAAACTATCCGTATAGTGTTCTACTTCTGTGACTTCTAGTATCATTTGTATATAAAAGGATCTCTCTTGCGTAATTCTTTTAAGCGTTTACGATAACGGATTTCCATTTTAATTTTTTGTATAATATTTCTAATCCAATTCACCAGTCAATCTCATTTCGTCTCTTATTTTTGTGCTACTAACTTCATGTATTGTACTACCTAAATCGCGTTCTGTCAACGTATATCCAACTTCTCTGCCATAACTTATATCCACTATGTTTGGAACACGCATAATGATATACTGCTCTGTGTACATATGTCCTGCAGCCTGTAGACTGTCTCTTATTTTATGCCATACTGTTTCGTAATCGAAAGGATTATCTTCGTCTTGTGGCATGTCACGCACCATAACAACTACTTGTCCAGTTTCTAGCAATGCTTGTTCAAATAGAGCAGTATGTCCTGTGTGCCAGGGTTGCCAGCGTCCAAGCAATTGTACAGTGGGTTTTTTCCAATCAAACATTGTTCCTCTCCATATAAGTTTTTACAATTTCCAATAATTGTGCATGTGTGTCGTTGAACCACTGTGCTACATGATAGTTACAATCTGTTAGTGGTTCAAACATATTATTAGTATCTTCATATTCGCACTTTTTTACTGTGTCCATCCATATTGTATAGTCAGCACCAAACCAGTCTCTGGTTGTGTTAGTAGGGCAAACAAAATCTGCTACTGCTATTTTACCTGCCATAACAACACCATCTGCTAAATGACACATGCGTAATGTTTGTCGTAGTCTTCCCTTTGCACTAAAGTCCCAGTCATTGTACTGCGTTCTTATAGAATCCGCGTTAAGCCAAACGCCTCCTATTAATTCAGCAAAAGGTTCTGCCAGGGTGCTTTTACCACTGCCAGGCAATCCGCATATTAGTATTTTCATCTTAAACTCTCGAGTTGTCTCTGTTCATGATCAGAGTCTGACCAGTGATAATCATATGTAGCACTGTAAGTGCCACATTCTATACGAACAATATCTAGATAATCGCCCAGTTGTTTCCAGATTTCCTGAGCATCTGTAGTTCCAAAACTATTTAGTAGATCAACATCTCCAAGTTTTAGATATCCGCTACTTAAACTGGTGTCAAACGGATTGAAATTGTTTTCAACCAGCCACATGTTAAAATTAATAACATCTGCTTGATGCCAGGGCGACTTTGCAAATGTAACATCGTTACCCCATTCAACATCAAACTCACCACTATAGTATTTTAAATGTGTAATCGCTTCACACACTGTGTCTGTAAGTTCTGGTGCACCTTCGTCTCTATATACTTCCATGAGGGTCTTGCCTATCTGACACCAGTGCATGTAAACACCGCCAAGTTCTCTATCATAACAGTTATCTATAAATCCCTGTCTATGTTCATCTGTAAGTAAATGCCTTGGTGTGCGATTAAACTGCGTAATTTGACTGGGTCGTACCCAGTGTGGATCCTGTACTGCTTTACGTTGACTCATGACTAGTGTTTCTATTTCATGACATATTAAATTTAATTGTCTTACTGCGTAACGCACTTGCACAGTCATGTCCTTGATATACTTGCTAGGATTTTCCACAGTGCCTTCCAGCACTTCAAAGTGATTGTGTAACACATTCATTACGTCATGTTTTAATTGTAGTCCTTTGTACACAGGATTATCTGTTAATCTTCCTACAGGATATTCAGAACCAAAACGCACTACATCTGGTGCAAACCATTCTTCTATTGTGTAATCTAGATCGCTCTGATTAATTGTATAAACGTGTCTATTAAGTTCATTACACAAAAATTTGAGATTTCGTTGTGTATTTGGAAAACCATGAAAGCAAAAATTTTTATCCAAGTGCAAATTTTTTTGCAGCACATCCTGTTCCAGTGCTGCTATCCAGTCATGTGAAATAGCAGTGTCGTGCGGAATTATATTATAATCTCGTGTTGCACCAGTTTTGTAATTACGTAATACTATTTTAACAGATTTCATCCCAAAACTCTCTTGCTTGTATTGTTTTTAATGTGTCCCTGAACTGCATTCCGCCTCGCAACTTATCCAAGGCTTGCATACGCCACTTGCCTTTAATCCTACCTTTAGCATATTCGTCCGGGAATTCTTCCTCAAACGTAGGACGCTGTTTAAGATTTTGTAGCATTTCTCTTATTGTACGATTATCAACATAATCAGTCAATAATAACTCATCAATATATGCGTGTAGTATATGCTTTGGAAGGAATAACGGCGACATTGCAATATCAGGAGTAAATGCAAATACTACTTTGGCAAGTATGTCTACATTGAAATCTCTTGCTAGTCTACATATGTTTACTATTTCAAATAATCCTGGTAACGTAAGTGTAAAGTCAATACGCATTTTACGTCTATCACTGCGAGCAATCTTTGTGCCCATGGCAAAATACTGTAACCATTCTTTATAGTTTAGTCCTGTGCGTATATATTCACCTACTGCACCGGTACCATCTATACTTGCACATATCTGCCAATCACGAATTTTTGACAGTATATCCGTATATAGATTAACACCCTTGTAATCTATACGGCTTAGATTAGTGTTATACCTTGCATAAAGGCCAGGCCCATCACCTAGTTCTATAATTCGTTGCATGTATTGCCAGTGTTGCTCGTACATAAGTGGCTCGCCGCCTACCCAGTATACTTCTTCAATACGATGTTCTTCAACTGCAGTTGCAAACTCTTGTTCAACAAAGTCCTGTTGAAATTTTTGTATTTGTTTCTTTACAGACTTTTCCATCCAGGGCTCTATTTTATTTTGCTTGCGTGCTTCAGTTTCCCACGCACTACTAAGCATAGGACCGCACATACGACATTTAAAGTTACATAAGTTGCTAAAACGATAGTCCCAACTTATGGGTTGCATTGTTGTGTATCCGTCCCAGTCTGTGTTTAAAACAACATCTTCCCATTTGTGTGCAAACAAATGATTAAAATAATCTCTGTATACATCCTGATTAAGCAGTTTTTTATCACATACTTCACACTCTGGCGGTACTTCATTAGCAAGCATTTGCATTCTTACACGTCTTATACGTTCACTGTTCCAGTATTGTTCTAAAGTTTGCGGTTTGTATTCGTTTGTGCCTTCTTCTGTATCAATATATTGTTTAAAGTTTTGTGCAGGTTCACGACTAGCACAACACAAACGGCGTTCTGTTTGTGGCGACAAATATGTATGAGTCCAGGGAGCCATACACAAATTTTCAGGCTTAGAGTTCATAGTGTAATACTTCTGCTATCTTTTTGTGACTATGCGCAAAATTTTGATTACGATAAAGATCTGTTCTTCGTAATTTTTTGTGTAGATCCTCTGCGTCTTTCTGCTTGCTATTCATAACAATTTGTTTAAGACTTTTTATGTCCTGTGCATATTTTTTATGTTTTACTTGCATTTTTTGCAGATATAACATTACTGGCGCAATAGCACTCTGCGGTGTCCTGCTTAAACTAAACTCCCATGGATCGTGCATAAGATTAAAATGTATGCTATTAAAGTTCATTGTATCTGCCCACACAAGTATTTCATCTATATAATATATGTTCTGAATATTCCAGGTTGTGCATAATTGAGTAGTAATAGGATATCCCTGACTTCTAAGTTCATGCACTTTGTTGATGTTACTATTACTCTGTTTCCATTTTGCTCCGTATCGTTCATATTCGAATCGTTCAAGTGTGTTGTCCACACTAAATGCTATTTGCACATGTTTGAAATGTTGCCATATTGTAGGATCTTTTGGATATTGTGTAGTATTTGTATTGTAGTGTATGTCTATATCTTTAGCAAGTCCGCTATCAACTGCACGTTGTAGTAATGTAAAATGTTCTTTGATCATCCAGGGTTCTCCGCCTGTAAATTCAAAGTACTTTACTTGCGGCAGTATTGTATCCAATTGTGTCCAAAAATGTTCGCTTTCTCTTGGCCATTGTCCTGCCCGTAACCAGGTTCTTGCAATATGATTATTAGGATCGTTACTGTAATCCAGTTCCTCTTTTGCCCATTTACTGCTACTCCATGAACCGCATATTCTACATTTTAAATTACAAATGTTTCCTAATTTAAGATCCAGGAATACAAGTTCTTTACCCTCATTATTTTTATAATCCACATCCAAGTTCTTAAACTTTTCCAACATATATTCACGTTTGCTTTTTTTCCCAGCAGTCTCCTCACGCCAACAGTTACGGCATCCGTTAGGCTTTTCTCCCCTACGGAAACTACGACGCAAGTCGCGCATAGTTTTACTGTTAAATGCATCCTCTAGTGTGTGTATTTTCAGATCGATATCCGGTATTTCGTCTGTATACAAACAACATGGCCTAGTAGTGCCCATGGGAGTTGCCTCTATACTAATCCATGGTAGTATGCATTTAGGCATGACTACGCAACCTTTCAAGTTCTGGAAACACTGCAAAGAATCCTTCGTTACGAAAACGATCCATTTCGTCTGTGCGTTTAACAAACTCTTCTATTAAATTACTATTATCTGTGCTATTCATATATGTTATAGCACTGCGGAAACCATTTGTTGCTCTAGTTAAATGATCCTGAGGTTCAAGCCATTCTATATGTTTGTTATATAGTTCAGTAAGTTCCTGTTTCATATCCTGTGGTAGTATATCCATTCTAAAACGTACAGGATCCTGAAGTATATTTACATTAAAGTCCTGTGCTTTAATAAGTCCTAGTTCAGTCCATTCTTTATGAAAATCAACTATGTTGTAAGCGTTCATTACACTTAGGGTAGCACTTATATAAAAATCCACTGTTGGACATACTTCAAGCATGCGTTTACGATTCTCTACAACTTTGTTCCAGTCTGTGCCTTTACGCATAAGTTCGCCTCTGTCATAATTTGCATCCAAACTAGCACCAATACTAACAACGTCAAATTTATTCCACAGTTCCAGCACATCCTGCTTTTTAAAAACTAGTTCTGTAAAGTTTGTGTTGTAGTTAAGACGCACATCTGTTCTACCACGTTCAATTAATGCGTTGAGTAGATTGTAGTGTTCCTTCATCATTAAAGGTTCGCCCCCAGCAAAATATACGTTTTCAATACTATCTAAATGAGGTTGTAGTTGTTCCCACATATCCATTTCATAACGACCAGCATAACTTACATTAGGACTATCCTGCTTGAGCCATCCATATTTCTTGGCTTCCTTTACCCAGTTACTACTAAAAATATCTCCACAGGTTCTACAACTTAAATTACACAAGTTACTAAAACGTATATCATAGTATGTAAGTTTAAATTCTTCGTAGTGTCCATCTGCTTGTGTATCATCTACTCTATGAATGTTATGTCCATGGTTTTTGTTTGCACTGTAACGCATGCTGACAAAACCATTTGTTTCCTGTTCATAACATTTTGTACACTGACTACAGTGTTTATCCTGCATCATATTTACACGCATCTGTTTAAGATCATCACTGTTCCATATTTCCTGCATTGTGCTTTCTCTGAGTGTGCCCAAGGGTTGATCCATTCGTGCTAAACAACAGGGATACGCTTCCCCTGTAGGAAATGCATGCAAGTGTACCCAGGGTAGAATACAAAAACTTTTGCTTGTGAGTAATCTATCTCGCTGTGTGTCTGTCAAATCTTTTACATCTATATACACAGGTTTACGAGTATGATAATCGTAATT
Source organism: Legionellales bacterium (assembly GCA_002722435.1). Taxonomy (GTDB): domain Bacteria; phylum Pseudomonadota; class Gammaproteobacteria; order Comchoanobacterales; family Comchoanobacteraceae; genus UBA7916. The sequence goes on along the minus strand of PBLX01000002.1, from coordinate 29,316 downwards.
TTTATAATAATTGTCTAGACTGTCTGTCATATCACTAGCTCTGGCCATAAATCACGCCAATGTGTGTTACGCCTTCTATCTATTTCATCATAATATTTGTATAATTTTTCTATTTGTTTATGGTTGTGTTCTGTAGTTTTTCGCATTACACTTTGTAACCCGCTCATTATTTTTATTGCTTGTTGATCATCAATGGATTCACTGCGCATACTACTGTATATTTTGCTCCAAGTTTGTTCCCATGTCTCATAAGCAAATACTTCTGGACGCATAAAACTAAACCCATCTACCAACATAGCGTAGTGTCCAATGTGTCTGTGCTTGTTGTATTTGTTAAACATGTTAATTAAATCAGGCATTGTCTTCATTGTAAAACTGCTTACTGTTTGGTTAACATTAAGCCATAAAAAATCTTCAGGTTGCTCTGCTGCAAATGCAAAATTTTCTTCGAACTTTTTGCAGTCTAATCCGAAGCGAACATACTCAGCCTGTGGTCCCCAACAGTCTATACTTGCAGTTAGATCGAATCTGCCTATATTTCCCTGTTGCCACAAGTATTTTATTTTGTCTATATACAATTTAAAATATTTGTCTGGCGGATTAAAGTTGCTAAAAATACACAACTGTAAACCAGTGCTGGGTTTGCGTTCCAGTAAATCTATTGTGCGATTCATTAGATCATGATGTAGAAAAGTTTCGCCTCCCAACAAATGCAGCCTAACCAGTTTTTGCACATTGTCCTCTAGCCACTGGAAAAATTGTTCGTATAAATCTTTTGTTTTTTCTTTGGATAATATAGCATCATCTGGGCTCTGGCGTTTCAACTGCCCACTAGGCGGAAATATTTCAGATCCAAATTGCTTGTCTTCCTGTTCTATCCTACTGCTTAATGTCCAATTACAATAAACACATTTAAAATTGCAGGTATTTTCTGCAAATACTTCTAGTGTAGTAGGTGTTACATATACTTCTGTAGGATTTTGCTTGAGCTCTAAAGGTGACATTCCAGGAATATCATTGTTGTGCATGCGATCACTAAAGCCGCCTGCTTGTTCTATATCTCTACAGTATTCACATCCATCACCTGGCCAGATGCCCTGTAGCATGTCCTGTCTATTCTTAATTTTTCTTGGCACATTATGAAAACTTGCAAAATCGTCTAATGGAATATTAAACTCATGACATCTATGACAACTACTAGTAGTGCCTTTGTTTAACCATATTGTACTCCAACCCCATTTACTAGTGCATGCAGTCTGTGTTTGTATAGGAAAATAATAATCTAAATCCTGTTTCATATACTTTCATACCATTCTTCTAGTTCTGGAAATGTTGTTGCAAAGTTTTTATTTCTTCTTATATCATACTGTGTGTAAAACTGTTTAAAGTCGTTGTGTAAGCGTGGCATGTCAAAGCCTTCACTGTGTGGTTTATCTACTACCTGTAAGTATTCTATCAATCTATCTAACTGTCCTAGTTCAAACTCGTGAAAGTCTAGTCCTGCGTTGCGTAGTTGTTTAAGTTTTTCTACATGTTTTAGTTTAATGCTATCTGGTAATACTAAAGCACTTTGGAAACTAGGAAAACGTAGAATATTAAAACTCATTACACAAAATCTGTTGCCTCCGTACTCTTTTCTCTTTTGCATGATGCGTTGTACAAGGTCAGGTAATGTTTCTAAACATAGTGCATTTATAGTCATCATACAGTGTGTATCAATGTCTGCTTCGTGTAATCGTTGCACATTATCCCACCACTGACTAAACACCATACCATCTCTTATATATTCAGCAGGTATGTCCACTGCTTCTGCACTTGTATAAACTCCTAGACTAGGTAAGTGTTCTTTTACATTTACAAGACGCTCAATAAGTTCTTTCTTTGCTACTAGGTTGCTGTTTATTGCAAGACTAGTTTGAGATTTATCTCCGTTCTTTTCAAACCATTCTATTAGTTTCCATAGCTCAGCACTCATTAACGGTTCACCGCCAGTTACACGCAACTGCCTAAGTGTTTTATGTAAGTCTGTTTCCCACCATTTGAAAAATGCTTCTACATATGGATTATGTTCTCCGTATTTAAACAATTGGCTGCTATCGTGTGGATGCGTAAAATGATTACGTCCATCACTTATTAGATCTTGATATGCGCCTTTTTGTTTAAGATCTTTTACCCAGGTGCTTGAAAACGCAGGATTGCAATAACTGCAAGCAAAATTACATGTTCTGTCAAAGGCGATTTCCAAACTTCTAAGGTCAAAATCTTCGTTGTAATCTTTTGTAAATGCATCTGTAAGTTCCTCATTAGTATATATCCAACTTTTGTATACACGGTCACTGACATGTTCTGGGCCCATGTCTTCTATTTTCCAACAGTATTCACAACCCTTTGGACGTTCGCCCTGTTGCATCTGGCACCTCTGTTGTTTTTTTTCAGGAGTATTGTGCAGTGCTTTTGGATTATTTTTAATAGCATCCAAATCTATCTTATGAGGTAACGGATGATGACAACTTGTAGTCATACCACTGCCTAACCATATAGTTGCATTGTACCACTTTGCTCCACAAAAACTTGCACTGCGAGTATCTAAATGTTCGCGTCTAAAGTCATTAGGGGGGAGTGTATTTTGTAGCACCGCTTCCAAATGATTATTTGGATTGCCTTCGCTCATGTAAGTTTCCTTTTAAGTATTTCACGAACATCATCGTCTGTAAACTTGAGATGCCAAGTGCCGTTAAAACTTATATAGTTTACATTCGTAAGGTATGCATACTCAGCGTTATCGGTCGTCATTGTACTATATTCAAATAGTTCAGGCAATATAAGTCCTTTATATTTTATAGCGTTTATAAGAATATGATCTGTTGGTCTTTTGTTATAATCTTTACCATAAAACTCTAGTTTTATTTCAGTTGGACTAATCTCCTCCCGTTTAATTTTTATATATCCGTTTGTTTCAAACCTAAAATGTATCATGTATACCTCGTTAAAATAAGCACACTACTTCGAGGATAGTTTCCACTAAAGTTTGCACTTACATGAAAGCGTTCTCTGGGCCATTGCATTGCTGTACCTAGTTGCCACTCGTGTACCTTATCAACTGTAAATCCTGCAAGACTATTATAGTCTAAGTGTGTTAGAAAACCATAGTCACTTTTTTCAAATGGTGTATTGTCCAATCCGTACTCTTCTCTTGTAGTTTGTTTATACGTTGTAATACCAGCATTGCCTAAACCAGTTTCAGCATTAAAAGTTATTGCACGTCTACTTAATTGACTAAACACCAGTGTATAGTACCGTTCTTCACCTGTGTACTTTATAGGTATCAAGTAACTGTTTGCAATGCTATCTTCTTTGTCATGTTCTAGATATCCATCACTGTGTATGCCTCCTGCACCATAGTCATGATTTATATTAACTGTTGTGATCTCTTCGTTCTTAGGAAGTTTCTCTTGTAGTTCTTTAAGTTTATCTGCAAAAAAAGGTTGAGCGTAATGACACATAGACTGATAACGCAACCCGTTGTCTCGTGTCTCTGGTAGCACTGTGTCATACCAAAGAAACCAATCACATTCTTCTTGTGTAAAAAAATCTTTAATCTGTTTCATTTGCAAAATACTCTTTAATCTCTTTTAACACTGTGCGTGTACTTTCTTGACCTTCCTGTGCTTGCTGTTTTACACCCAATCTACGTTGGATGTCAAGCAATATAGGATTCTCAAAACGCCAAACTATATGACCATTATGCCCCATGTATAGATTCCCTGCCTGTTGAAAAGGTTTGTCCCAGGGTGCAACAATAGGATACTGCATACTTTCCCATATTATATTTTTAAGATCTATATTGTTTACCCATATGCCCTTTACTTCTATAAACTTATCATGTTCAGTATATACATTTTTGCCATAGTGTTCAACTATCAGTGTGCTTGTACCTTCTGGCTTAGGAAGTACAGTGAACTCTATTTCTTGACCGTCTGCTTTAAAGTTAGCAACCTGTACAGCGTCCCATAATATTCTACACAAGGGCCAGCCACCGTCTTTGCGGCCACTATGAGTGTAGGATATCTTTAAAGTGATAGGTATTTTGTTTAATACGCTCATAACTTGCCTTGAGTCTTTTTAATTGATGATCACCGTTCCATACAGTATAGCCTAAATCCATAAGCAATTCCTGTAGTTCTATTCTTCGATTTATGCGTTCAAGTAGGGTTAGTTTTGGATTATCCTTGCTTGTCCAGTCTAGTCCAAATAATTCTGTGTCGTTCTGTGTTGGAGATAATCCATAGTGTATACTGTCTTTGTGCAGTGGCGAGCCTTCATCTATACTAAGTGTTCCTCCTAAATTTACACCAAATATAGTCCCATCTATTGCATAGCCCTGATATTTTGTAAACTGTTGCATTGTTTCTATATGATGTTCATCTGTTTCTGTTGGATAACCTACAATCATTAGGAAGTAACAGTTTATTCCTGTTTGTCTAAACTGTTCCAGTGTATAGTCAAGATCAGTGTTAAGGAAACCCTTGTTCATATCCTTGCGTATTTGTTCGCTTAAACTTTCTATTCCCATAGCAACCCCCTGTAATCCTGCACGAGCAGCCATAATGTAGTCTTTGGGTATTAGTTGCTTGGGAGTTCGCACTATCCACTGTCCGCCCCAGGTAAAAAAAGCATTGGGCAAATTATTTTGTTCATAGTAGTTTATGAGTTCAGCACATAAATCTCTAAAACTTTTTAAACTACCATTTATTAAACTATCTGTAAAAAAGAAATCCTGCACACCATATTTTTCATAATGACTAATCATTTCAGTTGCTACATTTTTTCCGCTTCTGTATGTGTATTTTTTCCAGAACGCATGTATATCACAAAAACTACAGCGACGAACACATCCACGGCTTGTAGTTACTGGCAGTTGTGTCCTCCCTATTGTATAATGATAATTGTAATCAATAACATCATCATAGTTAGGAAATGCTAGACTGTTAAGGTCTTCAATCTGAACATAGCGGTCATTGTTTATACCTTCGCCATTAGATTCTTTTAGTATGTTCACCAGTGCGTATTCACCTTCGCCTCTTACATAGTAGTCAACTAGTCCTGCATTTTTTAAACTATTTCCGAAATCATTTATCTGTGTAGCAATACCCGTTGTGCTTAGTCCCGCACCGCCAATTATAATATTACCCTTATAATATTTTCTTAGACGTTCACATAGTTCTCGTGTTGCACGTTGACATTCAAATGTAAAAACACTAATGCCTACATATCTTGGATCTAAATCCACAATGTAATCTACTAAACTAGTATACCAGTCATTAACAATTTTTGCACAGTCAGATGTAATAGTTGCATTTGGAATAGTAAAATAATTTGTAATATTTTCAAACTGTTCTGGATCCTTAATGCTGTTTAAGAGTTCAAAGTTTGCATCTTTTACTCTGCATGTATATCCCTGTTGCTCAACTACACCTTTCAGCAAACTGGTGCCTGCTGGAGGATAAATTAAACTTATTCGAGGAACATTAATTAGAAGTAGATCTGTTTGCATAGTACTCACACTGTTGCCAAAAACTACTCATTTCTGGAAATGTATTTAGAAAGTCTGTGCCACGTCTTCGATCATGTTCTGTAAAAAACTTAAAAAAGTCAGCACGTTTCCGTTCCACGTCTGTGGTACCCTTTAGCATCCAATCTAAATCACGTTGCATTTTTAAAACTTCATAGTCTTTAAATCCATGCATTTCATGCATGTTATTTTCCATATACTGTATACAATCCTGCATTACTATTTGATACTCCATGGGTAATATTTGCATGCTTTGCCAGTCAGGTGTATACAATAGAGGTGTATCGAACCACACACGTTGATATGTATCAGTGTATGTTTTACGCAAATAAACAATGTATTCCAAAAGTTTTTTTAAACTTAGAATACTTAAATTATTCATTGTAATAATGAAAGTTAAACTGCTACGATACGGCACGTCTCTTATAAACTCTTCACATCTATTTATAGCAAGTTCAAAGTCCAGTCCATGTCGTATATATTCTGCTTGACTGCCCCAGGTGTCCAGACTTACAAACTGCATAAAGTGTTCTATCTGTTCACCTTCGCACAGTTTCTGCACATAGCCTTTGTACTTGTCCCACACACGTTTGTCAACACTAAAGTTACTTGTAGTGTTAAGATGCAGGTCAGACTTTGGATTATCCAATACATAATCAAACACACGATATGTATTTGGATCCATAGTGGGCTCACCACCTGTCATTCTAAAATGTTTTAGATTGGGGTACAGCGTTGGCCACCAACGCCAAAAGGCTTCTCTGTAGGGATTTTCTTCTCTATTTGGAATGGCCCTGCGTTTTCCGGAAAAGTGTTCTGGGGCATTGTGTGGTACAGTTGTTGGCCATGCTCCGTGTTCGTTTGTTTCAGTTGTCCACATGCTGCTAAACTGAGGACTACAATAACTACATTTAAGATTACATACATTGTTAAAATTTACCTCCACATAACTAGGATTAACATCAGCAAGAGGATCTAGTATTATTTCATCAAAACTATCCATTGCCCAGGGTTCGCCACTGCGATAGTGACGATCACTCATGTTACCCTGACTTTCAATATTCCAGCAGTAATTACAGTCAGAACACCGTATACCTGCCATCATTTCAGTGCGTGATTGCTTTTTGTGTGCAGTATTGTGTAGTGCGCTGGGATTGTCCGCAAGTGGTTCAACAGGTATCGGATGTAAAGGAGGATGATAACAACTGTTTGTATGACCTGTTGTTAGATGTAGACTTACCTGCTTCCATTTAGCCAAACAAAAACTATTGCTTACTGTAGCCAGTCGTGTCCTAGCGGCAACTGCATCGTTATAATAATCGCTCACCAGCCTTCATGTTTCCTTATTGCATCTATCTCTAGTGTCATAGGATCTGCTGGACAGTAGGTTTGTGCATAATATTTTTTAAAAAATGAACTTTCTTTAACATTCATATCAAGCATGGGCAATCCCAGTCTAGTCATTAATGCGCCATTTATCTCAGGCATGTCCGTAGGATTATAGGTAGCATATATATTTTCTAAATTTTCAAACCATTGCACATCAGTATAGTCCCAATCTGTAAGCATAGTCATGTATGTGCCAATTCGTGCGCCGTTAATTGCATGGGAGCCATTCTCTACATCTCTGCCCACGTTATGCCATATACTTAGTCTATCAAAGTTTGACTTGTGTACCATGTCTTCGAATTCAGTAAGAGAAGGCTTTGTACCATTGCGTAAACACATCTTTACACCCTCTCTAAAGCCAGCACGCCATGCATGTTTAGCACTGCCGTTAGGATAGGTTACACTGTATACATTATTCATTGCTAGATATTTTGGATCATAACAAAACTCTACACTAGTTTTATCTGTGCCATCGCTTGCTTCGTGTGTGCGCATGTTTTGTACAAAAGTTTTAGTCCAACAACTTAGTCCACCATTGCCATACATTAGTCCATTTATTTCATTTACTGCTTTCCAACGAAACACACAATCAGAATATTTGTCCTCAATATCTAGTGTAATATCAAAAAATTCACTAAAAGGCATGTTGTCGCCGTCAATAAGAATAAAGCGTTCCGTATCACTTGCATCCGCTGCCTTTTTGTGTGCAGCATCACTTCCTTGTACTCCGTCAACACGTTTTGCCCAGGGCACCATGTTTTGTATCTTTACCCAGAACTCCTCTTTTTTAGGTTCATCGTAACTTAGATATATACAATCAAGATCTGCTACATCAATCTTTTGCATCTCTTGCCTCTTGCATTGCTATTTTATCTTCATTTGTAAGATCTATATCTGCGTTTAAGTTTTCAATAGTTGTGTTAAAACTAAAACTCCAGCGTTCTCCTGTGCTTCGGAAAGGATACACTTCATGCAGTAACCAAGCAGGGAAGAAATAGATCATGCCAACTTCTGGCTTTATTCTTAATACGTTAGTCATTAAATTTTGACTATTTCCGTTCATGAAAGCAATCATGCCTGCACTAGGATCATGATCTTCACGTTGCCATTCTTCTTCAATAGTATCGGGCAAACGAAGATAACCAACACCACTAATTAGTCCTGTATGCGTGTGCATTGGATTGAAGTCGCCCGCTACACTAATGTTTCCCCAACTTTGGTGTATAGCACAAGTTAGATTCATATCATTTATTCTTGCATCAACAATTGCAATATGTTCATTAGTAGCACTGCGTTTAAAATTTTCCCATTGTACCATTTTACTATACTTGTATAGTTCAGCACTTCCGTCCGCAAGTAATTGTACAAAACGGTTTGCTTGTTCTGCGTCCAGAACTTTATCGTCAATAGTAAATTCGCGACTCATATTACCCGCAAGATTCATACTATGATCTGTTGCTTCACCGTTGCGTTCAAATAGATCTATTAGATCATTCTGTGTCTGTTCCGGTATTTCTGCTTTTACAATTACAGGTCCAAAAGGTCGAATAATTTCTGTCCCGCCTATTCCTCTTTGCACTCCAGTGTCTATTACTTGTTGCATGTGTAGGGGTTCCTTTCTAGTTCGTCCTGTTTCAAATACCAGTTTCTACGTTTGGGAGGAGTAAAAACCAGTTTTTGATCTATTACTGTATAGTCATTTCGTTTCATGTAACAGGCATTGTATTCATCTTCTGTAATTATAATAAAGTTTCCATCGTGTTCTTCATAGGATATATCTATTATAGCACCTTCATCATCAAAATACAATCTATGTTGCATAATTTTTTGAGAAGTGTTATCCAGTGCATCTGCTACTTCAAAAAATTCGCTATAGTCTTTCATATCTTTCTATTAACTCCTGTGTGCAAAAATCTTTATGATAGTAATGAAAAGGCCTTGTTTGTGCATATCCATTTACACAAAATATCATGTCATCCGTAAGTGCCCAATGTACACTATCTCGCCAGTCATCTGTGTTAAAATTATTGATGTGAGGTTTCATATGAGTAAATGTAGGGTAATCAAGTGTTGGCACACTAAACAATTCCGTACCAAGTTCAGTTGCAGCAATACTCATAAACACATCAGTGTCTGCATATTCGTGTCTACAGTTACTTAGTATTTTATTTTTATACATATCAAAATGATCCAAAACTATACGACAGCGATGGAAGAACTCCTTAGTCTCAACACAATGGCGGAAGTACATAAAGCCATTGTAAGCGTTGCATAATTGGTTTTCCTGCCACATCTGTCTGTACTTTGTATCATTAACAATTTGACCGCGATAGTTACAAATTTTTATAGTAAATGTTACGTCACGCAATCTACAACCTGCCCACCAGTGATCTATATTACTTGTAATTAACATATCACTTTCCACTTTAAAAGTTTCACGATAGGGAGTCAGTGTCCAGGCTAAACATTCGTTTGCAAATACAGGCAGTGTATCCAAATGCATAACCTGATCAAACGCTGCTAACATATATTCTGGAACATCACAGTCTGTAACAACTGTGAAGTCATTTATATTACAGTATGTTTTGACACTTAGTGCAAGTAGATATGCGCACTGCAAATACTGTTCGCCCTGTGCAAATGTTAAATAGCCTTGATCTTTTGTTTTTGGATTCATAACTTATCTGCTATTTCCAGTAAACTGTGTTTGTTCATAATGTGGAGATCACCTGTGTAACGCATTACGTTATGTGTGTTTTTATATTCATACTTTAATAACCATTTTCCCTTGTTATAATCAAGCACACTATCACTAGAACTTAATGCAGGCAAGTCATAGTTAAAAGTATATGAGTTTTTGTATCCGTTGCATATTTGATGTGCTATACTCATTGCGAAATCATTACGGAAAGGTGTTCGACGAAAGCCAAATAACTTACTATAGTAATCATAGTTTTCATATACACTACGCCACGTGTCAAAAATTTGTTTTGATTTTTGTGTTTTTTTGAAATATATTACAGTTGCCCAACGCATCTCAAATTTGTTTTGTGTCATATATTGATCATGTCTAAATACATCATTACCTGTTACATCCCAACTTTTGTTATGACATATAAAGTCATGATCACAACCAAAATAATTTGCTAGTGTATTAGATTGTACAATATAATCTGAATCCAATAGAATTGTTTCATCATATGGAGACAAATCTAATGCACTAAACCTGCCAATATTATTCCATTCAGTTTTTTCAAGTGTGTTTTCTGGATAACGAAATGTCCTAAAATTAGTTTGTTCAGGTTCTATGTACTGTATAGTACAGGGCACATTTAAATATTGTTCAGCAAGACGCGAGCACAGTTTGCTAAGTTTATAATAGTCCAACTGCGCACTATTACTGTATAATATCAGTACACCCTTAGACGGCAACGTCTTTTACTTTGCGCTTTGTTTTAAGTTCCTCGTACTCATTGTACCAGTCATTGTGTACTTCTTTCCAGCGTTGATCACATAACACAAGCAGATCCTGAACATCAATTTTAATGGGAGTATCGTAACTGTCGGGAATAATATCTTCTCTGCTTTGCTGGAATAAGCCAGCGTTTGTTACACGCATACTTAGATATGTCATTAGATTTATATCAACATAGAATAGTCCGCCATTGTATGTCACGCTAAGACGTTGCTGTTGTTGTTCTTTTAGTGTTTGTTTTTGTCTATTGAGCTCGAATCGCTCACTAGCATATTTTTCTAAGTTTTCCATGCTTGATATTATAACAGGCGCCGTAGCGCCTGTCAATAGTAATATTTTTATTATTATTAAGCGTGTGAGAGTGTCACGCTGGTCTGTGTAATACTACCACCATTGTCTGCAATGTGTGTTGTATTATGCTTTTCATAAGCAAACACCATACGCTGTGTGCCATCTACTTGGTCTTGCACGTTGTAGATTGACTTATTAAATCCTGTGTTATCAGCGGCTGCATCGTTCCAGGTGCATTTTGCATGCACTTCCGCACCACTACTAGCAGTTTTCCATTCCCATTGTACAAAACTTGCTGTATATGGACTAGTATCCTCAAATTGTTTAAATCCAATTGTATAACTTGTTCCCATATCATAATAGCCCAAGTTTGTATTATTTGTATCTGCAGATCCAGAGCCCCCGCTTTTACCTGATGCTTGTGCAGTAACTTGGTATGTACCTGCGGCAGTTAATAAACTTGCCCAGTTATCCGCTTTTGTATCTGATGTGTGTCCACTTAGTGAACCACTTACACTTAGGCGGCCGCCCAAGTTAAAGAAGAAACGTGCGGCGTTTGCACTACCCCATACCCACTTATCTTCAAAAGTGAGGGTGCCAGTAAAAGTTGCTGTCTGATCTCTGTTTACTGATACTGCACTCTGGCGTGCATGCACGTTTAATCTGTTTGTAGTAATGGTTGCAATATTTGTGCTTAGGGCTGAAAATGCTTCAATCTGATCTCCTGCACTAGGATTAGTAATTGCTGTAATACTTGATCCTTGATGTGAAGCACTACTGGTAATTCTTGCTATAAGCGTTGTCCATTGACTTGCTTGGACTGTTGTGCTTGTATCCACTGCGGAAACTGTTGTACTGTTTCCGTATCCTGAATCACTTGATCCTGTGCCCCATACTGCATTAACACTTGTTGCAAAGTCGTTATAGTGATCGTCTAGGATTGTATCACCAGTTTGATATGCCATTTACTTCTCCGATTAGTTTACTGTAACAAAGGCTTCTATAGTGCCTTCTTCCATGCTTGTTTTGGAATCGATAGCTCTACCAAGAACATTAAATGCTGTAATTGATTCGTCAGTGCCTGCTGCTCTCGCAAGACCATTACCTGCTGCAACAAGTCTATCACCTTTATTTACCATACCAATTACACGAACTGGAACTCTTCCTGCAATAGCAACTGGCATACCGCCTTCTTGCGCACTGTTCATTAGATAAGCAGGTCTTTCGCTTGTAACACCAAATACATTATCTGATAGTTCTTCATTTACTGCAGTAATTTCTTCAGCACCACCTAGTGCAACAATAGTGCCTGGCTCATACTGAACATCAGGACGGAAGTTCTCTGCCAAGTCAGCATATTGTGCGGCAGTTGATGTTCCGTTAAATGTTGTTGCAAACACTGTTGTGATCCTGTTACCACTGGTACCAAAGTTGACTGTGCCACTTACTAAAATGTCACCTGTCATTGTTCCACCACTGGTTGCTAGAGCACCACTTCCTGAAACTGTACTATCAACGTAAGCCTTGGTTGCTGCACCTAAGTTATCTGTAGGTGCACCAGCAAGTAACACTCTATTAGTTGCTCCATCAATAGTCATTGCTGTTGAAACTACACCACCATCATTTACTTTAATTAGGATATCGCCATCACTAGTTGCGTTACTAAGACTTACATCGCTACCACTAACGCCTAAAGTAAAGTCACTGTCAACACCAACCACTAGTCCTGTGTCATTAAGGACACTAAGCACACCACTTGTACTATCACTAGCATCACTGCGCAAGTAACTTGCAGCCGCTACGCCACCAAGAGCATCTGAGTCTGTTGCTGTTCCCTGAAATTTGTTTCCTGTAATTGCTGTGCTTAGTTGTACACCTGGCTTAACTGTTGCAAATCCGGAAATAGCACTTTGCGGAGTAAATGCTGTATCCTTACTAACTGTTGCAACCAGTACGTTATTAGTAAACAATTTTACAACAACATGATCTGCTGCTGCATTGTCAGTTACCGTTTCAACAATAGCACCTGAGGTTCCTGTACCACTTGTAAATGATGGGCCAATTGTTGTAAATGAACTTCCGTTGTAAACTTTTAATTGTCCATTGGTTGTATCCCACCACAAATCGCCAACAACACTACCACTAGGAGTACTAGCACTTGCTGTGCTACTACTAACAGTTTTGAATGCTGTTCCTGTGTAAACCTTTAGTAGATTGTTTGTTTTGTCCCACCACATTTGACCTGCAATAGGAGAACTAGGTGCTGAAGTGTTAGCAAAATTTTCTAATAATTTAATTAAGTTTTCGTTAAAAAATTCACCGTAACCTGCGTAGTTCTTACCAATAAGTGTAAGGTCAGTGGTTGTATCAATAGTACCGTCCGCTACTGTTGCAAGAATAGTACCGTCGGTTTTATTTACTGTATAAGCCATCTTCTATTTGCTCCGCATATTCGTTAGTATTATTTATCTACTGAATTAACTAAGCATATTATATGCTACTTAGGTTAGTCAGTGTTTGTATTCTAACGGTGTAATCAATCTGTATAAGTCTGTTAAGACTTTTTTGTACTGGATGAAACACAACATGTGTAAGTAATTTTCCAGTGTTTACTGTTCCTGTCCAACTACGTAATCCAAGTTCATCAAATGTATAGGTATCGTTAAAGTTGCTAGTGTTATCAAATGCTGTTTGATCATTAGGTTCGCCGTAATCCAATAAACAACTTACTACAATATCTGTGTAAATTTGTCCGCTTGTGTGACTAGTAGCAAGTTTATTTCTTGCTGTATCTGTATTAAGACTACTGTTATCGTCTACAACTTTATAGTATGTTTGGTTGTATAGATTTGCATTGCTACCGCTACTGTTTGCTGGCAAATATGTAATAACACCTGTTGGATCAACACTTGTGCCGCCATTGCCAAAAGCCATTTCGTGAATAAAGCCTGTAGTCTTGTTTGCTACACTTAATGCTAGTGCTTCACTCATATTCTCATAGTGAATTGCATTACGTTTGTTAACGTAATCTTCGCCTGTCTCAGGATCAAAGATACGAATATGTCCTTCCATCATTACACCGCTGGTATCCTTTAGTGCAGTTTCTGGCTGTTGCGGTTGTTCAATATCTTTGTTCATGTCTTGCTCTTTCATTATCAAACCTTAAGCATACATTCTACATTCTTTTCGCCTAAATCGCTATTTGTTTCTAATGCGATTCCAACAATTTTTCCTGCGCCATTTGTACTTGCTGTTCCATTATGACTTGCAAATACTGCCTGTCCTTTTGTAACATTTCCTGTTACACGAACTGGCACACGCCCTACTAGTGCAAGTGCTTGTCCTTCTGCGTCTTTGTTCATCAAGTAAGCAGGTGCAGTTGAGATAACTCCTGCAAGATATTCTGAATCAGGACCTGCTTTTGTTGCTTCAGCATCGCCGCCAATCATCATGACTGTGCCAGGTGCATATTCAGTATCAACGGAATATTTTTCCGCCAAGTCAGCGTATCTAGCGGCTGTTGCTGTACCAGTAAACAGTGTTGCAGTTAAGTTGCCGTTTGCACTGTCAAACGTTAGGTTAGTTCCTGACTTGGGTGCGAGATCACCAGTTGCTGCTGTTACAAACAGAACGTTACAACTTGTATCAGAACTTTCATCTGCTACTGTAACTGTTGTTGCAATTGCCGCTGTACCTGTAATGTCTGAACTTGTAAGTGCTACTGTTCCTGCTGTTGCTGGAAAAACAATATCCACATCAGCGGTGCTTGCCGCACCAACTAGGGTAACACCATTAGTACCATTATCTGTGCCTTCCAGTAGTTTAATCTTTCCACCTACACTGTTACTAGTTGCACTAATAACAGGCGCACTTATTGTTGGTGCTGTAATTGTTTTATTTGTTAGTGTATCTGTTGTTGCTCTACCTACTAGGGTGTCCGCACTGTTAGGAAGATTGAGATCAACATCTGCTGTACTTGCAGGAGCAACTAGTGTAACACCATTTGTTCCATTGTCTGTACCTTCAAGTAGTTTAAGTTTACCGCCAACTGTTGTGCTTGTTGCACTAATAACTGGTGCACTCATTACTGGTGCGGTTAGTGTTTTATTTGTAAGCGTGTCTGTAGTCGCTTTACCAACTAGTGTATCTGCACTAGCAGGAAGTAATACAGTCACATCACCAGTGCTTGCAGGACCTTGTAGTGTAACACCGTTAGTGCCATTATCAGTTCCCTCAAGGAACTTAATACTACCAGCCGCACTGTTACTTGCCGCACCAAGCACTATACTATGGCCAGTTGCTGTGGTTGTGGTTGCAGCAACCGTTGTAATTCTATCAGTGCCATCAATATTTGTTACAACCTGTCCTGTGCCGCTGTCAGTAACTTCAACCAGACTGTTGCCTTCATTAATTTTATCTGAACTTAAACTTGATACCTGTCCATCAACATATGCTTTTGTTGCTGCTTCTTGGGCGTTAGTTGGATCAGTCACGTTAACAATTTTGTTACTGTTCATATCAATCTGACTGTCAACTTCAACAACACCCGTGCCGTTTGCAAGTAATACTAGGTTAGCGTTACTGGCATTACTAGCAACATTGTTGTCACTAATTGTAATTTGATCTATAGTTGCACTGTTTGTTGCTGTAAGTGTGTCAACAAAAGCATCCTTAAATCTTGCACCAGTTGCACCTAAGTCAACATCACTATCAGTTTCTGGTGTTAGCACACCGTCCAACAGTGTGATTTGATCCGCACCGTTTGCTCTAAATATAATTTTGTTATCTGTGCTAAACTTAATTTGATTATCTGCATCACGACCAACAACTAGAGAAGTGTTTAAAATGCTTGTCATTCCTGTTTGTGCACCAGAGATAGCACCAAACAGATTATCTGCGTAAATGTTTGTAAATCTTACAGTGTTTGTACCAATATCATGTGTACTGTCTGCACTAGGAATAATACCTGCTGCTACTTCAACTTTACCAGTTCCGTTAGGCTTAAGGATAATATTTGCGTTGGAACTAATATTTTCAATAGTATTAGCGGCAGCATTAATTTTAAGGTTTCCGAACTCAGGCGCACTAACTAGACCAATAGTAAGTGTGTTAGTTGCCTGCGTAATTGTAATATTATCATCATGATCTATACTTCTAAATTTAAAATCAACACCCGCTTTGCCCTGGAAGATTTCATTAAATCCGCCAACATTTGTACCGGTGTTTGCTTCACCACCTGCTGCACCCGGAAGTTCTGCAAGTTCAATCTTTCCACTACCAGCATTAAAAACAAGTCCATGACCATCTGTTGGGCTATTCAACGCTGTGGTTAGGACGTCACTTAGTTGCGTGATACTAATATTATTAATTCTTGCTTGTACTTCTGATAAACTAGGACCAGTGTATGTAATAACACCTGTTGAGGCATTGTATGCTAGACTTCCATCACCACCTGCATCAGTAACACTAATATGCGCTCTTGCTTCTGCTGCACTAGGTCCTGTGTATGTAAACGCACCTGAACTAGCATTGTATGAAAAACTGCCATCTCCACCTGCATCTGTTGCACTTACTGCTGCTCTTACTCTTGCATCTGTATAGTATAGATTTGTGTTTTCAGTAATGTTAGCAGTAGTAATTGTTACTGCACCAGTTACAGGGCTTATGCCGTTAACTGTTTTAACAACACTTCCCTCGAGTGTTGTAGTACGGCCATCTAGATCTGAAAAGTTGCCATCCAGTTCGCTAAATGTTAAAGCCGTGCTCTTTGTGTTTCTTAAGACTATAGCCATTTTTTAATATCTCCGCATACTCCGTTATTTATCTACAGTAAATCCTCTGCATATCCGTCCTCTACATAGTCATCTGCAAAATAATTTTTCTCATTTAACTCTAATCTAAAATTAGGTACTTGTGCTTGTTTTGCTTTTAGGAAGTTTGCATTTGTAGTGGTTGCCTGCTGCAATCCTAATCCATCTGCTGCAGTGCTTGTTCCTTTATTGTACCAGGTATTTGTACCAGTATTTGCATCCGGTAGTTCCTGATCCTTACTACCATCAACAACAATAAATCCTGGGGTAATACGCTGTAATATACCAGTGCCCATTGTGCCTCGGCGCAAGTTAGTAATATAGTTGTCCTCTAGACTTACTTCCCAGTATGTAATACGTTCACCACCTATAAACACAACACCCGGGTATTCACTACTTGGTTGTACAAACGGCAGTACACTTACATCATCAACAAAAATCTTTGTATCAGTAACATCTACCTGTTCAGTAACTACTGTAGTATTGTCTTTAGCAAGTCTTAAATATTCTACATTGCCATTCATATCCTGGAATATTCTAAATCCTATTGGATACTGTATAACATTTTCTGTAAAGTGTGTGATTACAACGACTGTTGATCCGCCAATTGTATCCTGAATCTTTTGACTCATTACAACATCTTTTCCTATGACTGTATAATCACCAGGATGTAGTCTAACGCCATCAACAGTTATCCAGAAGTGATTTACATTAGTAACTGTTCTATCAATTGTGTATGTTCCAACAGTACCTGTCGTGCTTTGTCTATCAAATCCTGCAGAATCAAATGCTACTTCATCAAATGCATCTTCAGTTGTTGTACTGCCTGTGCCCTGTCCAATAAAAACTTTTGTTTGTATGCGTAATGGATCATGGTTACTAAATGCATTTACACGCATTAAACTACTTGCAGTTTGTGGCACTGTTCCGCTTATTGTAACTGTTTGTCCATCAAGTCCAATAGTATAATCTGCATCTCTATCATCACTTACGATAACAGTATCTCCATCTGCTGGTGCAGTAAGCATTGTAATAAATTGTGTGCCTGCTGTCACAGTGTAATCAATATCCTTGACAGCGGCAAGAGTTATGCCATCGCTCTTTTGTATAATTGCTACACTAATAGATCCTGTGTTTACAATATTACCTTCAGCGGCTGTTTGTGGAGTTGCAAACTGTGTTGTGCTTCCATCACCTGTATGATAAACACTGTTTACAGGGCGTATTCTTAGATCGTCAACTTCAACAATCGTGTTAGCACTTCCTGGAGGAGCGTGAAAAGTTTCTGCTCCTCTTTCAATATATCCATCTACTACATAGTCATTTACAATACCTGTAAGGCCAAACACTACGCTACTGCCGTCCATGTTAATATCTTGTAGTGTAAATTTAGTAGGTGCTGATCTTGTATCTGCTTGATTGAATATAAACACATGAATGTGTGCGTCATTATCAGGCGCACTGTTAAGTGTCATTAAACTGCGATTATCCTGTGTGCTAAATGTTGCACCTACTTCTTCCCCGTCAACATATATTAGTGTCTGTTGTGTGCGTTCAGGAACATTTGGCAAAACAAATCCAGTTGTACTACCATCACCAATATATGTGTAGTTGCCTATCATGTTTTCGCCAGTCTGGCTGTATGCATAAATGTGTAGGATATCTGATGCCCCAAGCGGAGCAGGCAATCTAATTGTGTTGTCTCTAAAATTTTTAGTAAATGTATACTGTCTTTGAGTGTTAATATACACTATAAGATGTACAAACTCATCATCACTATTAAGTGAAGGCGGATCACCATAACTAAACGTTTGCTTTGTGCTTGTAGGATCTGTGAAACTAGTATAACTAACTTCAAATCCATTACCGTCGCCTTCATAGTCATTGCTACTATGTGTATAGACTTCCATGTCCAGTGTGTCGTACACACGACCTGGTATTAGTTCTTCTGGAGCATGACTGTTGTATGTATCAACAAATCCTGCACCATCTAACACAATGCTCTCTGGTTTGACTCCTAAATTAAGTTCTGGGAAATATCCTAATGCACCATAACCATCTTCAACGTATAGGCCTCCAAGAGCTGTATCTCCAAAGTCAGTGCCTCGAAATATAGTATCAAGTCCTGCTAGTACTGCAAGTCCGTCACTGTCTATTTCAAAGTTATCAAACGCAATTGTATCAAAGTTTGCACTATCGAATCCTGGATCCTGATCAAATCCTGGACCCTGTACTTTATTTCCTAAGTATCCTGTTCCTTTTTGTAGTAGTTCAAGATCATCACCTATCATACCATCTGTAGGATAGTAATAGGCTGCAATTCTATCCGCAGTGTTTGTGAAATCTTCATCATTGTACACTGTCATCACAGTAACACCACTAGCATTTTCTACACTAAATGTTGTGCCACTTGTAAATGCTGTAGTAACCTTGTAAACTTCCTGTGTGCCTGTGGCAGTGTTTTGATGGGCTACAATGTCATCAACACTATAACTTGTGTTTTTCGCCCAATCCTTAACACTGCTTGTGTAAGTTATTCTATCAAACTTGATAGTGGTATCAAATGCACGCACTGTGTTGTTTACTAGTCTTGGACTAACTTTTATTCCTGTTCCACTACCTGTAATTGTAATAGTAGGTTCTGCTGTATATCCACTACCCTTGTTTGTCATTACAATGCTTGTAATTACATCACCATTTGTAATTGCAGTAGCAGTAGCCTGGACACCACCTGACAGTTGTGGCGCACTAATAGTAACAGTAGGATCTGTAATATACCCACTACCTGCACTTACTATAACAATACTGTCTAGAATATAACCATAGTGATCACTCCAGGGTTTGTTAAGTCCTTCTTTCTGCTTATCCTCATCTCCAGCAAAATCTCCTGATGGACTGCGGAAGTAGCCAACTTCTTCATCATAAAATGGATGCAAGTCAAAGTCCGTAGTATCACCTTCAAATAAATCTGTTTTATCATATAAACTTACATACTCGCGTATTTTAGTTTTGTATGGCTTTACTTCTTCAATAAATTCTTCAATAAAGTCTGTGTTATCAAACTTAAAGGTATTATATTGATCCAAACCTCGTATCTTATGAGCAACTGTAATAAATGAACTCTTAAACAACCAATCCTGTGTAAACTCTGTTTCATTTAGTGCATATTCCATTAAGCGGAAGAACAGTTCGTTCATGTTTACTTCATAGTCACCTACAAATAAATCGTTTTTAAGTGCATCAACTATCTGACGTATTTCATCTGCAGGTACCTTATCAAATGCTCCAAAATCAAATGCATCATTATCAAATCCTGTTGCTTCATTACTGCTGTTTAAATTAGCAAATGCATATAAACTTGCATTAAATTGAATAGTGCCTTTCTCGATAATTACTTCGTCCCAGCCAGTGTCTGTCTTGACAAACATGCTAAAGTTACCTTCATCATTACTAGTAACTTTTGCAATATCGCCTGTAACTGCGTCAGTAAGTGTAAGTAGGTCTGGTTCTAGTGTAACCTGGAACTTGGGCACTGTGGTTGCATCATATCCGTCCATATAATATGTTGCATAGGACCAGTAATCTGCTGTATTGTAACCTTGGATATTAGTTAATAACCAGGACTTATCTGTCTGTAATGTGTAAATTGTCCAGTAGTTATTATTATTTTCGTCCTCTAGAACAAGCACTTTGTATCCTGTGCTTAGGATTGCGGTGTTTAGAAAGTCACGTTCCGCTACTGTGTCAACACTCTTATCGTATTCGCCGCTGTTAACTGTTGGTATATTTTCACTGCTTAGTAGTTTTGAAAGATTTGCAGTTCTAGTAAATGGTGCTTTAACAAATACACTGTTACAATATTGAACTAATACTTTCAGTGCCGCTGCTCTATTAACGAACATGCTCTGTCTTGGCTGTGTAAGCACACCATACTTTTCAACTTCACTAAGGAAAGGATCCGGAACAATATTACCTACACTGTCACTTCCTGCTAAACTATCCACTAGTTTGCGATACATTCTAGTAGGAATATCCTGATTTACGTTGCCTCTACCATATAGTTCAAATTCGCTGTGTAGCACACCTTCATTTTTAACAACATCATAATTAATGCTTAAAACTGTATCCTTATCTGCAAAATATTCCTTACAATTATACAGTTGCAGTGCATCACCATCTATAAATGCTGCATACGGAATTCCCTGTGCTTTTGGATCCTCAATAATTCTTCTAACACTATCTGCACTAGTTGTTCTAAATTCTGCTTCTACTGGTATACTTGTTCTTCCCTCTACCCAGAAGTAATAGCGCACTCTAGTTGTATTGAATACACTATCATATACCAAGTTTGTTGTAAACAGTGTTGGATCTTTTACTATACCTTCACCATCATATAGATCAGGAGTAACTGGACTTGATATCCATTCATAAACTTTGATCTCACTTCCAGGGAAACTTTCTCCCCAGAAGTTACTACGAAAATCTAGTTCGCCTTGTTCGGCAAGTAGATAATGTACCCTGCTTGTGTCCCACCATAATCTGTATTCGTATTTGTCGCCCCAGCCATTGTTATCATACAGTGCAGGATCACTGTGACTAATATAGTCAAGTTCTGCTTGTGCAACCCCACTTATCTTTCCTTTTGCAGGATCAATATAATCTAGGAATACTTTAATTTCGCCATCACGTTTATTGTATAGTGCAACTCTGTTTATTTTATCTACATCAACTCTATCTGCTTGATTACGAAGAACATTCCAACTGCCTGAACGGTTTGCATTGTTAAATTCATAAACACTACCGCTATTTGTTAATGTGTTACTGCCAACTACTGTATCATCTTGCGGAGCACCTATTAGTATTCTGTTATCATTAAACGCAATACTAGCACCGAACTGATCCAGTTCACTTACATTTGTACTTTTTAGTTGCTGACCAAACACCATTTTCTTAGGATTTGTAATTGTTTCTGTGTGTGCATCCAATAATTCATAAACGTATGCCGCGCCGCTTTGTGTTACTCTATCAGTAAACGTAGTTCCATTATTATCAAATGTTGTTGTTGCACTTAGATAATCTTCACTGTTAGTGTTCTGTTCAACATCAAATCCAACACCCAGTAGTGTGCTTGCTTTATCACTACTAACTACTAGATTGCGTAGTCCACCAGCAAAGTACTTGTCAAATGCTACACGTTCACCAAAGTTTTCGTTTTCGAACGCATTAGGATGATTAATTTTTTGTGTAAACACAAATGGTTGTAACAGTTCATCGCGAACAAATATCTGTCCTGTACCTGGATTAACAGTAAGTTTGTTTTGATCTTCTTTGTTAGTGGTTTCTATTGTAAGTTGTCCAGCAGTGTTTACACTTGCACTAACACCTGGAATCTTTGAATTATTGATATCTGCTGCAATTTTTGTTGGACTTGTACTAGTTTCAGATACTGTAACTCTATAGTCATCTATATAGAATATATCACCTGCAGTTTGTGTGTGAGGTGTTCCTGCTGTTACCTTTGCATAGTTTTTGCCACTATCCTGTAATATAAACACACTGCCTGTATTTGGATTTGTTTCATCCTCACCTGGCGATCCAATTGCTACAACTGTGCCTCTGTTATCAATAGCAACACTTGCACCAAAACGTTCACCCTGGCCAGGTGCTTGTCCTGCTATGTTCTGATCAATTTTTTGTTTTTCAGCAAACGTGCCAGTGTACACTTGAATGTTTGCACCTTTTGCTGGAATATATTTTAGTGTAATTGTATTACTGGATCTTGTGTAGAATCCGTCTGTACTGCCTTCATTGTCAACAGGAATGTCTGCGTTGTCTGTTTCAGTCTGCAGAACTCCGTCAACTTCAACAAATATTTTTGTTTGAAGTGTAGCATTTGTAGTAAATGCTTTTGTTGATCCGTCTCCTATAAAACGTTCAACAACCTGTGCAAATACATATGCTTCACCTGCACCTGCTAGAACTGTGCTATCCGTGTTAGCAACTGCGGCATCAGGAGCACCAACAACTATATAACGTCCGTAATAATCACAATCTATACTTGTGCCGAAGGCATCTCCTGTAAGTGTATCATGCCCTGTGTATTTTCCTACTTGCACAAAATAGTCCTGTTGTCTTATAACAACATCTAGTCCGCCAGACAGAGTTGCAGTAGGTGTAATATTACTTCCGCTTATTGAAAAATCCTTATGCGGCAAATATACTTTGCCGTTTTCATCAGTAACATTCAGTGCTTCAATGCTAATAGGAGTAAATCCAAGAGCATAACTTCCTGGAAGTCCTGCTCCTGTAATTGTTTTACTGCGAATTGCACTTTCCGCAATCTCCACTAGCGTGTAAACATAAACACTGTCATCACCTGGTGCACCTACAAATAGGTGTCTTCCGTTGCCGCTTGCTACTATACTTTCACCAAATTTATCACCTGTAGTAATATCACTAGGACGTAGCACTGGACGTCTATTAAATGTTCCCTGACTATCGATGTAGTAAGTGAAAACTGCACCTGTTTGGCTCTGAGTATCTGGTGCTCCTACTGCTACATAATCTATGCCTGCTGCTAGGCTTTTTCCAAAACTGTCAACACTATCACCTATTGTTTCTACTTTTACTGCAGTGCTTTCGGATAGCACTCCGCCTTCAGCACGAACATATGGCGTAACAATTCCTGCACTTTGTTCCGGTGCGCCAACTATTGCTAGTGTGCTTCCTGAAGTTATTGCAATGCTAGTGCCATGTTTATCCTGTGCAGTAAGTGAGGCTGCTGTCTTGATGCCACTAGTTGTCCAGGGACGAGCGTTTTGCAATACTCTCCATTTTGAATCTGAATCCTTATCAACCCATACTAGTTCCTTATTATCCCATCCACTAACTGGCGTAAACGTTGACATATCGCTTGGCTGTGTGAAACGCACACTACTAAGTTTGTACATAGGAATACGCACGCCAATTAGTTCTGCTTCTGTTAAACTATCTTCTATTGTAAACTTATTAGGACTAGACACTTCAAATATTTTAGCAACTTTACCTATAGGTTGCTGCGCTCTTACAATTACATAGTCATCTTTTTCAAGTCCATGATTACGATCAGTAGTATAAACTAGGAAGCCGTTGCCCGTGCTTTCTACACTTATTACTGTGCTTAGTGTTTCATCTACTCTACGAATGCCCCAAGTGTTAGTTGTATCAGTAGCAATCCAGATCTTTTTACCCTTGCCTAGTTCGCCTATGCGGTTACTTAAATTAAGTAATCCTGCTTCATCAAATACTGTAAAATCAACATCATCAAGACGCGCATACCCTGCACTATCCAGATCATTTAGGGTAATACTGTTTTTGTCTCTATAACCAAAAGGACTACCTGTATAATTGTTAGGAGTTTTGTATAGATCCTTTTGTGTAATATTATAGTAGCCAACATCTGCTTCAGGAACAGTTTCGCCTTTGCCAAAGAAATTTACAACAAATGGATTATTACTAGCATTTCCTTCTGGAATAATCGCTTCAATTAATTGGTTGCTGTCAATACTGCCATATTCACCAACACGAAATCCCCATTCTTCAAAGTAATCAATACTCTGATCTAGATTTGTAAGTTCAGCATCTATAAGTTTATTAATTGCACTACCTGTGCCTTTTTGTTTGATCTGTCCCTGATAAAACTTGACCTGGCTAACATCATCCAGTCCAAGACCCTGTAAATAATCCTTATTGTTAAATCCAATGATACCTTTACCCAGTTTATCTACACCATCTTCTAGATTAAGATTATCTATTTCGAAGAAGTTGTTAAACTGTGTTGCTTTGTTACTCAAGTTTTTAAGCAAGCCTGTTTGTAGATTGCGTATTACATTCCAGTCATTGTAGTCAAATAATTTGCTTCCGTCTATGTTGTATTTTGCACTGTAGATTGTATTCTGAAATCCAACAATATCTCCCTTTTTGTAGTCCTGATATTGTTGCCAGTTGTTAATCTTATCTTCATTTATAAAAAAGCCAGGTGCATGTAGTGTACCGTTCCAGTTGCCGCTTCTTGCTGCAACTAGTTTTAACCTACTGTGTCTATTTCCCAGTTCAGGCTGGAAAATAATATCATTAAAAATAGTTGTATTATTGAATACAAGTGCATGTTCGTACTGTATTGGATTCATTACTGCACTGTACAGTTGTGTATTTTCTGTATCTATTAGTATTTCTACACGATTATCTATTCTACTTACATCATAGAACTTAGGATTAATTACTGCACCGTTTGCATCTTTTAGTGATCCTTTAAGTGTGAGATCGTCCACTGTAGCAAAGTTTCTATCCACAACTAATTTATTATGGAAAGGACTAAGCACAATAACACTATCAATAGGCCATTTTTGATCTGTCCAGAACGCAAATTCTTTACCTGCACTTACAAAATCGTTCTTATCACCTGAACCCGTAGTGCCATCAAAAACAAATCCTCTGCTTAATAGATATCTTTGATAACTTACTAGGAAGTCAAATACCTGTTGCTTACTACGGATCACAGTACCGTAAGGAATATTAATTATTCTATTTTCAAAATCTGCATATTCAAAATATACACTCTGTCCTACAACAACTTCATTTGGAGGATTGCCCACTTTGCTAGGAACAATCTTAAAGAAAGGATTTTCTATGTCATATCCCTGAATCTCGTATCCGTCTGCTCTAGTAATAAGTTGTACGCCACTATAAACTACACGTTCCAGTGGTAAACTTTTCTTAAGATATACATTTACATCTTCGTCCGGGATAAAAATATTTTCGCTCTGGCTACTAGGTGTAACACTTTCTGCAATAACCTTTAGATATTGCTTATCAGTAAATCCTGCTACAGCATAGCAAAGATTAAGTTCAAGATTGTTAATTTTGTTTATAGCATCATTAATACTAAGTCCATTGAATCTTAGATATTCAGCAATAAATTGATTGTAACCCTCTACTCTGTGTATGCTTGTTGCTCCAGTATGGATCATACCATGCATATGAAAGTCTAGAACACTAGGACGATAACTCTTTGCTTTCTGTAGTATTTGATCATACTGTGCATTTTTATCAAACAAGTTTGAATCAAACATTAGTGTGCCATATTTTGCAGATTTAATATTCGCTGCTAATATTTGAAGTACAAATGGATATTCACTGCTTCTTGTCCAAGCAGTTTCACCTGGAGATCCATCACTAAATGCCCAATCGCCGCTAACGTTTGTGCTTCTTGCATCCTGTACTAAAAATTCAGCAGGTGCTCTTAATTCGCCCTGTTCATTTACAGGAATAATATCCAGCAGATCCGCACGTTTTCTATTTTCCAGTGTGCTAAAAGTTGTACCTGTTGCGTCTGAATACAGTTTGCCGTCCCGTAAATCTTCCCATAGTACTGTGTTACCGCTAGTATAGGGTGCAACGCCATATCTGTTATCCCACCAACTTGGCTTTGATCCAAGTCCCAACATTTCCCAGGGTGTTGTATGAGGAGTGTCTGTATCAAAGAACCAACGATACATTCCTCTCCAGCCGCCCGGAACTCTGCTGTCGTCTTTCTTGTATACACTATTTCTATAGTTCCAGGTAAATGGATCATCTGTCTTTGCCACTGTATTTGGCTGTACACGCACTTTGTTTTTCAGTGCCCATTCGCCAAAGTAACTACGAATTATGTTATTTGCTTCTCCGAACTCCGCTAGACTACTACGGAAGTAACCTGGTACAACTTCAGCAAAATCAAATAAGTTACTGTTATATTGACTCTTAATATTGTTGTATATGCGTTTCTCAAGTTCTAGTACAACATTGTCTCGTATATCGCCCCAGCCTATCCATATACTACCGTCATGTCCTTTAACAACAGTTTTACTTGTTCTATAAGTGTTATCCGTGTACTTTTCAGGAAAATACTTCTTGTACAATCCCATTTTTGTAGGTGTGGGTGGAACAAAACTTCCGTTTGTGTCTGTATATTCAACAATAGTAATTGTGTCATCTACTGCTAGTCCTATTAGTCCTATGCCTAAATTATCTGTTGTGAGTACTATCTTTGCTTCAGTTGTGTCAAATGTGTAGTCCTGTCCTTCTACAAGTAAATTTTTTACACCTGTAGTTTTTACAGTATGATAAACAAGCACACCTGTACCGCTAAGACTTGTAAGATCAAATTGCGTAGCAAACTCAAATTCTATCTCACTTGCATCATCAATAATATAACTTACTTGTGACTTTTGTGTTCCCCAGGGTAACATATCGCTGTAGTAGAACGGAAATGTGCTGGTCTTTTTGCCTGCCATAAATGTTAATATGTCGTCAACACATTTGTCAGGTTGTGTTAGATCAATATCAAGTTTATTAATATTGTCCAGGAATCTATTTTTAAATTTTGTGTATTCGTTTTTAACAAAATTAATGCTTTCAACTGTGTTTGCTTGTTCATTACTCATCAAGTACATTGGCGCAATAAGGCCTGCACTGTGTTGTAGTATGTTACCAGGATAAGCACGATAATTTTGATCGCGTATGTCGCTCTTACCTGGTGCTATACCAGTTAGATTCTTAATCTGATGACTAAGTTCTACTGTATGATTACGCATTTGTCCCAGTGTTAGTGTTTCAAATGTAGCATTGCCTGCATTGCGTTCTAGGTTATCTGGTACTTCGTAAAAACTGTTTGCGGCTTTTGTATTACTAAAGAACTTAATAGTAATTACATCATCAACACTTCTATCCGTGTTAAACACAACATATTCTCGAGTACCCTGAATCAGATGTGTATATTCACTTGGATAGGCAAATTTTCCATTTACAAATACCTGTAGTGGTTGTTTAATTCTACTGGTATCTACTGGAGCACCTATCTCAAAACTGTTTAATTCATTTTCGTTGACTGTGTAACTAACAATTTGATATTGTCTACTATTTTCTACAACTTTTGTCCAGCCATTGTATAGCACTCTATTACCTGCAATATCAAACTGATGTGCATGTCCACTGCGCACAATTACATTTGTGTTTCCTGTGCTTTTAGTATACTGAAATTTGTCGGAATCAAAATTATTTTCAAATACAATATCACCAATAGTGTTAAAGTTTTTATAGGACAAACCAAACTCTAGTATTCTATCAGGACTTGCGTTGTTGTTTCGCTTGTAACTGAATAGTTTTGATCCTACAAAATTACTACTAGGATATTTTGTTGTATCACTAAAACTAACATGATCAGGATCAAAAACATCAAACAGCGGATCCTGGTTTAATTTTGTTTTTTGCTGTGCAGTTTTCCAGGTAGTTCCATCTACCCAATACTGTTTGCCCTGATTGTTTGCACCCAGTGTACTAAGCACACAATCACTATCTGTAACTGTACCTATTTGGACTAGATTAATTATTTCACCAGTGTTTATATCGCTGTCTTGATCTATAAAGTCTACACGAAATATTTTTAGTCTTGTGTCTGCATCTGTGTCCGCACTAAAAATAACAGTGTTATCCTGTTGTAAATCTATTCCATCTGCAAAATATCCAGTAGTGCCGTTTACATTACTAAGCGCATCTGTTTGTGTTGTATCAACAACTGTCACAGGAGCAACACTGCTTTTGCCCATGTTAAACAGTTCTACTCCACTGTAAAATTCTATTATAGGACGTTTAGCTCTACTGTTATCATCTATGTCTGCTGTAAAGTTGTTATAAGTTGCAGTTGCTTCTATAACTTCTCTGTGGAACCAACGATTGCCTCTACTCCATGCATTTCTATCTGGACTTGATCTATTAATTAATATGTAATCCTGTTTTGTTGGAGCATTAAGTGTTCCGTCCCAACCACCATTATCATATCCAACAGTGTCGAATCCGTCACTTGAACTTACTGTGTATGTCTCAGGTGTAATTAGTTCGTCCACAGGCGTTAGTGTAATACCGCCTGGTTGTCCTACACCTTCAACATAGTACTGTCTATCTGCATATGTTGACGGAGTAACATCACTATTAAACTCTACTTTAAGTCCATTAGTAAACTTTACTCCATTTGCACTTGTATAGGATAATTTACCCAGTACATCATCTTCAACATCAATTGCTGCTACACTGTCTATTTCTACAAGTTGTATTTTACCAAACTGGTTTTCGTTTGTGCCGTCCTGATAGTATAGTAAATTTACTCCAGCAGTGTATGGTAAAATTAGTTCAGGAACACCACTAGCATTTTTTAGAAACTCTCTGTTGCCATATTTGTTGCCCTGTTTAATTTTAACTTTTTGTGCAACAGGCCAATCCGCTGTGCGAGTAAGTTGTATAGTATCAACTCCGCCAATTGTATTGATGTCTATTTGAAATACGTCATAACGAATACTAATGTCCAGTGTTGTAGTTGCATCAAAAGGATTATCGTCATCGTCAAAACCATATGCATCAAAAAGTGCGCCCTGATCCCAAGCCGTTTCATCCGTAGTTGTGTTTACAAACACAAGTGTTTTACCATCTATTTCTGTTTGAACATCTATTCCACCATGTTCGTCTATAAACGCACTATAGGGAACATTATGAATTTGTTTGTAAGTTAAATCAGTAGCAAAGTCAGGATTAGCAGCCTGTACTGCATTAATTGCTGCATTTTGTGCATCCTTTTCAGGAACATTAAAAGTAATTGTTCCGTTGTCATCACCATTATTTTCAACACCCACTATCTCGCGAGTGCTTACATTACTACCATAACTGCTTATGCCATCAGTGCCTGTTTCTGTTTGTATCCAGAAAGGAAA
>PBLX01000001.1 GCA_002722435.1 Legionellales bacterium | reverse complement strand
AACCACCCACCCAAAATACCCACCATGTCCAAAACCACCACCATCATTCTTGTACTTCTGGCATTGAGTATGCTGTATGTTATGTCCTCAACGAAACTTGATGGATCAAATGAAAGATGTTGATTTAGTAGGAGGAAAAAATGCTTCATTAGGTGAAATGTATAGTAACATGGAAAAATTATCAGTTCAAATGGATTCGCTGTTACTACAATAGCATTTGATAAATTTATTGATTTCAATAATTTAGAATCATTTATAGATGAAAACATTTCAAAATTAAATAATTCTTTAATTTAACTAATTTAGGCAGAACTGGTGTTAAAATTAGAAATAAAATATTAAAAAAAATGATATTATTTGTGCATATAAGATTTTATCTAATCAACTTGTAAACTTTTGGCAAATGGAAAAAGGGCCAATCAAAGTAGCAATTTTGCAATCACTACTTTTCTTTAGAAAAAATTACCTTCTCCTGTCTTCACTTTTCATGTTTTCAGAATCTTGACGATACGCTTTCCACGTGGTGACCAATGCGTACGCGGTGACGCCGTATCCGATGTAGGAGATCGCACCGGTCTGGGGCACCTCCGGCAGCACATCTTTCCCTTGTTGCACTGCGAGCACCAACGTCGCCGACAGCACGCACGATTTCACCACTTTCCCAGCCGCCGTCGCGCTCAGGAATGTCGGGGTATCCACCTTCAACAGGCCGGCGCACAGGCCGCACATATCGAAGAACATGGATGGCCAGCAGGCAAAGGCGAAGATCATCCACCACCCGTAGGCCTGCATGTACCTGACCATCCAGTCAATTTTCGCCTTGGGAAGTTTGGTTACCAATTTATCGGCGAGGTAGAAGGGCGGCAACTCCCCACAGGCGCTGCCGACGGCATGCAGTATGGTCGCTGGCAACGTCTCGAGGTACGGGGTCCAAAACAAGGTCTTGTGGGCTTTGGCGACGGAGGCAGTGTAAGGCATGAGGAAAAGGACGCCGGTGTTGGCTCCAGTTCCGAGGCCAATACTGCTGACGACCCCGCTGAAGAACCATCGCAGCACTGGATAGAAATAGGTGAGAAAACAGAACAGAACAAGCAGAAATGAAAAAGCAGCGCGCATATATATTTATTTCTACGCGTTAAAAAAAATAACAAAATCGATATGTGGAAGAAGTGGGTCTCCGCCGGCTCGGTGGGCATGTTTCTCATGACTTGCTGCCTCCGCCCGTGCTACAAGAAAAAGCAGGACGAGATCAACAAAAAATGGTTCAGCATGGTGACGCGAACGGGATACGAGCCTTGCGCAACCACAGAAGAATACGTCTAAGCACATCCACGCTGGGACATGCATGTGGCGTAACTACCGAGTAAATCTCCCGCGGTGTTGGCGTCGCAGTACTTTTTTTGCGCTGCGCAGCAATCAGCCAGGCATTTCGGTCCGCC
Organism: Legionellales bacterium; assembly: GCA_002722435.1. Lineage (GTDB taxonomy): Bacteria > Pseudomonadota > Gammaproteobacteria > Comchoanobacterales > Comchoanobacteraceae > UBA7916. Next base: position 22,846 of record PBLX01000001.1, on the reverse strand, counting down.
CTGCAAGTCCCCTTGGCACTTTTGATTGGCGTTTCCATCCTTGTTCACGTTGTAATTGTTCGGGTTCTTGAAGACTGCGCAACTCACGTCGTCCGGATAGCAGGGACACGGTACCTTGTTTCCGCTTTCATCGACGCACCATTCGTTGTTGTCGCACATCGGCACTGCGCGATCGGTGAAACACTTGACGTTCTGCCCGCCGCCATTGTTAAAGACCCCGCCTTTGCTGCAATAATTGATTTGCGTTTGCAAGCAGGCTTTCTTGGCTCGCAACCCTCCCACGGCTTTGGAACCGCACTTCCCCTTGCGACTGTCGTACGTCGAGTAGGTGAGGCCTTTCACCGTGTTGACGCCGGTATTCAAAAGGTTCTTGAACATGTTGAGTGGATTCCACCCAGATATCATCACGATGACGAGAACGATGGCGCCTAAGAGCAGTCCGCCGATCAGCAGCGTTTGCGTGGAGGATCCTCCCGCTGGATTTACCATGATAATTTTTTCGGACATGTGTGTTTTGGTTGTGGAGGAGAAAAAAATTTATTTTGACAAAGTGGCCTGGTTTATGTAAGCCATGGATTTCGTTAACCGCGAATTAACAACCGATTCAGCGCCGAGTCGGGGTAGGTGGCAAGCATCTTTTCCAGCCACGCATCGTCCCGCTCCGCCGTTTTCGCCTTCTCGCTCGACATGAAGAACAACTGGACCACCGTCGATCGTTCCACTATCTCGTCGATGCAGGGTATCACCGCGCCGAATTTCGTCTGGGGCTTGTTCAGCGCATCTTTGAACGGGTTGTCCCGCATCCAGAACGGCAGCGGGCAAAAGTCAATAGCCGGGTGCACGTAGTCGTGCATCTGGTGCTCCACGATCGACGCTTGCATCTTGTTCAAGACGGTTCGCCAAGGCAAAGCCTTCTTTTTTTCGAATTGTTTGCGGATGAAGGCTTCGATCTCTGCAACCCACGGGTCGTTGGCCGATTTCACGAAGAACGGGGAATTGTTGAACTCGTCCTTCCCATCCAAGCCGGTAAAATGCTTCGATCCTGCCCATCGCGCCGGCTTCCGCTCGTAGTGGAAGAAGCCACCTCCCACCCGCTTGGCCGGAAGCGTGGCGAAGTAGTAAGCGTCTTCGGAAGGCAACGGTCGGAGGACCAGAGAGTCGGAATCCAGCCACCACCCGCCGTACTGTTTCAGGGCAAGAATACGGATCAAATCGGATACGTGGGCAATATGGATGTGGTTGTCAAGGTAGCCTTGAAACTCGCGGAACGGCAGCAACTGGTTGCAGTCTTGGAGTTGGAACCGTGGATTATTGGACGGGAGATTGTCAAAGGGTTGGTATGCCCATAAGTACAAGGTATGGGCCTGTTTCAGGATGCTGCGGATCGAGTAGAGGTTCAGTGCGCGCAACGATGGGCAGGGAGTCAAGTTGTACCAGAATTGGTGGACGATCATTTGATAGTAATAAAAAAAAAAATAAAATACTATTTGAACTTTATAGTCTATAACGGCGTAGCATTGTCATGAAAATATGAAGATTAATTCCAATTAAGGGAAATGTCATGGTTAACACTATTTTTGTCGTTTGATCCTCAGTCGTTGCAAAAATATAGAACATATGCAACGTAACGATCAAACGCGTAAATCCATACAAAACCAAACGAATATTGTAAAATCTATTGGTAAGGGTCGTAATGTTTATTCCAGCGGAACCAAATTCCAGTAGCGTCAGCCACGCCGCTGCTGCCTTCATTGTTTTTGGTGGAAAATAGATAGTTCCATGTGTCAACAGGATACTACTTATATGATGCGCCAAAAGCCACTTGTCAAAATATTTGTAATTGAGGAACAAGTCGGAAGAAAAGTATCCAATGCCACAAATCAAACATGTTTGTGCACTATTTCGCCACCATAACCATGGGGTGATCACAAGTTGATACAACAACGAAACTACGTATGCACTTAATGGCCACTTCTTCTTGTACACGGGTGGCAACACTTTGAAACAACCTATTTGCAGTGTCACAAATATCGAGAACCAGAGTATATGATCATACATTTCAATTTTAATACACCATCTATGTTAAATTACCAATGCTTTCAACGTAGAAGCATTATAATACTTTTTATTTTTTCACTCGTTTGGTATGGGTTCCCTTGACAAACTCAAAACAGAACGATTCGATCGTGTAGGTTTCTTCCAACCCCTCGATGGGTATGGCCATATGAAACGCGCTTTCGTCGTTTTTGTAAGACCGGCGTATGAAATCCAGGCATCTTCGCACGTCGGCCACCGATACCCCTTCAATCGCACTGGTGACTTTTTTCTTTTTGGATGCCCGGGTCTTCACTGGCATTTTTTTCCACCCCTAACAAAAAATACAAGAAAATGAACGGAGCAGGAACCGGATTCCACCCGCTCATTGTCCTGCTGCTCCTTTCACTTATACTCATCCTGATAGTGGGGAGGAACAAAAGTCCCATTCTCATTGCGCCGTCCAACACGTGCCGGCCTTACAACGGCAGGGATACTCTGTTGATCCCCCTTTCCCGAGACCACAACAACATCTTCCTCATGGACATCCAAATCAACAATTCGTGGGTCAAGGCGGCAGTGGACACTGGCTCCACGCGACTGCTGGTAAGCGGCAGTGATTGTGTCTCGTGTACCAAACAAGGGCCGGTTTCCAAAGTAGCCTACGGTTCCCAATCGTCCAAAGTGCAGGACGAAGTGGCCGACATCACCCTCAACACCTTTCGGTACCAGTGCAACCAAAACTTTGAATCCTTCCCTACGGCCCTTCCGTTTGCCAGCGACAAAAAGTGCTTGACTACCCAGGCCAACGTGAACGTCGCGATGAACTTTCACGGGACGTCCAACTACAACATCGTCGGGTTGAACGCCAACAGCGTGTTTCTCCGTGCCATGATGCCCGTCTCTCCGCGGGCTTTCTCGATTCACGTACGGCAACTGCACGATGCCAGTTTGTTGCTTTATGTTCCTGGAATGGATTGCTACGTCGCCAACCACTTCCTCACGATGGATCGCGGGTTGGTGCAAATTCAAGGCTTGCGATTGAACGGACAAGCGATCGAGAAAGGCCATGCTCGGCACGTGCTGGTCGATACGGGTGCAAATGCCTTGTCTGTGCCTTCCCCGTTGTACCAGGCGATGCCGCGGCGCGGAAAAATGAGCATCGAGTTGATGTCGGTGGAGGGCAAGCCGTTCCGGCTGGCGTTCCCCTACGACAAGTCGGACGGCTTCAATGCGCAAGTGCTGGAGACGTCGGGCTCGTCGTCGAAGATCATCGTGGGAATCACGTTTTTAGCCGGGTATGCGGTCGGCTCCGTGCAGCAAGGAAACATGAATTACGTCACGCTGGATCGATTGTGATCAATTAACTTTCTCGCTTCCGAGCAATGCAAAGATGTATGTGCGTTGGCAACCCGAAGAAAACAAGACGACGCGAAAAAAAAAAAGATCGCAACCAATGGACCGCCAGATGTGCTTGGACGACCCGTCCCTTTTCCGTGAAAAAGACATTTTCGTGACGATGGCGATGCCCAGCGGCTACATGCGCGACACGCCGATCCGATTTCAGGACGGCTCCATTGTCACCTGCGCCAGCGACACGGATAAAATGCGGCGGATGCTCGAGACGACGGAGTGGGACATCGATTCGGTCACGAAAATGATGTTGCAAACGTCCACGTTGCTGGACGCTGTCAATGGGGATTCGCGGCTGAAACTGTTTCGATCACCTCAACAAGGGTTAATTTTAGAAATGTACCGGGATCGCATGATGGCCCTGGGCTGGTCTTACCCTCCCATCACTCGCTTCGACATACGGAACCGCAGTTGCTGGGCCACCGAATTCGAGTTGCAGCCGACCATGGTGACCAGCAACGACATCGGGTACTGGGTGTGGTTCTTCCGCAGCATCCACGACCCGGCCTTCGAGAAGCACAAGATGGACCCGGAGAAGTTGCGGCGATGCATCGAGGACGGGAGGGAATTGGAAAACGGCGCTGCAATGGAATGGTACGGGCAGACGGTCACCAAGGAGACGTTGCTGGGCCACCCCTCTCACCGGCGGCGGATGCAGTTGAGTTGCGAGGTGCTGTTTTTCTGGAAGATGAAGTTGTTTTTGCGGGAGACGGCGTACCGGTTTTACCGCATTTACGGCAACGTGGATGAAGTTGCAAGAGTAGACAACAATTTTGTGCTGGCGCATCTGCACCCAAGCGTTCCGGCCAGCGTGCAAACGATTGCCTCGGAAGTGGACGTGAGCCCGAATTGCGACAGCATCTGCGAGTTCATGCGGCACCTTCGGCGGGATCTACCTGCTGTCCCTGGAGCACTGGGCAACGTACGGGGCTTGAGCACGCTGCTGAAGCCGTTCCAAGTGGACACGGTGAATTGGATGCTGGAGCGTGAAGACGAGCCGTACGAATTGTTCGTCCAGATGGACGAGGACCTCTACTACTCCCCGATCATCAACTGGTGGCGGCGTCGGCCGTTCTCGATGGCGGGTGGTGGGTTTCTGTGCACCGAGTTCGGCATGGGCAAGACCATCATGTGCTTCGGCCTCTTCCTCCAGCGGCGGGGCTCAACGCTAGTAATCACCACAACAACCTTACTTTCCCAGTGGAAAAAAGAATTGGAGAACAAGACGAATTTGAGCGTGGGCGTCTACCACGGCGCGAAGAAGCAGGACGTGGATTTGGAAGTCGACGTGGTATTGACGACCTACGGGGTCATGCGCTCGCGAACCAGCAACACGCCGCTGCTGGAGAAAGATTGGCACCGGCTGGTGGTGGACGAGAGCCACAACATCAAGAATCACACGTCGGTCACGGCGACGTTTCTGTATGCTTTGAAAGCGCGGAACAAATGGCTGGTGACGGCCACGCCCATACAGACTCGAATGCAAGATTTTTACGGCCAACTCAAGATGTTCAACCCGACCGAATGGACGAACGGGATGTTCCAAAGCCTGTTTCGATCGAGGGAAGTGTTCCAAAAGGGCAACCGGCTGTCGTATTTGCTGAAGCGGATGTGCCATGCCTACACCAGAGGGCAGCAGTACGGCAACGGCGACCCGATCATCCAGTTGCCTCCGATCCACGTGCACGAAACCTTGCTTGCGTTGGATCCCACGGTAGCGTACGAATCGTTGCGTCCGACGCTGACGAGCCAAATGTCGATGGGGGAGTTGATGGGCCATGTGGAGCAGTTGCGGCGGTACTGCTCGAATGGTTCCTTGAAACATCAACCACCCATTCGGAGACCATCGTCTTCGTCGTCGTCGGTGGTGTCCAGCATTGCGGAGGTGGTGGAAGACCGGCAGTGCCCGATCTGCTTGTGCGCGCCGGAAAGCCCGGTGATTACTCGATGTGGCCACATCTTGTGCATGGAATGTTCCTTGCAATTGTTTCGCCACGGCAGCAGTCGCGTGACCCGGTGCCCTTTGTGTCGATCGCGAATCGAGCAGTCGCAAACCTTGCGGTTGGTGGAAGAAGCGCCCGAAGTGGAAGAAGAAAAAGCAGAGGAGGAACCACCTTCCGTCAAGTTGTTGGCGGTGTTCGATTGCATTCGAACCATTCGAAGCGAGCGGCCGAATGCGAAGATTGTGGTGTTTTCCCAGTACCTCCAGACGCTGAATCAATTGATGAAGAGGTGCCCGCATCCGACTTGCCATATTCAAGGTTCCACGGCGGAAAAAAAACGGGCGTTGGAGTTGCAGCGCTTCGTGGACGAGCAGGACACCATCTTGTTCTTGTCGATGCGGAGCGGGGCATGCGGGATCAACTTGAACAATGCGACGGACGTCGTGCTGGTGGAGCCTGCGGTCAACGAGGCCTTAGAGGACCAGGCAGTTGGGCGGGTGCACCGGATCGGGCAGGTGTCGGACGTCCACGTGCATCGGCTGATTCTGCGAGACACGATCGAGGAAAGAATCATGCGAATAAGACGACGAGAAGGGTTCGTGGGGAATGTGAAGCAGGACTGCCGGTTGAGCCGGCACGTGATGATGCACCTGTTGCAGGATTAATTCTATAGGAATAATATTTTTTTCCAAAAATGTTCACACGAACGAATGGCTTTTGACGATTCGAAACACCGCTTGCCGGCGCTTCAACTCCATCGAATGCTCGCAATCCGGTAATTCCGGAACGTCCTTTTTTTGCCGCGCTAGGTGCTGCTCCACGACGTTCAAGTCGTCGTTGCACGCTTGCACTTGCACCAACATGCTTTGGTACAAGGTGCTGACTGCACTCTGAATTCGCGATATCTCGTACATGACGGCATTCATAATCATTTCGCGAACCTCCTGGTACCGAAACGCTTTGCGCCGCAACTTCTCGTCGTTGATGGTGCCTAAGATTTGCGCCTTCAGCAACTCGATGTCTTCCATGTCCACCCCCTCGTCTTCCATCGGCAAGTTGGGCAGCAGTTGGCGGTGCTTCTCTTCCAACATGCGATGTCGTGCCACCGTCCGGTACTGCACCGCTTCCACCGCCGCCTGCATCAAATTTGTTTCCTGCTGGCGCAGCGTTTCCATGGTGTCCAGCGGTGTATTGATGTCGGCGCTGGTCCAAAACTCGTTCATCGACCTTCGCACCTCGTCGAGTGCCTTTAAAGCCGCATTTGCCGCCGCGTGGGATTCCAGATACGTGCTTTCCACGCTTGATGGTATCTTGTCTTTTTCCTCCCGAAACACTTGACGCGTCTTGTTGTTAGGGCCAGGGATGTTGGTTTCCACCCATTGCACCCACTGCAGCGCGGTGTTGTCGGTATCTATGTTGCGGCGTTGGTTCCGCTTCTCGTACTCTTGTTTGAGGCGATGGACACGATCCCATGACTGAACCACCGCAGTTGCAATCATCTCGTATGCTTTGTCTTGCACTTGAATTTTCTGCTTCAAGATGGTGTGCCGTGCATCGCTTCCCTGTTTCAAGTCGCATGGTAAGGTTTCAATCTCCGATTCGTATTGCTGGATCAACCTGGACAATTTTGCGGTGTCCATCTCCATTCCTGGTATCATACCTTGTAACACTACGTGGTGCACATCGAGGATCCAGGCGCAAAACGGAGAGAACGTGTTGGGTTTCTTCTTTCCTTTGTTCGATTGCTTCAACTGCTGCCCCAACGCCTTCAACTGGTCCGTGATATCGTCTCGTATAGGTGCGGGTTCGGTCACTTCCTGCATGATTTTATTGGATCAATAGAAAAAAAAATGGGAAACACCGCACAAACGCATACGGCTTACATCGCCGAAGTGAAGCAAGACAAGAACAAAATCTACTTGGCATGTCCGGACCACATGCCAATATTATGCATGCAGTTGCCGGTAGCCGATGCCATGGATCCTTCTATCCATGAAATCAAAGTTTATCGTTTTACGCTACCCTACGAAGTCCCGTATTCTTCACTCCCTATACCGCGAGAAACCATCAAACGATACAAACACGACGCGGAACAGGTGGAAAATCAGACGGGCCAATTGACGGAGCGAGACGTGGAAATCATTCAGACCAAAGTGGCGGAATTCTTTGTGACCGTCAACGAGTCAGATTCAGAGTCCGATCAATCCTCCTTGACGAAAATCGATTTCGATCCGATCCATCCGTTTTCGATTTACCGGTAAACCGGTATGGATGCATGAAATACAACAACCAACAAATAAATGCGAGGTATATAACAATCAAAAATATCATGAGTTGTTTCGATAAGTTCATCCAAAAATTTGGAAAACGTATTTTTGGAAGAAACGCCAAAGATTATGATGCAATACAAGAAGTGTTCCCAGACGGTGTCGGAGATGCTGACCGACCGGGGTTACGAGAACATTTGCTACCAACCGGAGGCAATGAAAATTGTGGGAGAGAAAAATGACCATACGATGCATGTTTGCTTCAATAAAAAAAAAGGATTAGGCGTCCATGATATTCGAGATATCTTGGAAGAGATCAAAGAAGAGAACGAGGCGGACCGGGTGATTCTGGTGTACGAGAGCAGTGTCACATATTACGCGAAACAAGCCATCAAAGAGTACAACAACGTCGAAACATTCCAAGCCAAACGGTTGTATTACAATGTAACGAAGCACGTGTTGGTGCCGCAACATCGCGTTATGGATAGCGAAGAAACCGATCAATTTTTGCTGAAGCACTCAGTGCACTTGAATCAATGCCCGAAAATCCTAAGGACCGACCCGGTTGCGAAATACTATGGTGCGACACCAGGAGAATTGGTAGAAATCAAGCGAAGCAGCCCGGAAGGACAATCTTATTTTGTATATCGAGTAGTGGAGTAAAATTTTTATATGTAATACAGCCATTTGGCAGCATCTGCCTGTACTATTTCCTTGTACGTGAAAAATCGCGAGTGTGGGAAACGATTCCATACGACCTTTGGATCCTTCGCTAGGCCCATCATGGCGCGCACCAGCCGCATCAGTTTCCACTCGTTCTTGACTCGTTCCAACCCATACATGTCCAACACTTTTCCCTCCACGTCCATCGCCTCTTTCTCCTTCGATGCCACCGTCTGGAACAAGTTGAACCGCTGCATGTGGTGCGCTAGGATTTCATGCGCCGCGATCAACACCACGTCTGCCACCCGGTACTTGTTCAAGATCAAGTGCGGGGCCAGATCCAACCGGCCGAATTGGTACTGGATCACGCCGCGGTCCCACTTATAAACTAGGTCGTTACCAAACAGGTTCAAAATGTCCTCCACTTCCTCTTTGGTTCGTACAATTTTGGACGGATTGAAGATGTTTCCTTGAATGTTTATTATGGGAGGAAGCGACTGGGTTGCGATAAGTTGCTCCAATGCTTCGGCCCGCGCCATGAGATCCTGCTTGAGTGCCGTGGAATGATGGGATAATATTCCCACAAGTACCAAAACAAGTATCAATACAAATATCATTTGGGTTAAGTTGAGAAAAAAACAATACATTTTTTTCACAAATACTTCATGTACCGTGGCGGCTCGATCAGTTGCGCCGACATTTGTCTCAGCGGAACGTACTTCTCGAAATACCCGCCCTTCTCCTCCCACGCGCACGCGACGTCGTTCTTGCGGGTGAGGTAGCCTCGCATCGCCCATCCTTCCGAGGTGCCGCCGTTCGATCGAGGTACTTGGCATGGCGTCGGCAGGATGGTGTTGACTACGACCTGCTTCGACGATTGCTCCATGTATTTTTTGTAGTTCAGCACAAACGGGTACGTACAGTTTGGGCAGTATACAAATACACCTCGGGGGTAAGAACCGAAGCGAATGCAGTACGATTTGGATTTGGAACTGCACCGCAAGCAGAACATGCATTGGTCGATCCGGATCATGGACCGGCTGGGATAAATCAGTTGAAAATCGTGATCGTACTTGTGCGCTTTGTACTCCATCCAGTGCTCGAGGTAAAACGTGCAGGTGGCTCGCAGCGGCAAAATACCGTCGAGGAACGGCAACAGGTCGAACAAGATGCTGGCGCACGGGATATACATTTTGTGGAACCGGCGAGGTTTTTTTGCGTTGGGAATCAACGGGTTTTTTTTAGCAGGAAACTGTAAAATCAGTATGTCCAAATTGAAAATCAAAAAGTGGGACCCGACGACTTTAAAGAAAGATGCCGTCATCCTCTTGCTGGGGAAGCGGGGCACCGGAAAATCCACGCTGATGCGGGATTTGATGTACCACGTCAAGGACAAGTTGGATTTTGGAGTTGCCATGTCGCCGACCGAGGAATCCAGCGAGAGTCTCGGCACGTTTTTGCCCTCCTCGTGGATCTACAACGATTTCAACCAGCCCGCTGTCGAAAAGATGATGGCGTTGCAGCGGCAGCACTGGAAGCGGGGGCATGGCTCCAACGTGTTCTTGCTGTTGGACGACTGCATGTACGACAAAGGGATCTTTCGTGGAGAAACAGGCAAGGTATTCAGGCAATTGTTCATGAACGGGCGTAAGTAAACCTTATATACAAATTTCAAAAACATACATTCTAACCAAACTTCCAGGTCATCGACGTATCTTTTTCATGAATTGCCAGCAGTACGCGATGGATATGCCTCCCGATTTGCGAAGTCAGGTCGATGTGGTGTTCCAGTTGCGGGACAACATCCAATCCTCGCGGCGCAAAACGTGGGAGCAGTTCTTCGGGTTCTTCGATACCTATGCCCAATTCGCAAAGACGATGGACGCTACCACGGAAAATTATGAATGTCTGGTGTACGATTCCAAAGCGTCGAAAAGCAACAAGATCGAAGATTCGGTGTTTTGGTACAAGGCCAATCCAAATTTGCCGGCATTTCGCGTCGGCCGCCAGATTTTCTGGGACTTGCACGAGCAATATTACTGCGACAAAGAAGACGAGAACGAGATGAAGATGTTGATGGAGAAGAACGAGAAGGAGAACGAGATGCGAAAGAAAAATACTCGCGTCGTCAAAGCGACCAACGATGGGCAGACGGTGGTGAATTGGCAGAACCAGTACGATTAAAAAAATTGACAATATAAATTTTTTGACGACTTAACCACTGCTCTTTTTTACGATCGTAAATACTTTTTAAGCGGGCTGCTTCTTCCTGGTGGATGTTTTTTACTGCCTCCCAAGTTGTGCCACTCTTCTCCTAATTTCTTGGTGATGGTGTGTTTATTAGAGTCTGGGAAAATAAAAAATCTGAACTTACAACTTACAAATATACTTTTTTTCCACCTTTCAAGACGTACCTGCCGCCCCGAGGACCGACGCGAATTTTTCGTTTTCCGCCTCCAAACCCTAGTGCTGCCAAACCGGTAAGATTGGCTCTCCTTTTACGGTCTTTGCATACATACTTCCCATGTTTGTTGGCTGTTTGACTGCGTTTTTTGTATGGATTTTTACAAGGTGTTCTTGGGCCTGGACGGCATCTAGTACCAGCCGGTTTACGAATTTTATAGTCTTTGCATTTTGATTTTCGTTTCCCACCGCCAAATCCAGTCATGAATTTTCCTGCAAATTGAGATTGTTGGCGCAGGACACAGCCTTTCCCTCTGACGTAACGCTCGCCTATGCCACAATCTTTCGATTTTCTACGTGCTCTTCGATCTCGTTTGCTCATGCGTTTCGATCGTGTTCTGGCGGCTTTTGCTGCTGCTCTCGCCAAATCTTTGCGCTGCTGTTTCTTGCTTTTTTTACGCTTTGGTTTGCAATTCTCTCCGACGCATTTGTATGTTACCAGTCCACTTTTCAAGACGGTGCGTTTGTAGGTCCGTTCGATCTTGTCGGCGCCGGTGTATGTAAAGGAAGCCAAATTTTGCTTTTTGGCGTTTGCCATTTTGGTCATGTACGCGTTCGGCATGGTGGTGTGATTGTTTATTATTCAATCCGGAAAAAAATATTCTTGTGTCCGTGGTCATACGAGTCGCGGATTTTTTTCGACCCCCAATTAAATGGAACTTCCGCTCAAAGTGCGACTTTGCCGCCACTTTGAAAACGGGTATTGCAAACGAGGGAGCGACTGCCACTTTGCCCACGGATTGCACGACTTGAACTTCAAGACCAACGCTTCCATCGTATACGGCATCGAGCGACCCAGCAGCGAAAGCCCGAAACCGCCCATCGAACTGCTGTCCAACGTCATCTCCAACGAAGAGTGGGATGTACTGGATTCTCCCAAGGCCCCGACCGAACTCGAAAGAGGACTTGAAGGATGTCGCAGGGATACTGGACTTGCAGGGGAAGTCCCCGCCGATTTGGGAAAAGCAATGGCCCAACTATCGTCAGATTCGATTGCAAGGCGGCCCCCGCTCCCGAATCAAAGAAAAGCAAGTGCGAAAGTGCATCCAATTCATGAAAGCCTTCCATGCCGCCCATCCAACGGAAACCTTACTGGTCCACTGCACGCATGGGTTGAACAGGACTGGCTACATCGTCTGCCGGTACCTGATGCAAGAAGAAACGTACACTCCGGTGGAAGCAATTGCCTTCTTTAAAACATTGCACCCTCCTGGAATCGAACGAGACCACTTGAAGAACCATCTACAACAAAAGTAAAAATATTATAACTGCTATTTTGTTGAAGGCCCGTACAACACTGCATTGCTTCCTTAACTGTCAGGACCTGTGGGCCCTTGCATTTGGGTGGACAGCATCAAACGTGTGAATACAACCATGAATAAAACAATGATTATGATTATGGCAAGTTCGGGTTTATTCATTTTTTTGGTGTTTGTTATAAATGTCATCACGGCATCTCATTTTTCATTTATTGAAAAAATACCTGTAGTGTTCTCCTTACCGGCGCATGTTTAGCGACGACGGTTGTGCTGTGCGGCACTCCTCCTTCTTGGTACACCCCCACGTTTCCAGATGGAACGATGGTTTCGACGACGTTGGATGTGGTGGTGAATTGGAACAAACCCCCGTATTCGACTTTCCAAAATTNNTTCAAGTAAATGGTCAAACCAGCCGTGTGAATTNCATCATNATGCCATGGGATATACGACCCCGGAATCCAAAAATACAACATGACATCTTTCATTGGTCGCTTTATCCCGAGTCTTAACAAATTTGCCTGTACTTCGTTCCGTATCGATGCGTCTTGTATAGTATGAACGAAGACTGGCTTGCTAAAGTCCTTTACACCTTTGCCCCAAGAAGTGTTGATTCGATAGTCTTTCTTTTGATACACTTGTTTGCTCATACGATTCAAGCGTTCGTACAACGACGGTTCCAATATTTTTTTTATCGGTGTCATGTTGAATACCCCAATTGTCTTTACTTTGGCCACAATATAAGGTACTTTATCAGGATATATAAGGATCCCAAGCAGAAGAACTATCACAAGTAGAAGAAGAACTATCATTTGATTGGGGTGGAGAAAAAATGTTGTGGTTTAGAAAAAACATGCGACCATTCCTTGTGATTTGCATTTTGTTGATGATGCTGTATTTTCTGGTGCATGAAGATTCTGACCTTAAAAATGTAGTGTTAGAATTTAAAAAGTTAAGAGATAATAAAAAATCATTAAATTATGAAAATTTAAAAAGAATATAATTTAGATTTTGTGTATACATAAACGAATTGGGATTTTTTTTAATGCCAGTGCATGGCTTTTTTATCTCCTTGTTGCACGATTCCTTTTCCCAACAACGCCACCCCGCGATGCATCAGGATTGTCGGATTCTCCACCACGACATTCCCAGTCGGACCGAACGTCTCGATCCCGATCGGCGGCTGCATGCAGTACAAGTCTTTGATACTTACGTTCTTCACTAGACCGCCAAAGCACGTTGCGAGCATCATTCCCCGGCACATGTTGCCGTTGTACCTCGGCATGTTCATGCCGGAATGGAACTGCGCGTTTGGCAGATGGACTGCCGACATAGCGCCTTGATTTAAGATGCTCTCGATGGTGACGTTGTCCACCGTGAAGATTTTGCAACCCGACAAAAAGATGCCGATGTTCCCTTTCATGACATGGTGCATGCTGTCTCCGGCCAATACAGGATACAAAGTATGAAAGTCCGCACCTTTCATCGCCCACTGCCACACCAAATCGTCGATGTTCCCTTTGCCGAAATGCCTCCACACCGCGAACAACCCGTCCGTCAAAGGGTCTGGCTTGTACGTTCCGTCGGCATCCATGATGCGCTCGAAACGTAGGACCGCACCGAAAATTCCGGATTGAACTTTTTTGCTGGCGTACGACAGCGCTGGGTCGGGGTTCAACTTGTTGTAGGCCACCACTTCCACAGACTTGGCATTCAACCTTTGTATATGGCAATTTTTAATGACAATATTGGTTTGACTGCCTCGTTCCCAATCTTTCTGAAAGCCATTGATAGCAACGCCAGGTGAATGGATTTGGATGCCCACCACAGCACCATCTGTCAAGCCACCTGGCAACGCGAACATTTCATCAGTCACGGGTTCTCCCGCCATCACTTGGGTTTTCGTTGCCTCCATCCGGGTTTCTAAGTCCGCTAGCACGGTGGCTGCCGTGACGCCAGAGCGCAAGGGTAAGGTGCCGGTGACTTGCTTGAGGATGGGCAGCAGGAACCTCGCTTGGGAGTAGGCTGCGGAGACGGGGACGTTCTGGCTGGAGGGTCCTATCCTGCACTGCTCGATGGTCACGTCCTTGCATCCGTTCAAAGCGATGCCCGCGACTTCGAAATCCTCGACGCAGATGTTTTGGATGTGGATGTCGCGGTTGTTGTTTCCGTGGATCCCGTGGTGGGACGATTTGCCCAGAATCCCATTGACGATCCACACCGACGAGGCCGCGTTCAGTTCGTCGCCGAAATGGGATGGGCCTTGTGACGGCAAGAATGGTTGATCGGCCAGTTCAATCAGGGCGAAGAATCGCTGCTGCAAATGGTGCAGTTTGGATTGGGAGAGGGTGAACCCGTTCAAATTGAGGAGGACGTTGGAGGTTTCGATCGTGATGGCGGCGAAAAATCCAAGATGGTAAGCACCGCCGCTGTATTGGTCCCCGGACGGGGTGAAATCGGCCGGTTCGAACACGATGTCTTCGGTAAGCACGTACGATCCAGGGGAGGTGATGCGGTAGGTCCCGTTGGTGAAATCGGCCTGCGTCAGCGGAACGGTGGTGGCGAACGACGGCAGGTCGGAAGAGGCGTTGGAAGGGCGGGATGTCGTGGGCACGGCTAACATGTTTTGATACTGGGGTACAATTTTTTTATTCGGAAACAGAACACAAAAATTAAGTTCACCGATACGTAACGTCACGCCAGGTTTGTCGTAAATCTTCTGAGGCAAATTGAAGTGCGTCTCTATTCTGAGACACGGCCGTCCGCACTATGTTATAGTTGTTTTGTAACTCTTCTGAGGCATATTCAAGTGCATTTCCATCGTTAGATACGGCCACAAAAACGATCATGTCATGGTCTTGCAAAACTTCTGAGGCAAATTCAAGTGCCTCCCCATCGTCTGACACTGCCGCCATCACTATGTTATAGTTGTTTTGTAACTCTTCTGAGGCATATTGAAGTGCATAGCCATCGTTAGATACGGCCGCCATCACTATGTTAGGGTTGTTTTGCAACTCTTCGGAGGCATATTCAAGTGCATATCCCCAATCGTTAGATACGGCTGCCATGACGATGTTGTAGTTGTTTTGTAAATTTTCTGAGGCAAATTGAAGTGCCTTCCCGTCGTTCGACACGGCCGTCATCACTAAATTATAGTTGGCTTGCAACTCTTCGGAGGCATATTGAAGTGCATTTCCTTCATTAGAAACGGCAGACAGAACAATGTCGTAGTTGTTTTGTAACGTTTCGGAGGCGTCTTCAAGTGCCCAACCAACATTAGACACCGCAACCATCACAATATTGTAGTCATTTTGTAACTCTTCCGAAGCAAATTGAAGTGCCTGCCCATCCTCTGACACCGCCGTCATTACAATGTTCCTGTTATTTTTCAACTCTTCCGAAGCAAATTGAAGTGCAAACCCTTCATTTGAAACCGCAGCAAGGATCACCACTGAATCTGCTCGTAACTCGGTGTTTAAGGTTTGCAACAACTGGCCATTTCGTGTCAGTTCCGCAAGTAGTAACTCGCGGTTGTTCGGGTCGTTGTAATCAATTACGCCTTGCAAGTCGATCAATCCCCTCCTATCGTTTTGCACTGCCACTTCAAGTATACGTCTAGGATCGCGTTCTGGGTGCACAGGCGGGCTATCCCGCCATTCGTCGCATTCGTCTTTGGTACGGAACCGACACGCACGGTTGTCCTCGTCGCTAGCGCATTCCACGCAGGGTCCTAAGTTTCGTCCCGGCTTCCACTTTATTTCCTCTGTCTTTTTTGCCTTTTTCTTGGATGAGCCACCTTCCTCTTGCCTTTTTCTTTTTCCTGCACCACCTTCCAATCGGCGCATGCGGGCTTGTCGATTGTACTCCCTTCGCAACACTATGTTTTTGGGTCCGCCTCCTTCCAATCGCAAAATATCTCTTTTTCTCAAGGGCATAGTTTTTACTTTGGGTAGAAAAAAAACCCTAAGTTCAGGAAGACGAAAGTCGATTGTGCCTGCCTTGCCAAAACGATGTTCCAGTTGCTCAGCGACTGGTTGATCCGTCAGTTCCTCCTCTTCGACGCCGTCTTGTATGGGGCCGTTGTCCGCGATAGCATGGCTAACATAGATTTGCACGACTTCGTGGACAGCGGCGGCATCATCACGATGCATGCTCCGATCTCGTCGATGAACTACGTGGAGCGGCTGATCCACGAAGCCATCGTGGGAAAAATCGTGAACGGCAACAATTTGAGCGAGACCAAAGTCTCTTATACCTTCGACCACATCGATCGCAATGTGAAAGTTTTGATGACGTACTACAAATGCATGCAAAAAGAGTTGCCTTGTCGCAACATCGATGTGAACTCCCTGTGCCTCTCCCGAACTGGTTTGGGCATTTCTGCGCCGACGGCATTTCAGCCCTGTATTTTTCAAAGTCACCCGTCGCCGCTGTTGACCATCTTGGAGCACTGCCGGAATCGCGAATTCCACCTGCTGAACGCAAATTGCTTCGATTCAGAGAAAGTCAAGGAAGCCGAGGCGTTGATTGAGCGGGGTTGGCACATGCTGAACGGGGCGGTGCACGTATGTGAAGATTTACCCAGCGACGACGTGTGCTGCATCTGCAAGAGCGATTTCGTCCACTCTTGCATTCGTACGCGGTGCGGGCACACCTTCCATGCGGAGTGCTGGACCAAATATTTGAAAAGCGTGTCCGCGCACGTGGTGGCTTGCCCCATGTGCCGGCACGAGATGGACAAATGGGAGGCGCTGGTACCTTTGAAAATTTAGGGTTGGTAATAGGGTTCATCGGCGGTAAACCGGTATTTTTTTGGCGGCAGACCATTCAATTATAAAGTATAAACCAAACAAAAACAGAGACACATACATAAAAAAAAATACAACCCCGTAAATACACAAAATGGAGGAAGAGGACGAGGCAGACCGTCTTCGTGCCTATCGTAGCCGTTTGGACCAGAATCGGTTGATAGAATTGGCAGAATTGTATGCGGAAGATGAGGAATATTCAGAGGATGACCAAATGGAAATTGTGGAATATTGGAACAATTTGCAACGAATTTTGATCAATTCGGAGTCGAGTGAGGTACGGCATCAATTCGGGCTGGAAGAGGACGAGGCGGACGTGTTTCAGTACAGGACATCCAACAACGATATTAAAAGGGACAAAGAGGCTGTGGAACGCTCGTTTTGCGAGTTGATCAACCATGTGAATCTTACCAGCGGTTTGATGCATAACGTTGGATGGTACGATTTGTACGAGGAGCGGGACATTCGCTCGAATCCCACGATAGGTGGGGAAGTGGTGGAGTTGGGGAGTATTAGAAAGACCATCCACCGCATGTACAGCAGTTGCGTCTTGAAAAAAATGCTGCTGTTGTACATGGTGGAAGCGAAAAAAACAGAGGTGGAAGTCTTGTTCGATCAAATCCCTATGTTCACGGAGAACCAGTCGTTGATGACCCAGTTCAATTTGATGAATGCGACGCCCGATCCGAAAAACACGAATATTCAGCAAGTGAAACATTTCGTCGCCACCAACATGATGCTGGATCGATTGAAAATCCGAGGGTACGAATTGTTCAAGCCGAAGGTGATCCCCCATTACGAAGTCGTCCACATCGAAGAAAACGGCCGCTTGCACCCGTTGTGCGCCCATTGCAACCGCGGCAGGCATTTGCACAAGATGCCTCCCCAATGCAACGACGTTCGCCAATGGGAAAAAGATCACGTGTTCCGGCCACTACTGGAAGAAGTCGGAACCCACAAAATCAACACGCAAGCCTACGTGAAGATCGACAAACATGTCTACCACGAATCCACGATCGAGTCCTACATCAACGAGAAGTGCAAGTACGGGTCCATCCATTCCGCCCTCACCAAAAATGGATCGTCCTGCAACAGATCCGTCGTCGATTACTTTGTCAAAAACCGGTCGGATCCCCTCGTCCAGCATGCGAAATTGCACCGCCATGCCTTCAGTTTCCAGAACGGGATCTTGTACATCGGCGACCGTCCTCAATTTTTCCCGTACATGTGTGATAATCAAGGCGATTGTGAAGGAGATGAGTGCCGTTGCAAGGCAGGTCAGGCACCGAAAGACTTGATTTCCACGACCTATTTCGAAAACGTGTGGTGCGATTGGCGGAGCATCTTGAACCAATTGATGGGAGCGCCCACCACCAACGACGAAGAAGGACCTCCCCACGCCAACATGGAAATGAACACCAAACCTCGGCTGAATCGCTATGGCAGGCACGTCTGCGAAACTTGCAACGAAGCGCACGTGGCAGGGACCACGTGCCCAGAGTTTGTACCGGCCATGGACGTCGTTTGCAACGAATGTGGGATGTTGGAAAACGATCACCCGAACGAAAATTGCGAGGGGTTCTGCCCGTGGCGCTTGAGGTCGATGGCGTATCAAGATATCGAAACGCCGTACCTCGACAAGTTGTTTTTCGATCAGGACATTGTGGATGATACCGTCCGCTCGTGGTGCATTGCGTTGTTGTTCGGTAGGGTACTGTACAACTGCAACGAAAAAGACAAGTGGCAAATATTTGTCAACATACTGGGAAAAGGCGGCACGGGTAAAAGCATGATCGCGGAGTTGATACAGATGCTGTTCGAGCGTGACGACATCGCCATTCTAAACAACAACGCGCAGGACAAGTTCGTGGAAGGGGACCTCATCAACAAACGCATCATCATCGGGCCGGAAGTCGATCATCGGTTGCACAAGTCGTTTGGCAGGACCGCTTTGTGCGCCTTTGCGGCCGGGGATTGGGTCTGCGCCACGGTCAAAGGGGACAAGAGTATCACGGCGAGGCAGGAAGCCCACATCATACTGATTTCCAACACGGCTATTTACGAATTCCAGGACGAAGCCGGGAGCATCCATCGTAGGAAAGTCGTGATCGAGTTTTTGAAGAACATTTTGCACATGGATGGCTTGTACAAGGAGCGATTGCGGTCGGAAATCGGGGCCATCATCATGAAGGCCGCGGGGTTGTATTTGGACCTCGCAAAGAAGCACGGGACGGCAAAATTTTGGGACGTCTGTCCGGACTACTTCCGCACCGTTAGAGAGCGGTCCAGAATGCGGACCAACATGATCGAGATGTGCATTAGCGAAAAATACGGATTGGTCTTCAACCCCCAGGCCTACATTAGCGTCACCGAATTCGTAGCGAAAGTGAAAGATTTCGCCCAAACCATCATGTCCCAGCGAGTCCAGTTGCAGCCGTGGGAAACGGATCGCATCATTGCCGCGTTTACGCAGCAAAGGCGGTTTGTGCGCATCGAGACGGCCGAGAAGCCCAAGCCGGACAACAACACCAGATTGCAAAGCACGAAGTGGATTGTGGGGGTGGGGGATGCGGAGTATTTTCAGGACAGTGGCATGGAGGACGTGGTCGAGGAGGAAAGGCAAGAAGTAGACCCCGCCGTCGATCGATTGCGGATCTATTTAGACTCGCAAGCGAGCACCATAGTGACCGACGACCGATTGACGCAGATGCTCGACTTGGTGGTGCAGAAATACTCCTCGCACGGGTCCTTGGACGATTTTGTGAACGAACCGGAGGCTTATGTACCCAACGATGACGGAGACATGTACACGTAGAAACGTTTCAAGAAAAACGTAAGAAGTATTTATATAGTTTAATATTTTAGATTTATTTTATTTATTCAAATTTTAATGTTTAATGTCCTAGTAATTTTTTCTTTTGTTCAATTCTTGCTACTTTAGCATCATATTCTGCTCTAAGTCGTCTGCACCCTTCTTGATATTCCGTTAAACATTTTTCATGTTCCTTTTGTAACTCTACTAGGATTTCATCTGGCTTTTTTTGTTTGCGTTCCATCCTCATAAATGTCTGAATGGTCTCACAATTTTCGTCATACTCGATCCATTTTTCATCTCCACACAATTCCTTGACCAATGAATATTCAATACTTGCATCCTCACACAACTCTTTCAGTGTCTCCATGTCACTTGTGGGATCATCCATTGCATCGAAACGACCTGTAAATTCATTTTCATCATGCCAATGTTTCAATTCGCGTAGCGCATTCAATTGTCTTGTTGATAATACAATTTGCTTTTTGGATGATCCTGCAATTTCAGGTCTTTCCAATGTTCGTTTTTTCATGTTTTGTTTTGGAATCTTACACTTGTTTTTTGATTGGTTATCCCTTTATTCTTTGTTCTTATTGTGTGCTACAACTTTGTTTTGGTTTTGTTTCTTTTATATCTTTTTCTTATATGTAAAAAACATATTATATATTATATATATATATTTATATTTATGTCAATTATTATCCATACGCGTCAAAAAAAAACGCATTTTTTATTTCCAATTAAAAACCTAGTGTTTGTCCTTTTCGCGAGAGTGTTAAAAATAAACTTAATTCTTACTTTTTTTTTACAATTCTTTTATGCCACTCGTGTCGAAATCCAATACGCTGCAACAATTCGCTCCGCCCGTTGGAGCCGATACGTTCGAAGGCAAGGTAAATGCATCCACCGCTGCGGCGTCCGGGTTCACTTTCCACCCCATATCCGCCAACGCAAACACGGTCAGTTTCGACATCGGCATATCGGAATTCTCCGCAAATCCAGTCATGATCTCCGTGTCGAACACCGCCTCGTCCCAATGACTGCCTTGCGTCCCTGCCCCGTAACTATCCTCTATCTTCACGTCACCACTTCCCCCAATGCTATGGTAGTGCGCATTGCACTGCCCACCCTTCCAGTACGTCGCATACCCGCTCACTTTCCCGGCCTGGTGTTCGTTGTAGGCTCCCCAGAACGATCCCAAACCGAGGATGTGGCCCATTTCGTGGGTGATGACGTCAACTATCGTATTGTTCGCCTCCATCGAAGAGGTGTACGCGGTGTTGATGTTCATCAATCCGGCGGTCGGAATCAAGAATCCCGTGGTGTTGCCACTGGTATAGGACAAGTAATCGTCTCTGGTATGGTACGCTTGTTTTGGCACGATGTACGCGTCCGTTACACCGGCATAGGCCAAGGTTTCATTTGATCCTTGATTGGACAATTCGATGTTCATCGTCACGGAAAATCCATCGGGTTTGATGGAAGCAAACGGAGCGTTCCAAATCGTGGCATCGATAATATCCGCCCATACGGCCGCCGATTGACGCGCAAAAGCCTTGTACGTATCCGGGGTACTTTCGCTGAACACCAACTTGATGAAGCCGATGTTGTCGCTGCTGATGTTGTTGGTGGTGTCCCGGCTGTACACGAGACCATCCAGAATAGTCAGCGAACTGATGACCGCCAAAGACAATTTTTGGGTGATCGGGCCGGTCGTCTCCAGATTCGTGGTAACCGTGTTGGCTCCCGTGGTGCCGGCTTGGAAGGCAAATCCTGACGTTTGGTCGGTGGGGATATCAATCGTCAACGTTCCGGAGGTTTTGCCCTGTGCATTGGCGCCTTCGCTGCCGTCGCTGTGCCGAATGTTCTGGTCAAAGTCGGCCCCGTCCTTCTTGAACCGCAGGGCTTTGTTGGTGTTGTTGGTGATGTCGTAGGTCATGCCGCGATTCAATTTCATGTCGGTGGTGTTGTCAAAGCCGAAGGTCAGGACGTTGCTGGATTCGGTCAATGTGCGGGAAGCCCTGGAACCGGCTCGGATTCCCTGCGCGCCTGTTGCTCCTACTTCACCTTTTTGACCTTCGCCTTTTTGGCCTTTGACGCCCTGTTCGCCTTTTTGGCCTTTAATACCCTGCTCACCTTTTTGGCCCTGCTCGCCTTTTTGGCCTTTGATACCCTGCTCACCTTTTTGGCCTTTAATACCCTGTTCACCTTTTTGACCTTTGATACCCTGTTCACCTTTTTGGCCCTGTTGGCCTTTGATACCCTGCTCACCTTTTTGGCCTTTGATACCCTGCTCACCTTTTTGTCCTTTTTCACCTTTTTGACCTTTAATACCCTGTGCGCCGGTATTACCTACCTCACCTTTTTGGCCCTTGATACCCTGTGCCCCAGTATTACCGCCAATTCCTTGTTCACCTTTTTGGCCTTTATTACCCTGTGCGCCGGTATTGCCTACCTCACCTTTTTGGCCTTTATTACCCTGTACCCCAGTATTGCCTACCTCACCTTTTTGACCTTTAGTTCCGTGTGCTCCGTCTACTCCTTGTTCACCTTTAGTTCCCTGCACTCCAGTACTACCTACCTCACCTTTTTGACCTTTAGTTCCGTGTGCTCCGTCTACTCCTTGTTCACCTTTTTGACCTTTAACACCCTGTGCCCCAGTATTGCCTACCTCGCCTTTTTGACCCTGTGCTCCGCCAATTCCTTGTTCACCTTTTTGGCCCTGTGCTCCAGTATTGCCTAAGTCACCTTTTTGACCCTGTGCTCCAGTATTGCCTACATCGCCTTTTTGACCCTGTGCCCCAGTATTACCGCCAATTCCTTGTTCACCTTTTTGACCTTTAACACCCTGTGCTCCGTCTACTCCTACCTCACCTTTATTGCCCTGTACTCCGGTATTGCCTACCTCACCTTTTTGACCCTGTGCCCCAGTATTGCCTACCTCGCCTTTTTGGCCTTTGATACCCTGTGCCCCAGTATTGCCTACCTCACCTTTTTGACCTTTAACACCTTGCTCACCTTTTTGACCAATTGACCCTTGTACACCGGTATTACCTACCTCACCTTTTTGACCTTTATTGCCCTGTACACCGGTATTACCTACCTCACCTTTTTGGCCTTTATTACCCTGTGCTCCGGTATTACCTACCTCACCTTTTTGGCCCTGTTGGCCTTTATTACCCTGTGC